>JAIKXA010000043.1 GCA_024684355.1 Lachnospiraceae bacterium
AACCGATCACCGCTCCTATAACGTATTCCACAGGAGCACCTCCAATATTTAGTTTTTTGTATTAATATATGCATTAAAGATAGTTAATCTTATAGCACAATCACACAAATAATTATTTTAGTAGTTTTCAACAAATATGTCAAGCAATTTTTGTATATTTTTTATAAAAACTCTAATAACGAATGCAGGGTGACTGTATCATCCCCGAATTATGTCTCGTATATGATAATAATAATTATAATAAGACAATATCTGATAATTCATTAACAATAAATGTTTCAGAACCGTTTGGCTTGCAATAACTATTCTCAGACAAGTATAATATGCCGTTAACTCCTGCATTCTTTGCACAATCCATATCGATCGTTCTATCGCCAACATAATAAACGTTCTTGCGATTAAGATCATATTTATCTACAAAATAATTAATACCGTCAGGTTCCGGCTTACGGGCAAATCCGCTCTGGCTGGTAACTATTTCATCAACGACGTCATATATATCCAGCTGTTTAAGTACAGATTCGGTGGACTTACCCCTATGGGTAAATACATAATGCTTATCTCCCCTGTCGGATAAAGCTTTTAAAGTCTCTTTAGCTCCGGGTATCAGCCGGATCTCTTTCTTCTTTTCTTCCCCTATCTCAGAATATCTTTTCTTCATCTCATCAAATGATATTCCGGTCACACCGGTCATCTTATTTATAAAAGAAGAAACGGAATAAGTTATTACATGCTCATGTATTTCTTCTTTATTAAGTTCTATACCGTATTCCTTGTATGTATCATATAAACCGTCAACTATCGTTTTATATGAATCAAGTAATGTGCCGTCTAAGTCCCAGATAAAAGTTCTCATAATTATACCCCATTGTCATAAGTAAGAAAAAAACCTTGGACAAAGATCCAAGGTTTAAGTCTGACGAATAAGGGAATCGAACCCTTGTTTCCGCCGTGAGAGGGCGGCGTCTTAGCCGCTTGACCAATTCGCCAATATCGCCGTTGCTTTCGCAACGTTGATATATTATCACAGATATTATAAAAAAGCAAGCACTTTTTTACATTTTACCAAAAAAATCTTCAAATGACATCTGGTCCGATTTCGGGAGCATATCAAGTATGCCGAGTTCGGCCATAGTTTCCACTGTTGACTCTCCTATTTTACACTTTGATTTGAAGTCCTGTCTGGATACATACTTATATCTTGACGACGCATCCTCTATCTGCTCGGCCGCCTTATCTCCCAGACCGTTTATGGTAGAAAGTGAAGGCATAAGTTTGCCATCGATCATCTGGAAATGTCTTGCCTTAGCCTTGTAGATATCTATCGGCATAAACTCAAATCCGCGCTCGTAAAACTCAAGTACCAGACGCATATCATCATACATACCCGATTCCTTGGCTGAAAGCTTGCTTGTCTTTTGCTTTTCGTTAAGTTTTTTCATTTCAGCCCTTAAATGATCCTTACCCTTACACATTATGGCATAATCAAAGTCAGAAGCTCTGATGCTGAAAAATGCACAGTAATACGCCAACGGATAATAAACCTTAAAATATGCGATACGGAATGCCATGATCATGTAGGCGCATGCATGTGCCTTAGGGAACATGTATTTAATACGTTTACATGACTCAATGTACCAAGCGGGCACATTGTTGGCTATCATTTCCTCTTCCATCTCAGGAGTAAGTCCCTTACCCTTACGGACGCTCTCCATTATCTTAAATGAATGTCCCGGGTCAAGGCCCATATTTATAAGGTAGATCATGATATCGTCACGGGTACAAATAGCCGTAGAAAGCGTACAGTCGCCGTTCTTTATAAAATACTGAGCATTGTTCAGCCATACGTCCGTACCGTGTGAAAGTCCGGATATCTTAACCATGTCCGAAAAGCTCTGGGGTTTAGTATCCTTAAGCATCTGTATAACGAAGTTTGTACCAAGCTCAGGCAGTCCCAGACTTCCGAGCTCTACTCCGTCTATCTGCTCAGGAGTAACACCCAGCACATCACAAGATGCGAAAAGTGATATGACCTTAGGGTCATCCATTCTTATGGTCTTAGCATCAAGTCCCGTCAGATCCTCAAGCATTCTTATCATGGTGGGATCATCGTGCCCGAGTATGTCAAGTTTTAACAGGTTGTGATCTATGGAATGGTAATCAAAATGTGTGGTAACCGTAGAAACAGTCATATCGTTTGCCGGATGCTGTACCGGAGTAAACGAGTAGATGTTCTCACCCAAAGGAAGTACTACGATACCGCCCGGATGCTGGCCCGTAGTCCTTTTTACGCCTACACAGCCCGCTACTATCCTGTCTTTTTCGGCTTCACGCACCTTCATTCCGTGTTCTTCAAAATATTTTGATACTTCTCCATATGCTGTTTTATCTGCCAGTGCACCGATCGTACCGGCTCTAAACGTCTGACCGGCTCCGAATATAACTTCGGTATAGTCATGCGCCTTACTCTGATACTCACCGGAGAAGTTAAGGTCTATATCGGGCTCCTTATCACCGTTGAAACCAAGGAATGTCTCAAACGGGATATTCTGTCCTTCTTTTACCAGCTTATGACCGCATACCGGACAGTCCTTATCAGGCATATCAAATCCCGATTTTGAAACGTATTCCTTACATGTATCAGAATCAAAATCAGAATAATGGCACTCCGGGCAGTAATAATGCGGAGGCAGAGGATTGATCTCAGTAATACCGGACATGGTAGCTACAAACGATGAACCGACAGATCCACGTGAACCTACCAGGTAGCCGTCTTCATTTGATTTCCATACCAACTTCTGCGCTATGATGTACATAACTGCGAAACCGTTCTTTATGATCGATTCAAGCTCATGTTCAAGTCTCGCACTTACCTGTTTGGGCAGCTCCGGTCCGTATATCTGGTGAGCTCTTGTCTCACAGATATCCCTAAGCGTCTTATCCGAATCAGGGATTACAGGCGGAGATTTATCAGGTCTTACGGGTGTTATCTTCTCGCACATGTCAAATACACGGTTAGGATTGGTAACTACCACCTCATAAGCCTTATCTTTTCCGAGATAGCTGCATTCTTCAAGCATCTCGTCCGTGGTATGCAGATACAGAGGTGCCTGTTTATCCGCATCCTTAAAGCCTTTTGCCGCCATGATGATCCTGCGGTATACTTCGTCCTCGGGGTCTAAGAAATGTACGTCACATGTAGCTATGCACATTTTCCCGTCTGCATCGGCCAGGTCGCAGATACGTTTATTAACACGTCTTAAGTCATTTTCGTTCTGTATCTCGGGGAAATCCTCATCCTCGATCATATAGGCGTTGTTGCCGATCTGCTGTATCTCGTAATAATCATAAAAATCAGCTACACGTCTGATCTCTTCCATGGGCTTATCATGTACCACTGCCCTGAAAAGTTCACCGGCTTCACATGCGGAACCGACTATGATACCTTCACGGTTTTCCTTTAACAGGCTCTTAGGTATACGCGGTCTTCTCGAAAAATAATTGATATGCGACAATGATACCAGTTTATACAGATTGATCCTGCCCGTATCGTTTTTACACAAAAGTATTATATGATATGAAGGCATCTTCTTCAGGTCTTCATCGGAATACTTTCCGTCTGCCTGCTTTTTAAATACATTCCCCTTAGCATCGGTGACCGTATCCGGCTCATCGTCAACTATATAGCCTTCACAGCCGTATATTATCTTAAAGCTCTTAAATCTTTCCGCATCCTCGGGGCTCATCTTTTTGGGATTAAGAGCATGATTCGCTATGGTAAACGACTGTACCACACCGTGATCGGTTATGGCAATACCCCTGTGTCCCCAGTCAAATGCACGTTTTACCAGGACATCGGCAGGTATTACACCATCCATGTCACTCATCTGGGTATGTGCATGAAGCTCGATACGTTTTACCGGAGCGTCATCTCTTCTTTTAACACGGAAATCCTTTATGGGCTTAACACCTCGTATCCTTTGGATGGTGGTTTCATGATTCATCTCAAAGTCATCGGTCTCGGCTATACCCTTAATGATAAAGAATTTCCCTTCTTTAATATTATCGTTTACGATATTAAAATCGTCGTCATCCTTCAAAAAGAATTTACATATGATACTGTCCGTAAAATCGGTGATGCTGAACTTAAAAATATATTTTCCGGTCTTGGTCTTAATTGTATCGTACATTTTAAGGATCATGCCCTTAATTACGACATCGCCCATATTATCGATAATATCGCAGATATCTATTACATCGCCTTCAACAGTCGTACCGTATATAACATCGGGATCCTTGGGTGCGATCTTTTTCTTAACAAACTTGGACTTGTCAAATTGATTAAAGCCTTTTGACTTATCACCCTTGTCGGCTCCGTCTGCTTTTCCTGCACTGCCGGATTTGCCTGATTTATCCTGCTCGCCTTTTTTACCGGCATTATCGGCTTCTGCCTTCTTTTCATCAGTATCCGCAGCTTCTGCAACTGTATCAAACTCTTCGTTTTCAAGCGCAGTAATATAGCTTTCCATATGCTCTATGTAGCTCTGATGCTCGTCATCGGTTTCATCCTCATGAGCCTTATAGGAAAACTCCAGCTGTGCCGTAAGCCCGAAATAATCCGAAAAAAATACGGTTATGGTATCCTTGATCTTTTTCTCGGTCTGGCGGTTTATGAAATTGTCATCCAACTCGATGCTTATCTTGTCCCCGTTTACGCGGATATCTGCATTTTTATAAATGCTCTCCAGTAATCCCGACTCAAACTGGAACTCATCATCGATATATACGTTATATTTACTCCAAATATCCTTTATATCCCCGTTTTCCTTAATACAGCGGATATGCAGGAAAACATCTTTATGTTCCGTCACAAAAAACTGATCGAGCAGCAGTTTTTCCATGGCTTTTCTGTCGTCAGTCTTAATAAACTTGTCGGAATCTATATAAACATCCATACGGTTATTTTTCGAACTGCTCGTAATATCCGTAACGGACGAACTCTCAAATATCTTTTTAAGTCTTTCTTCGGATCTGAGTCCGTCAAAAACTTCTAAAAACTGCATATATAACTCCTTATCGCAGTATACAAGCCTTCCCCTCTAGGGGAAGGTGTCGCCATAAGGCGACGGATGAGGTGTAACACGTTACAATTGATAGTTCCCAATATATTATGATAATAATATATCCAATTCTTTTTTAAATTCAGAAAGAAGAAGCTCTTCAGGGACTTTTTTGATTATTTCCCCCTTCTTGAATATCAGCCCTTCTCCCTTGCCTCCGGCAATACCCAAATCTGCTTCTCTGGCTTCTCCTGGTCCGTTGACCACGCAGCCCATTACGGCTACCTTAATATCTTTTCCGGTATCGGGATAAGTGTCCAGAAGCTCCTTAACCTTGCCGGCCAGACCGATCAGATCGATGCTGGTACGTCCGCATGTCGGGCAAGACACCATATTGATGCCGCCTTTTCTTAAACCCAGATTCTTAAGGATGGATTTTGCGGTATAAACCTCGTGTATCGGATCATCGGTTAGAGAAACACGTATGGTATCACCTATACCCTCATAAAGTATTACTCCTATACCGATAGCGGATTTAATGCTTCCTTCTCCAAGCAGCCCGGTCTCGGTTATACCTACATGGAGAGGATGATCCGTCTTTTCCGATATAAGCTCATGAGCCTTAATGCACAGCATAACGTCCGAGGATTTAATGCTTATAACTATATCATGAAAATCCAGCTTTTCGAGCCCATCAACCTCTTTTAATGCGCTCTCAACAAGTGCCTCCGCGGTCACATGCCCGTATTTCTGAAGCAGCTCCTTTTCCAAAGATCCGCCGTTTACACCGACTCTTAAAGGTATATCGTAAGCTTTAGCAGCGCTAACTACTTCTCTTACCTTATCCTCAGAACCGATATTGCCGGGGTTGATCCTGACCTTATCCGCACCGTTCTTTATAGCCTCTATAGCCAGCTTATAGTCAAAATGTATATCAGCCACCAGCGGTATATG
The DNA here is from genome assembly GCA_024684355.1 of Lachnospiraceae bacterium. Classification (GTDB taxonomy): domain Bacteria; phylum Bacillota; class Clostridia; order Lachnospirales; family Lachnospiraceae; genus RUG11977. Next base: position 6,015 of record JAIKXA010000043.1, read on the forward strand.
TATCTCTTTTTTAATCTCAGAAAAAGCTTTGGCTGCCTCCATAGTAGGTACGGCACATCTGATGATCTCACATCCGGCTGCTTCCAGTCTTAATATCTGATTAACGGTAGCTTTGACATCCTCTGTCTTTGTATTGCACATTGACTGGATGGCTATCGGGTTATTATTTCCGATCTTTACATTACCGATCTTAATTTCTCTTGTTCGTTTTCTTTCCATTGTTTTCCCTTTTTGTGACAGACGGACGGTTCTCTTGTCACATATATAAACAACTGCAATATTATTGGGCAGGCTCAGATGTGTTTTGTTACTCGCTATTCGCGAAGCGCAGACTTTTTGCGGTTAGCGAGCCGGTCTTGCTCGCTGCAAAAACGTCTGATAAGGATTTTACATATACATTACTAAAAAATGGTAAGATGATAATATGCAAAATCCGATAAAACGAGCGATGTAACAAAAGATATCTGAGACTGACCGTAATTTCATCTCATGTGACAAGATAACCGTCATCCGTCACATCCAAGGTATCAGAAGAACACATACCTTATATCATTAAACAATACAAGCACCATAAGTACCAGGAAGAACACAAGCCCTATTGCATGTACGATACCTTCCTTTTCCTTAGGGATGGGCTTTTTAAATATGAGTTCAATTATGATAAATATCAGTCTGCCGCCATCTAATGCAGGTAGAGGCAGCAGGTTCATAACACCTAAGTTTGCGCTCAGCAGTATCGCAAAGTTGAGCAGGTTAAGAATTACATAAAGCAGTCCGTCTTCCTTAGACTCCTGTATGGTATTGTCAAGCTCCGAAACTATTCTTACAGGACCGCCCACGTTGTTCTTCAGACTGATCTGACCGGTGATGAGCTTACCTAAAGCCTTGATCGTAGTAGATATCTGGAACTTTACTTCATACAATGAATACTTGATCACCTGGAAAGGATTCCCCTTTATTCTCGAAGAATTATGATCAAAGTAGAAGCCCATACTGTTTTCAAAGTATCTGGGTGATACACAGCTCTCACTGTATACGGGCTGTACCTGGTATGTTATGACATTGCCCTTGTGGCTGATCTCCATCTCTATAATACTGCCGTCAAGAGGATGTGCTGTCAGGTACTCATTCATAGCCTTACCGGTAGGTATCTCGGTACCGTCCACCTTCAGTATGATATCACCGCTTCGTACGCCCAATGACTCAAGTACGCCGCCTTCGGTAACCTCACCGATCTTACACTCATTCTCATCGGCATTGTATGAAAAACCAATTGTGTATTTCTTGTATATGGTGGGAGTTACAAGTCCGCGGTAAACTTTTCCGTCATATTCAAACTCGATCTCTATCGGGTCCACACCCATTTTGTTGAGTACAAAATAATATAACAGTTCACGGGATACGGTAATGCTCGTACCGTCATATTTTCTTATCACATCGCCTTCACTGATTCCCGTAATCTTATCATTCGGATCTTCAACATTTGTATATACGGTGGTAGCTACAGGGCTTCCTTCTTTTACATATGTGGCCTCAGGTGAATCAAAACCGAGTATCCCGATGATGATCGCTGCAAATACAAAAGCCAGAATAAAATTGAAGAAAGGGCCGGCAAATATGGTGGCAAATCTGGCCCAAGGGCCTTTTGAATTAAACGAACCTTCCTCCATGCTGTCGGTATCTTCCCCAAGCATCTGACAGGCTCCGCCTATAAGGAAAAGCCTCAAAGAGAAAACGGTATCGCCTTTCTTGAAGCTGAAAAGCTTAGGCCCCATGCCCAGCATGAACTCCGGTACTTTTATACCGTTTTTCCTGGCCACTATAAAGTGTCCCAGTTCATGAAATATGATGATCGTACTAAAAAGTAAAATACCGATGATAATACTTATTACTGTATCCATTTGTTACTCCAAATCTGTTGATTGTAAAAATCTATACAATCATTTTTTAATATATCGAATTGCGTTTTCAACAGCTTCCTGCTCGGCTCCAAGCACCTCATCAAGTGTGGGCTCTATAATATTCTTATGCTGAACCATACAGTATTCTATAATATCATAGATATCTGTAAAACCGATCTCATCCTTTAAGAATCTGCTGACTGCATATTCATTTGCTGCGTTAAATACCGTGCATATGCTTCCGCCCGTTTTGGCTGCTTCAATACCGAGCTGTAGTCCCCTAAATGTGTCATATTCCGGCTTGTAAAACTCTATCTTTGCAAGCTCAAACAAGTCCACTCTGCCACAGTCAAGGTCTAATCTGTCCGGATAATAAAGTGCGTACTGTATGGGCAATCTCATATCCGGCACGCCTATCTGTGCTATGATCGAACCATCGACAAACTGTACAGCGGAATGGATAATGCTCTTAGGTTG
>JAIKXA010000079.1 GCA_024684355.1 Lachnospiraceae bacterium
TTCAACGGAACGAAGAACGATGATGGAACCTGGACGATCAGCGACAGCAAGAAGGGAACCGCAACCGTAAGTTACGATGCGGAGACCGGAAAGATCAAGGTTGTGTCCGCTGCAAACGCAGCTGGCAAGATGCCTGTCATCAAGGCGGTTATCAAGTATAACGCCGGCGTGGAAGTCAAGAAGACCATCAGCGTCAAGGTTGACAGCAAGAAGTAAAACTTGTTATAATAATGTATTTAAAGGAAAAGCCACTTATGTTGTTACAGCAAAAGAAATAATTGAAAATGGGGTAAATGTTAATCCATATATTGGAACTAAAAATGGAAAATTTACTATAGCAAAATCCGGTTTTTAAGAGTGTTTTAGAGCAAAAAAATTGACCGGCGACAGGACGACATGTTACTGTCGCCGGTTTTTAATGTTCACAGCCCTTTCTCATTTACCCCCTTTACAAATCAAAGCATATATTGTATAATCCACCTTGTAAGAAATGTCGGTTCCTTACATTGGGAAATATCTATTTATCTAATACCGCTCATAAGCGGGTCGACCGGATGATATAATTATCCGTTCTTTTAATGTTTTATTATTCATTATTTTTCCATGCTTTAAACAATTCAATACAGGGAGGTTTTATGCCTGATGCATAGAAAGATCAGGAGATTTTCTTCGGGCAGGCACAGGAAAACTGTCTTTATTTTTGCGGCAGCTGCAGTGATCTGTGCGTTGTCCTTTTTGATATATTTTTTTGTTATACGTGAAAACCCACAGATAAGTCTGTATAAAAGCCGTGTATCGGAGCTTGAGAATAGGATAGAAAAAGGCACGCAGAAAGTATATGTTGCCAACTGTTACATAATGGCAGGTACCATGCTGAGCCCGGATATGGTGACGGAAACCTACGTACTTTCCGAATCAGCCGGGTACATAAGTGATGCGGACTTCGGGAAAAAGGCTGCAATGGACATACAAAAGGGGACAGAGCTTACTTTAAGTCTTTTAAAAAACGAAGATGAGTCCGACGCCTTAATGCAGGTTGAGTATAGCTCGGTCTATATCCCACAATATATAAATAAAGATGATTTTGTTGATGTCAGACTCCGCTATCCGGATGGCTCTGATTACATTATCCTTGCCAAAAAACAAATAGCGGCTTTGGATGACTCAAGAAAAACACTTGTATTCAATCTGGATGAAAAAGAGATTCTTATGATGGACTCGGCAGAAGTGGATCTGAGCATATATGACGATGTACTTATATACCTTACAAAATACACAGAACCATCACTTATACCTGCATCAAAGCCCAATTATATCCCGTCACTTGTTACATGTGAACTCATACAAAACCAGGCATATCCATATACAGTCTTTACCCCAGCTGACCATGAGGCGAGGATAAGACTTGAAGAGTCCATGAAGGGATTTCTGTCCTCGAGCGGTTCCCGTGTTATGACGGGCAGAGTAACCGGTAATACCGATGACTCCGTGTCAAAAGACAAAGGAGGCTCGATATGGGATTAGAGAAAAAAGTATTAAATGTTACCGGCAGGGACTATGAGGATATAGTACTGTACCTGTCTGCAGTTTTAAATGCCGCAGGCAAAAAGCCTTTGATCGAGGATATGACAAGGGATCATGATCTTTATTACTGTATATCGCATATAAAAGGAGTGGACCCGGCAGAGTGCATACTTGACTATATGGGAATAGGGTATGAAACCGGCATCCTTGAACCTAGTGAATATTTCGTAATAATCCGCCTTCATGATCCAGACGGTTTCACACCTGACGGGCATCCTACACTCTATGTTTCCGACGAAAAAGCATACAACTTAATGCAACTGGTCAGACTAAAGGAGGACCCGGGCAGCATACTTGTGATAAAGGATTATACCGGAGCAGTTAAGAAAAAGATCGACTCACTTGCAGAACAGCTAAAGTGTGACAGGATTTATACGTTAGTCCCCAATATCCCTGACAAAAAGTCGGAAACACTTGCCACGCACAATGACAGGTATAAGTTTAACAGGATATCCCCACAGCTTAAGTCGCTCATATCGGATATCTTAGCCATCCTATTGCCTGATATACCTCAAAAGGATATAAAGCGTGCATATAAGACAGCATCGGGAGGGCATATAGGATGAAGATAGCATTTTGGAGTCCTCTGCACGGGACGGGTACAACTTCCAGCATGTTGGCAGTGGCGATAGCATACGCAGAGCTGGAGAACAAAAAAGTCCTGCTAACGCAAACACATTATAACTTGAACAACCTGGAGCAGCCTTTGATAGGGGATGTGGGCGAGGAGGATTTTTTCAGGGACATAGGTATAGACGCAGTACTGCGCCATTTTAAATCAGGTAACATAACGAAAGATCAGATATCCGACTGTACCATACAGGTCGGACGAGCGCTATATCTGTTGGCAGGCACACGTAACAGCAGCCGCGAGGGTTATGAGAGCAGCATGGTCAAAGGCATGCTTTCTCACATTTTCCGTGAGGTTGAGAAGTATTACGACATTGTTTTTATAGATACGAATTCCGGTGAAAATGAGTATTCTCTGTCGGTAAGTGAGGAATGTGATGCAGTCGTTATCCTCCTTGACCAGAATCTGTACATGCTTGACAGCTTCTTTGAAAACGACATATTGAAAAACAAGAACATATTTTATCTGTTTGCTGATTATGACTCGGAAAGCAAGTATTCTCTTAAAAATCTATCCCATAAATACAAAAAAATAAACAAGTATAACTCCGCTTGTATCATGCACAGTGCACAGTTTTCGGATGCGATAAGCGACAAAAAAGTATTTAAGTTTATAACCGACGATCTGGACTGTGACAGATTCCATACAGGGTTTACCTTCTTTTCTTCTTTAAAGGATACGGTACTTCACCTAAAGGATTTTATTGACAGACAAGGCACCGATAACACAGCAGCACCCGTAACGGAGGAAAACCGATGATCTGGATAGTACTTATATTGTTTTTCCTAGTACCGGCAGTATTGATAGCTGTGTTCGACCCTTCCACAAAAAGAAAGGGGAAAGCAGGAACAATACACGATATCATAAACCTTGATACGGTACTTACGGAGTGCAGGCTTTTTATCAATGAGACCGTAAGCAGGGATTACACGGAACTTCACCTTAACCGTGAAGAAACAATAAAGCGTGAAAAGCAGCAGGCAAGGCTTAAAAGAGCATTACGCGAGGCATGTCTCGGAGATGTGGGAGACCGTGAGTATATGAAGGAATACATAAAAGAATTCCTCCAGAAACGTATGCAGATAGATAATGAAAATATCTGCCGCCTGATAAAGTTTGATATCCCGTCACTCATGAATGCCCAGGACAAGTTTGAATATATGTATGTCCTGTACTCAAGAAAATACGGTAACAGATGCTTCTCCAAGATGGCAGAAGATTTCGAATGGGCCGACCCCGAAAAAGAAAAAGTTGCCGATACACCGTTATGCATCACGGACGATGATATCAATGCGGCGTATGATGCCATGAGTCCCGGCGGTAAATTCACTGACAGACTCGATATGCTCTCACAGCGCATATATCAAAAGCTGTATGGGCATGACTGTGCAGACCTGCTTATTATGGATGAATCGGTGGACGGTGTATCCGCGGGTGTCGGCGGCAGGAGCAGAGTGGAGTACGATTACATGAAGGAGCTTGAAGGAAGCGATGACATGAGCCATACAAGTATGAATTATGAGACTCTCTATTCAGTGCTTCATGGTAAGCTCATAAGGCTAAAGTTTCTGTCATTTGAGAGAGAAGAAAACTTAAAAAGAGTAGTAAAAAATATATACAGGTATAACATCAGGACATCCTTAAGCAGGAAAAATCCGATCATCCACGGTACGCTTAAAAACGGATCTCGAATAGTTGCGGCCAGACCTCCGGTATCTGATGGATGGGCGTTTTATGTCAGAAAGTTTAAGTCATCCGATGCAAGGAAAATAAGCTCACTCATAACACACAAAAACGCGGAGACAGTTATAGAACTGCTACGACTCATTACCGGAGGTGAGATGAATTTCTGTATATCCGGGCCCATGGGCGGTGGCAAAACAACACTTCTTAAATCCCTGGTCGGCTTCATGGATCCAAAGTACACCATAAGAGTTGCGGAGAGCTCATTTGAGCTTAATCTGAACAATGTCTATCCCGAAAGAAACATCCACATGATGCAGGAAAGAGGGGATTTTAGCATATACGATATCATAACCGGCACGAAAAAGATGGATACGGACATACTGATAGTCGGCGAGGTAAATGAACCCAAGATTGCGGGAGCGTATGTCCAGGTAGCCCAGTCCGGCTCACGTATGGCGGTCACCACCCTGCACCATGAAACAACGGATAAGCTTATAGAATATCTGAGAAACGCGCTCGTTGCCGAGTTCGGCATAAGTGACGTAAAGGTTGCGGAAAAGCAGGTGGTAGATATCTTAAACTTTGATGTACATATGGTCCATGATGTTGATGGAAATTTCTACATAGAACGCATCACTGAGATCATACCTAGGGAAAGAGAGGATTATCCCGAAAAAACGCAGGATGCCATAAAGGAATACTTTGTGAGAAGTACCGACAGATACCTGTACCGTTTAAGAAACATCATAAGGTTTGAAAAAGACACTATGTCATATAGATTTTGTGCTGATATTTCCGATTATACCAAAACCAGGATAGCCGCCAAGACGGGATTAAGCAAACTGGACGAGTGGGAAACTTACCTAAGTAACTCGAAAGCAGGAGGTGCCGCACTTGAGACATGATAAAAAGCAGGTGGAAAAGTCCGGCATCTTTGTAAAGAAAAGTATAACAGGAAAGGATTTCTTTTCGGGGCTCTATGACATCCTGGAACGGATCCCGCTCTTTCTGCCATTCATAAACCCGCTTATAAAAAAGTACAGGGTATTCTTAAATGCCGACCTAAAAGAATGCTCGGCAGCAGCTGCCCGGACCTTCGTATACATATATGCGGTATCTGTTCCGGCAGTAGCGGTCTTGTTCGGTCTTGATCCATCATTTTTCACTTTTTTTGTATCTGTTTTTGCCATCCGCTTTATAGCGGATCGGTTTATTTCTTCATCCTGTACATCCTTGGAGATAAAGTTTTTAAAGGCGTTTGATTCATTCCTAAATACAGTAAGACATAACTATTACAAATGCGGCTCGGTAAAAACGGCTATAGAGCTTTCGGAAAACGAAGCGGAAGATATAATGAAAGGCCACATCCGTGAGTTATACAAATGTCTTGATGCTGCCGATCCCGACACTGAAGCGGAGAAATATCTTAATACTTCATACCACAGATATCTTAAGCTCCTGCTCACACTGGTAAGGCTTGTTGAGGAAAACGGGGATATAGAGGATGAAAAAGGCTCGGTATTTCTTAACTCCTGCATGCACCTAAAATATGAGATAGAAGAAGATATCAGGTTTATAAACGAAAAGAAACACAGGTTTTCCGGGCTTATGTATACTGCGGTTCTTCCGGTGGCGGCCATACCGTTTATAGCAAAGTGGGGTACATCCACCATACCATCACTAAATATCTTTTATTACGGATATTCCGGAAGTATCGTTAAAGCAGGTCTGCTCCTGGTCACAGTCGTATGTTATAACGCACTCATGATACTTAGATCCGGGGAGGAGACAGCCGGTAAAAAACACAAGATAGCGGAAAGGCTTTCGTTAACCCCTATCGGCAAAGCGGTATTAAGGTATACAGAGCCGCTAACCAGGGGAAAACGTAAAAAGACATCCGAAAGGATAAGAAGACTGTGCGAAGGTTACGACGTAAAAACCTTCTATACCCTAAAACTCATGTACCTGATCATAGGCTTTTGGGTAAGCTGTTTTGTACTGATATCTGCACATATGTCATCGGCTTCGATTTACCGTCATGATATACCTGATGTTACCGGTTTGGTAGCGGAAGCCGATGCAAGACAATTATCCGCCATGGAAACCCTGATACCGGTATATGTGGACAGGCTCATAGACAGCAAAAAAGTCAAAACAAGGGCTGAGATAAAAGAAGAACTGCTGCTTGAAAAAGACATCCGGACTGAGAAGATAGCTGATGCGGCAGCAGGAGAGATATTAAACAGGATATCCCTGTACGAGAATGAAAAGTTCGGGTTAAAAGACATGCTGATAGCTGTGATCTGTGCGGTTATCCTGTACTGCTTTCCTGATATCGGGCTGTGGTTTAGAAGCACTGTCTCCGGCTCCAAAATCCAGGACGAGATCATGCAGTTTCAAAGCATCATACATATGCTAAAAAAAGTACCCGGCATAAGTGTGATTGCACTTTTGGAAGAGATGGAAAGATTTTCCGAAATATACAAGCCCGTTATAAGACAGTGTATAAATGAGTACAGCATATCCGATGAAGATGCCATAACCAGGATGTACGAAGCAGAAAACAACAAAGATTTCAAAAGGATCGCAGACTGTTTTCTGGCAGCGGAGGAAATAGGTCTTGACGAAGCGTTTGCGGAGATATCCTCGGAGATAGAAAACTTCAAGGAAAACCGGAAGCTGGACAGAAAGATAATGCTCGATTCTGAAGCCATGCTGGGTGCGGTGCTTGCCGTACTTCCCGGAGGTCTTATACTGTTCGGGTATCTGCTTGGGCCATTTATGATAAGGTCGGTACAGATATTTGACGAATACCGTGCGGGTATAGCTATGAGCGGAAGTTAAGCGCAGGAACCGGAGGAAATGCATCATGAAAGAACACCTAAAGATATCTGTCATAGAAGATAAAAACAAAAGCATTCAGTACAGCAGAAGCTGTATAGAGATAGCACCGAGAGCTTTGCTTATGGCTGCTGCCGTTATCTTATCGGTACTTCTGGTTTCGATAATGATATCACAGTTTAATTCGGCTCAGGGTATGGTCAACTCATCCTCCGAGGTCATAAGTAAACGCACTATGGAAATAAGGAACAGTGAGATCATGCAATACGATGGGCTAACAGTAACCGGTGAAGAAGTGATCAATTTTATGAAGAAAAACCTTGACGGATACGGAAGCGGTGAAGCTCCTTTTTCCATAACACTTAAAGGGACTTCGGGGCACTCGGAATCATACTCGGAGTACAGTGCGCTGAATGCACTTACCAACCCCGAGAGTGAAAAGTATATAAAGCCGTTTTCAAAATGGAGATGCACGGTTAAGAAAAACAAAAACGATATCATAACAGAAGTTATATTCAGTAAAAAACAATAAAAAAGGGAGGCAATTATGTATAAGAGAAACAGTGTTGAGATAGGAGTAAAAGGACTTGTGCTTGCGGTAACGGTGATCATCGCCGTAATCCTAAGTGCCCTTGCATTATATATGGCGAATTCATCAAAGAGCACCATAAACGGCGGTACCACCCAGTATACGCAGCTTATGAGCGATTATTCGGAGATAAGCGCCACGATGTATGACGGATTGGACGTATCGGGGTCGAAGGTGATCTCGGTTATCAACGAGATGTGTCAGACCGAATATGTTTCGGTTACTGTTATCACCAAGGAAGATACAACGGGTACCAATTACAGTAATGCAAATAATAAAACAGCGGTAACAACCACTGACAATAAGACCATAACTCCTTCGGGTAAGCAGTATGCAGGCTCCAACCAGGAATCAAAGATCACCGATAAGGCACATATAAATGAGAATGCTTCGTACAGGGGTAAGGTATATAAAAACAGTAACGGTCTGGTAGTAAATATCGAATTCACTCAACATTAAATGCAGGTAAAAGCTGGGAGATAAAGACAAGGAGGAGCTATGCCCGGGAGAATATTTGCCGGTGTGCTTGCAATACTTCTTATGACACTGGTACCGCTAAAGATGAGAGGCGTAAAGGAAGCTGAAAGAACGGAAAATGCTGTAAGATCGGTATTAGCTTCTGCCTTTGAAGATATCAGGTGTAATGGCTCGATCGAGATAGAGCTCCTGGAAAACATGCACAAAAGGATCGGCAGTCTTGGCTTTCCGTATGAGCTTAGCATAACGATAGGTACCGTATTTATCGGGAGAAGCGAAAAAGTCATAAGGTGCAGCTACATAGAGCAGGTGTTGGAAAGTATGGAGGCTGACGGAGCGATAGATGTCCGGGGGAAGTTGGTGACCATCACGGTTACACCTCTTAAGGAATGCTTCGCGTTTAAGATTTCTAACATACTTTGGGATTCATATATCTGCTCCGGTTCGTATGTAACGGGCGGATATATAAACTGATGATTATTATTTATACGGAAAGGCGGAGGTATGGAGGATATATCTGATTTTTTGGTGATAGCGGCAGCAGCTGTATTATTCTGCATAGCAGTCACACTGCTTTTAATACTTGCAGGTGGGTTAAACAAGATGTGTAATGAGGGGCCGGCGTGTTTATTCTTACTATACTGATACATGAGACAGGACACTTGGTATTCGGCCTTCTTACGGGATATCGCCTTATTCATTTTGAAGTACTTGGAGTATCCGTAGAAAAGATAAACGGCAGGCTCCGGGTAAGGCACTATAAAAAAGTACCGATAGGGCAGTGCTTAATGTACCCGGTAAAAGAAGTGGCAGACCCGGCACTTATGATACTTGGAGGTCCGGTCTTTAATATTCTTGCTGCATGTATCCTGGGGATATGCGTATGCATCATTTCACATTTAATAGTTAAAATTGTCCTCTTATGTTTTGCATCACTTAATCTTTCAATAGGTGTTTTTAATCTGTTTTTTGGTTCTGATACATGTGACGGAAAAACCTACCGGGAGATCAAAAAATCAAGGAAATTGAGAACATTCTACAACTGTATCATGCTGACGTACAGGCATTTAAGAGAAGGAAGATCATATATCGATATGCCGGAAATATTATTTATGGTTACGAAAACCAATACCGGCAGCTCACTTGAAAAAGAAATGCAAACACACTGCTTCAGGTACCTGTATGAACACGGAAAAGCATCATGGGACAGCGAGGCGGCAGGAGACAGGTTTGCATCATATGTTACAGAACATGCCGAAAATGTAAGAAAACGGAATGCGGATCGTAATGACATATTTTTAAAGATGGTCGCAGACGGGAAGGGCGAGATGTATCCCGGTGAATGGCTTTCAGCGGCCAGGTGCATGATGGAGATGACGAAAGGAGACTGAACATGGATGCGATGGGCAGGCTTTATGACGCTTTGGTTTTAGTCGTTGTTATGTTTATATTCCCTGCGGTCTGGGCAGTGTCGGCTTCGGAAAACGTTGCATATACCGAGGTTGAGAAACAGGCGGATATGATCATAGAAAGGTTTGAACATGACGGCAGTATAACAGCGAACAGCATAAGCCGTTTGCAGGATATCACAAAACAAATACCGGGACTAAGGTTTAATATAAATATTTACAGGAATAGCTTCTATATCACCGAGGATGAAGCAGGTAATCAGTCATCTTATTCATACAGGCACCTCATAACTATGGAGGAGATACTGGATACGATTGATGAGAAAGAGGAGTTTACGATATTTCCTTTGGACACAGTCTACTTGTACATAATGGATGATGCTTCGGTATATTATACGGCGATCCGCCACGCTAAGATCGGATAGGATCAGGATATGAAGGTATATCATTTTATAATCATATTTGTCATATTTGCAGTCATGACCGTGATGGTCACAGACATGAGAATCTCGGAGAAAAAGCACATGGACAGGGAAAGATCAGAGCTTGATGAAAAGCTGCAAATGTCGGTGGAAGCGGCAGCAAAAGAGCTAAGAGCTTCTATAAAAGGCTTTGGCCCTGACACGGAACAAAAGGCGATAGATACGTTTTTTTACTCCATGTATGCATCCTTAGGGATAATGGATGCACCGGAGAGTGCAAGGGGGCTTATTAAATATGTGCCTGCTTTTATGATCACACTTAAGGACGGATATTATATATACAGATATATAGGAGAAACGGGAGTAACGATACCGGCGGATGATGAGGATATGTACGGTCCGGACGGGAAAGGATATGTAAGGAGCAACCTGTTAAGCTATGACGTGGGAACGGAGGAAGCGGATATAGCTTTTGCTGCTAATCTACGGGACTACCCGGTAGGAAACGGGAACTATGACGGATACGGGTTTTCATCTGTCAGCGTGTCCGAGAGGACATATTATGTGGTGGATGAGGACATGTTCTATCATATATCCGGCTGCCCCTATACCGGAGAGATAAACTACATGTTCTTTTCGGCGGAAGGGTGTCTGCTAACCGGCGCAAAAGCATGTGAGCACTGCATAGAAGGAAGGATGGATCAATGAAGAAAAACACTAAGAAAGCTTTTATAAAGATATGTGTATTGATGGTTTTGATATTAGTACTTACAGTCTGTATCATACCCGTATGGGATGTCTCTGCAGCGCAGAAAAAAGCTACAAAACTTGAGGTAATAAAGATGATAACAGACGGTATCGCCAAATCCCATCTTAAAGCCGGAAAGTACACATTAAGCATCGATAACGGTACATTTAAGGCCGGCAATAAAAAGATCTCGGATAAAACCATAAAGAAATATATGGATAAGTATAAGCTGAGCCGTGAGGATGCCGGATACTGCGCACTTGCAGTAAAGGCAGGGCTCGTAAAGTCTTCAGACTTAAAGAAACTAAAGAAAACGATAACAAGAGCCGTTGCAGCCAACCTTATAGCTCAGGCTGATAAACTTATCTATGCACCTAAGATCACGGACAGCGATATCGACTTTGTATTAAAGAAAAGAATAGCCGACAGCGATAAGTTTTCATATACCAAGACGGCAAAAAACGGAGCATATGTTTTTATCAGAGGTTATATGACCGGCACCGCCGAAGCCGCATATTCCGACCTAAGATACTTTAAACCTTCCACTAAGCTCACTGTAAAAGAGGCGGAAAAGCTTGTCTCGATGCTTACAGGTAAAACTGAAAGATATTCTTTATCTCCAAGCCTTCAGGTATTAAGAAAAAACAATCTTCCCCAAAACGCGGAACTATATGAATACATCCTTGATTCGTACCCCAACGCCATATATGAAACCGGGTTTAACGGTATGACTTCCCATGCCTTTTTCGAAAGTGGTAAAGGGCTCGGAGCGGATGACCTTATGACCAGGATGAGTCGTACCAATTTTACCTTTGTATTTCCATACGAGATAAAAGCTTTTAATGCTCTCGTTTACCCTGGACCTGACTTTTCATACAGTTCCAATGTGTTTTTATCGAGTTATAGAAATGACGATGTGCCGGCGGAGCTTGCAAAGAGTTCGGTCGAGTTTTACGAGTACGCATTAAATGTGGATTACCGCACTGTAAAAAACGATAAAGACTGGCAGGATGTCATGAAAAAATACCTCTCATCCGAGGAACTTAATGATTATATAAAACACTGTGTAGAAAACAAGACAATAATCGTATGCGATAAGGTGGCAGCCGATGAGTCGCTTGTATACTGGTATAACGGGGAATATAACTGCAAGGTCTATGCACATTTTAAGGTAGTATCGGATATACCGCTCGAAAACGGGAAAACCACAGGTACGGATCAGGATACATACGGGTACCTGTATCCCGTTAAGCGTGGTTACGAACCGGGCACACTGTTTACGAGAAGTGTGCTTGGAAAACTGTACATGGGTTATAAGATGGGTGAATGGACTGATTTTTACTTTAATACCAGCGGGTCGGCCGACATGTACGGAAGCCTTTGCTGCAGCAATACTTCCCGTGGTATCATGATCGATTACTCAGGGCTATATCCGTGGTTATACAAGCTTCCTTTTTAAGGGGAGGGGTGGAGTTTGACTATTAATATAAAAAAGTACAGAGCAGCGGGCATGTTGGCATTATCCCTACTGATCCTTGTGGCGATCCTTATTACTATCGGGATAGGAAAGGCACATGCCGAAAGCTCCGATCTGACATACCGTTTGGGCAGTACGGGTGATATAACCTACAAGGAAAATGAAAACAAGGTTTATTATACCAGAAAGCATTTTTCGTCCGGAAGCGGTATAAAGTATTATACCAGGCTGTTTGTGATATCCTTAAAAGAGGTCTCGGAGAGCGATGATATATCCAGGATCGATGAAACAGGGGATTACAAACTTGAGCTTCTGGTAGCGTCGGATGGCAGATCGGTGAAAGAGAGTGAAGCTGACAAAACTAAGAGTTTTTACTGGTATGACAGCGATGATGCGGATGATGACGGATACATAACCACAACTTATGTCATAGACGGCAGCCTGCTTTTAAACCTTCTGGATGAAGCCGCTGCGGTCGGAAAGTACGGAAAGCTCTACATCCACCATGTATTTGCGGTGACGGGTGGCAGCAACGATGACTCATGGCACAGGACATACCATGTGACCAATGATGTGCCTTACTACACCTATTCATCTCTGTTTACCTTAAAGTGGAATAATACCGAGGCCACACACGCATCTCAGGAGGCGTGCATGAATATACCCGTGCCCTTCAAGAGCTTTTGCGATGTATATACGGCATATTATAACGAAGAGGGCGTAGTGGTAAGGCAGGAAAAAGGGAGACTTTCCGGAAATGCCGTATGGAACAAGACAGTACCGTATACTATAACCGACAGGCTGGGTAGAAAATATGTATCGGTAGCTCCGGGGACCAGAAAAGACATAACCGGAAACACGATGAAAGCTGTATACGTATATAATAACGATCCGCTGAACAAGGCTTTTTTTCCAACTTGGAATCTTAGGCGTGATCTGGAGCTTGTAAACGGTGCTGATATAAGGACTGAAGATGCTGTAGCCCTTAATCATATCCAGGGCGGTTACAGGGAAAGACAGGACAATATCTATACTTTTTCTGGGTTAAAAAACGGTATTTTTGACGTGATATTGTATGTACCTGTCACATCATACAAGGAAGACGACGGAGGAGCCGGTACCACACCCGGGCCTGATGCCACACCCACACCGGACATAACACCGAGACCGGATCTGACTCCATATCCAGATATTATCCCGGATCCTGATATAACTCCGTATCCGGACCCTGATATCACACCTGTTCTAAGTCCGGCCGCTGATGAAGATCAGGTATTTCATGATGCTTCGGTGTTTGTCAGGTACTTTTATTATGATGCTTTAACAGGTGACATAACCCTGCTTAAGACTGAGATGAAAACCAATCCTGATTCTCGAAACGGGCACTTTGGATATAACAGCAGCTTTAGCATCAATCTTGACAGCGTAATAAACAAGGATGGCAGGGTATATGAGCCTGATACGCTGGATGGTATCCTGTACGGTGACAATGAGTCAATACTTGTATCGGGGAAGCTTGACTATATTGCGGCTATCAATCTAAATGATCCGGGAGTATTCGGAGATGCCCCCGGGAGCCTGAATAAAGGTACGGACTTTAGTGTTGAATTTCAGACAAAAGAGAACGGTGGTTATTATACCGTCTTTGTACTCTGCCGTGAACAGTCTGCACAGAATACACTGGTGCTAAAATACATGGATACCGAGAGCGGGGATGTGGTTAAGGAAGTAATAGAAAAGGATTTCTTTAACGGAAAGAGCCTATACTGGCACGGGATAAACGGGGAGCTTGCATGGGCTCTGCCGGTCCGGATAGAAGGGGAGATAGAGTCGGAGGACGGTAAGTGTTACATCCCTTCTTTTGTACAGGAAGATGCGGCAAAGACATTTACCGGAGCGTGTTCCGGTTCGGAAAGGACACATGATTATTACGGATTCGGGTCGGGCAATGCAAGAACATGGTACTGTGAAACCTGCGGTAAGGTAAGACGTATCACATATTATGACAGAAGTCCCAATGAACCGGATGCAATTACAAGTGTCTACGATAATAATTCTTATAGAGATACCTACCACAATTACCGTGTGTTTGACAAGGAGACGAGTGGTGATATAAGAGCTGAATTAATAAATGCTACAGCTTATTCCATACAAAACAGAGTATTTACAACTGTATACAACAGCTGTTCTTCGTATGAGTATGATTATGATGTGGAAAGCGGAAGATTGTGGCTAATGATACCCGGCAGCCCCGATTCTGGGCATAGGTCTATAACCTTTGATCCGGAAAAGGATACGGGTTACGGAGCGGGTGTGATCTATATCCCGTGTGTCCTGTCCGAAAAAAGAAACCCGATAAAGCTCCATATAGTTAACGATAATCTGAAAAACGTACAGTACCATTATGCGGACCCGGACATCCCACAGATTGTTACAGGCTGTAATGATACACCTTTTTCGCTCATTATAGATGAATACGGGGACGATGTTATGGTGTGCTTTGGTATGGATGTAACAACAACCGCCGGAGTGAGGCTTAGGGCAGGGACATGGAACATCCTGTATCCGGGCTACACTATACCAATAGATGTTCCGGAAGGTATATACACTGTGAGTGCGGCTGTATTCAGTGCTAACGGAAATATAACCGATATCGATGAGACAGAACTTGAGGTATCGGGCAGGCTCTACGGGCTTACACTTTACGATGTGGATTCCGAAAACCCTGAGTGGAGAGATGTTTTTAGACTTGGTGGAGAAAACAAGTATGCCGGGACAAAAGGATACGATAAAAAAGAATCAGGTACCTACATAACAGAACGTTCCGACGGTACGTTTGTTGATGGCTTCGATGAGGAAAGAATATATTACTACAGTGTCGGACTAAATGATGAAAACGGTACGGCGGTAGCGGATACTGATGGAAACGCAAGACTACCAAAATATACTTTGCCCTTAATGGATGGCTCATCACCCATAGTTAAGAATTCAGGGATGTTAAAAAGCGGTTATACATGGAGCTTTTGCATAAAAACAAAGGGCAGCAGGATGGAGGACGAGCTTTCGGAAGTACGGATCACGCCAGTATTTTATCACATCGGGAAAGACGGCGCACGAGACAGGGCTGATATCTGGTGCCTGGGTACAGGGAAAAGCGGCGAGAACTATATAAATAATGCCGGCACTGTAAGGGCTGATGCCTTACCTGATATAACCGATACAGGTGAGAGAATCTGGGTGTTCAAATACAGCCTGCCGGATATGTGGTATTGCTGCCATTACGGCTTTGACATGGATGGATACCTTGATAAATACGACGGTTGTACCTTTGAAGAAGATTTCTGGGAAAGGGACGGGTATCTCGCAGTTAACTTCCAAATAGAAGCAAAAGACGCTTCGGGTAACGTAATAATGTCATATTCAAACCTTAATGAAAACATACAGCTCGGTATGTGCGATATGTGGGAAACAGAAGGGTATGATCCGGAAAAAACAGACTGTTACGGCGAAACTTTTCCTTTACAAGAGGGCGACGTGATCCTTGTACGAGTTCCGGGTTCGACCGTAAAAAGAGGATCCGGTATTCCGGATCCCCCTACTAATCTTTCTGAAGACACATTTATTAAGACAGGCAGTTACCCTTATCTTTCATTTCCGAGATAGAACAGGGCGATGGTGCCGGGCCCTGCATGTGAACCGATGGTGGGAGAGAGCTGGCTTATCATGAAGTTGGTATAGCCGAATCTCTCCTTTACTTTTTCCTTAACGAATTCCGCATCATCAATGCAGTCACCGTGAGTTATGATTATCATCGCATTTTTATCTTCGGGTCTGAAGTTACCTATATGTGCTTCCATCTGGTCTACCAGACCGATAAGGGACTTCTTTCTGCCCCTGACATTGGTCACAGGTACGAGTTTTCCCTCGTTATCCACATGGAGCACAGGCTTTACGTTCAGCAATGTACCGAATATCTTTACTGTCTTTGATATACGTCCGCCTCTGTGCAGGTAAGCTAAGTCATCTACTGTGAATGAATGGCAGAGATGTAACTTGTTTTCCTTTAACCAGTTTAATACCTCATCAAAGCTCTTGCCCTGCTTTTGAAGCTGTAAGGCATACCATACATAAAGACCCTGGCCGCCTGATGCACATAAGGAATCTATTACCTCTATCCTGGCTCCGGGGAAGTCGGGAAGTACTTCTTTGGCAGCCATAACGGAGTTGCTGTATGCCGAGCTGAGTCCTGATGAAAATGCGATATGGAGTATATCATAGCCGTCGCTTAACTGTTTGCGGAATATTTCTTTGCTCTTGTCGGGGTTGGTAGCAAATGTTGATACTGTAGCACCGTTTCTCATACGGTCAAAGAAATCCTTGATATCGAGCTCGCAGTCATCACCATATGTTATTCCGTCTACGATGTAATGAAGCCTGTGAAGTGTAAGCTTGTTTTCCTTTACAAAATCCTCAGGCAGATCTGCGGTGGTATCTGTTGAAATGATAAAAGGTCTAGCGTTTTCTGACATGATGTGACGTGGATTGCCGCTTGTCCGGCAATATATTTCCTTTCTAATACATTAAAATAGTATTAAATATTAAATGATTATGTTTTTGAATCTAAAAGATGTAGTTTTTAAAACTACATACATATACTACCATATTGTATTATTTTCGTCAATTAAAAAAATATAAACTTTTACTCTTTGACATAAATAGAATATTATGCTATGATAAATTAGTTGTGGGCATAGGCTCAGCAACAACACAATAGTTTTTGGAGGATACTATGAAGGGTAAAGGTTTTTTAAAGTTATTTATTGCACTTATCCTTATCGCTGCCATCGTCTTTGTTGCAGTATGCGGTATAGGCGATGCTAAGAGCGGAAGTGCGAGCGATGTCAAGCTCGGTCTTGATCTTGCGGGCGGTGTAAGTATTACTTACGAGACCGTAAAAGAAGATCCCACTTCGGCTGAACTTAACGATACGGTTTATAAAATGCAGAAGCGTGCTGAGGGCTTCAGTACAGAGGCAGAGGTTTATCCCGAGGGCGACAACAGAATTACGGTTGCTATCCCTTCGGTTACAGATGCCGATGCGGTACTTGAAAGGCTCGGCAGCGCCGGAACAATTTATTTTATATATGCAAAAGGTCCTGACGGAAAAGTTAACATCAATAAGAACGCTGACGGATCGGCTACATTTGCCCGTCCTTTAGAGGAGATCATCGCTGACGGCGAAGTAGTGGCTGACGGTTCCGATATCTCATCGGCAGAGCCTCAGATGTATCAGGATCAGATATCAGGTGTACAGTATGTAGTTGACCTTGCGTTTACTGCAGAAGGTACAAAAAAATTTGCCGAGGCAACTGAGTTTGCATACGGCTATCGTTCATCAGGTTCGCTTGAAAACACCATCGCCATCGTATATGACGGTGAGATCGTTTCAGCTCCCGGTGTTTCGGCAGTTATCGATGAAGGCCGCGCACAGATCAGCGGACAGTCCAATTACGAGGAGAGCAACATACTTGCTACTACCATTCGTATCGGTGCACTTCCTTTGGAGCTTTCAGTGCTTCGTTACTATGTAGAGGGTGCACAGCTCGGTGCCAACGCACTTGATACAAGCTTGGTAGCAGGTCTTATCGGTCTTGGTCTTATCATCCTGTTTATGATCATCATGTACAGGGTACCCGGTGTTGCAGCTTCACTTGCACTTGTTTTCTATGTTGGTTTCATGGTATTATGCCTTAACTTATTTGAAGTTACACTTACCCTTCCGGGTATTGCAGGTATCATCCTTTCTATAGGTATGGCGGTAGATGCCAACGTTATTATATTCACACGTATTCAGGAAGAGCTCGGAACAGGAAAGACCGTACGTTCAAGTATTAAGATAGGTTTCAGCAAGGCTCTTTCAGCCATCATAGACGGTAACGTTACCACCATTATCGCAGCTATTGTACTTTACCTTTTAGGTTCAGGTACGGTTAAGGGCTTTGCACAGACACTTGCTATAGGTATCATCCTTTCCATGATCACAGCATTGTTTGTTACAAAGTTCCTGCTTAACGCACTGGTTGACTTAGGCGCTGACAAGGTTGGCTGCTTCGGCGAGAAGAAGGGCTTTAAGAAGATGAACATCATCGGAAACTTCCCTAAGTTCGCTATCATCTCAGGCGTTGTTATTTTAGCAGGTGCGATCGCTATCATCATTAACCTGGCAAAGATCGATGCTCCGTTCAATTACGGACTTGATTTCTCCGGAGGTACAGCTACCACATTTACTATGGACACAGACCTTCCTTCGGATATAAATGTTACACTCGATCAGAAAATACGTGATACCCTCGGACAGAGCGCAGTTATCTCCACAGTAGAGGATTCATCCATGGTAACCATAAAGACCAAGGAACTTTCTACAGATGAAAGAGCTAAGCTCACAAACATACTTACTTCATCATACGGGGTTAAAAACGAGAATATTACGACTGAGACTGTAGGTGCGACAGTAAGCGGCGAGATGAAGAAGGATGCTTTGGTAGCCGTTATCGTAGCTACCATCTGCATGCTGATCTACATCTGGTTCAGATTTAAGAATATCAGCTTCGGTTTATCATCCGTTGTAGCACTTATACATGACGTACTGGTAGTTATCACGGTATATGCCATAGCTAAGGATGTTATATCAGTAGGCAACACCTTTATCGCATGTCTGCTTACCATAGTCGGTTACTCGATCAACGCTACCATCGTAATCTTTGACCGTATCCGTGAAAATATGGCTGAGAAGCTTGCAAAAGAGTCTGTAGCGGATGTTGTTAACAAGAGTATCTCACAGACATTTACCAGAAGTATCTACACCTCACTGACCACACTTATCATGGTTGTACTTCTTGCCATTCTCGGAGTTTCATCAGTTAAAGAGTTTGCGATACCTCTTATGGCCGGTATCATTGCGGGTGGTTTCTCATCCGTATGTATAGCAGGCGGAGTATGGCATTTATTTCAGAAGAGAAAAAAATCCGAATAACGGAATGAAATAACATGATGCAAAGCAACGAAAAATGGGCCATATGTAATAAAAAAGGCGATTTTGATCATATAATGAATACTTTCGGTGTGACCGTGAGCACCGCACGACTTCTCATTAACAGAGGGAAAAACACTGACGAAGAGATCAGAGAGTTTTTGTATCCGGATGAAGATATGCTTCATCCGGGTACTTTGATGAGAAATCTGAAGGAGGCGGCCGACCTAATAGATGAGAAGCTTTCGTCCGGTTCTAAGATACGGATAATAGGCGATTATGATGCGGACGGTATCATGTCTACCTATATCCTCTACGACGCGTTAAAAAGAACAGGTGCGGAAGCTGATTTCTATATTCCGGACAGAATACGAGACGGTTACGGTATAAACAGCGAAATGATAATCGATGCGGCCGGCGCCGGAATAGATACCGTGATCACCTGTGATAACGGTATTTCTGCAGTGGATGCGGCAGAGGAAGCGAAAAAAAGAGGCATAACCCTGATAGTCACCGATCATCACGAATTGCCGGAGACACTCCCGGATGCAGCTGTTATATTGGACCCAAAGCATCCCGAGGACAGTTATCCGTGTAAAAACATATGCGGAGCAGTAGTGGCAGCCAAGCTTTCCGCCGAGCTTTTGGAGAGAAGAGGGCTGGCACCTAAAAACAGGGGATGCATGGACTATATTGAGTTCATGGGTATCGCGACCATATGTGATGTGGTTCCTCTCGACAAGGAAAACAAAACCATAGCCACTCTTGGCTTAAACAGGCTTAACCGCCTATATCTTTATGGTGAAGAGAGTGGAGAACACAAAGCAAATGCCGGTCTTAAAGCCCTGATAGACTTATGTGACATTAAGGGAAACATAACAGATCACACCGTGGGTTTTGTGATAGGACCGTGTCTTAACGCTACAGGCAGGCTTGATCTTGCGAGCAAAGCCATAAACATGCTGATATCCGGTACCGGAGAGGATGCATTAAAGTTTGCATCCGAATGCAGGGAGTTAAATGAAGAGCGTAAGTCCATGACCGTGAGTGAGGCAGGGAAAGCTCTTGAAATGCTTGGGGAGTCAGAAAAACTGCAAAGAGTGCTTGTGGTTGAGCTTCCGGACTGTCACGAAAGCCTGGCAGGCATCATAGCCGGGCGTATAAAAGAAAAATATTTCAGACCGGTAATAGTACTCACCGGTGCACAGGACGGAGTAAAAGGATCCGGCAGATCGATACCCGGATACAATATGTTTGAAGAACTGCAGAAATGTGCGGATCTTTTTACAAAATTCGGAGGACATCCAATGGCAGCGGGGCTCAGCCTTAAAAGCGAAAATGTGGATGTTTTCAGAAAAAGGATCAACGAGCTGTGCACATTAAATGAAGATGACATGAAGAAAAAGGTGCTGCTCGATGCAGTGGTACCTATAAGTTTTTTTGATGAAAAAAGCGTGGAAGAACTGAAATTGTTCAGCCCATGCGGTACCGAAAATCCGGCTCCGCTTTTCGGAGACAGGAATAACCGTGTGATACGTATGAGACGTATCGGGAAAAACAACAATTTCTTAAGATTTACAATGGAGGACAGTAAGGGTGTAAGATACAATGCGGTATGCTTTAAGGATGCGGACGAGCTTCTGGAAAGCTTTACTGAGAAATTCGGCAGTGCAAGCGTAGATGCGGCATTCGCCGGGAGAGATAATGATATGAGCCTTACACTATGTTATGTCCCCGAGATAAACGAATATAACGGAATAAGAAGCATCCAGATGAAAATACAGGGCTTCTTGTTGTAGAGTGTAACAGGGGACGGTTCTCTGTTACAACTGTTACAAAACAAAAAAAGAAGGTAAGAAAATGTCAGATCGTGAATACATTAAGGATAAAAAAAGAATAGTCATAAAGATCGGATCATCATCACTCGTGCATACAGAGACAGGAGATCTTAACCTGGTACGTATAGAAAAACTGGTACGTATCATAACCGACCAATGCAATAAAGGAAAAGAAGTGGTCCTGGTTTCATCAGGTGCTATAGCTGTCGGTATCAAGGCACTGGGGCTCGGCAAAAGACCTGACTATAAAGCCGGTGAGCAGGCGTGCGCTGCAGTTGGACAGGCAAGGCTTATGATGGTATATCAAAAGCTCTTTGCAGAATACCTTCGTAATGCAGCTCAGATCCTTATGACTAAGAACACCATGATAGACCCCGAAAGCCGTCATAATGCCAGAAGCACCTTTGATGAGCTTTTAAAAATGGGTGTGGTTCCGATCGTAAACGAAAATGATACCGTTTCAACAGACGAGATCGAGTTCGGTGACAACGATACGCTTTCAGCAATAGTTGCCGCTCTGACTCATGCTGACCTTCTTATATTGCTTACTGATAAAGACGGCCTTTATACAGATGATCCCGGTAAAAATCCTGATGCTGAATTTATTGATACCGTTG
Source organism: Lachnospiraceae bacterium (assembly GCA_024684355.1). Classification (GTDB taxonomy): domain Bacteria; phylum Bacillota; class Clostridia; order Lachnospirales; family Lachnospiraceae; genus RUG11977. The sequence goes on from JAIKXA010000079.1 coordinate 21,350, forward strand.
AAGTGATCGATGAAAAAATCCTGGCTATGGGCAAGGGTGCAGGATCCAGTGTCGGGAAAGGCGGTATGTCCACCAAAATCTCCGCAGCCCGTATAGCTACCGATTCCGGAGCGGACATGATCATAACAAACGCCGATGATATTTCAAAGCTTGGGGATGTTCTTGAAGGTGAGCATATAGGAACACTGTTCAAAGCACATAAAAATATAGATTTCCATTTGATCGATTATATTTCAGGTAAATGAGAAAATAAAAAAAAGACCCCCTAAAATGAGGAGAAGCCCAACAGAGGGGGGAGGAGACTGTTGAGCTTAAAAGTTTATGAAAAAAATATTTGTAAAAACCGTAGAGGTTTTCTGCTTTTCACTGTCATCACTATAACATATGGTTATGAACTGCGTATGTTAAAATTATGAATATTCCGTTAATAATTTGAATATTTTTTAATTCCAGGTAAAAAAAGTGATTATTTTCACAAACTATTTTGACTTTTTGACTTTTTAAGGGTTGATTAAATTTTAAATTACGTTATAATTGTTAATAGTAACAGACATAAAAAGGAAGAAAAATATGAACAGATCCGAGATAAAAGATATCGGACTTGCAGAGTCAGGTCAGAGAAAAATCGAATGGGTTAGACGGAATTGTCCGCTTCTTTCACTTATAAAAAAAGATTTTGAAAAAGAACAGCCCTTTAAAGGTAAAAAAATAGCACTGTCGGTACATCTTGAAGCTAAAACCGCTTATCTGTGCGAAGTACTTAAAAGCGGCGGAGCAGAGATGTTCATCACAGGCAGCAATCCTTTATCCACCCAGGATGACGTAGCAGCTGCACTTGTATCGGAAGGCATGGAAGTACATGCTTGGCATGGCACTACTTCAGAAGAATATGAACAGCATTTAACAAATGTATTGGCAAACGACTGCAACATCATTATAGATGACGGCGGAGATCTGGTACATAAGCTCCATACCGAGATGAGGGATAAGCTTAAGTATGTTATCGGCGGATGCGAGGAAACCACCACCGGTATCATCAGGCTTAAGGCTATGGCTGAAAAAGGCGAGCTCGAATTTCCTATGGTGCTGGTTAATGATGCCGACTGCAAACACCTCTTTGACAACCGTTACGGTACAGGACAGTCGGTCTGGGACGGTATCAACAGGACAACAAATCTTATCGTGGCAGGAAAGACTGTGGTAGTAGCAGGATACGGCTGGTGCGGTAAGGGTGTAGCCATGAGGGCGAAGGGATTCGGAGCAAAGGTGATCGTTACCGAGATCAACCCTGTACGAGCCATAGAAGCCGTTATGGACGGCTTTGAGGTAATGCCGATGAATGATGCGGCATCTATAGGCGATTTCTTTGTTACGGTTACAGGCTGCAGCGGTGTTGTCACCGAAAAAGATTTCTTAAAGATGAAAGACGGAGCTATATGCTGTAATGCAGGACATTTCGATGTAGAAGTGGATGTGGCACGTCTTAAAGAGATAGCGGTCGAGTCGGCTCCCATGCGCAACAATATAATGGGCTACAAGCTTGAAAACGGCAATTGGATATATATCCTGGCCGAGGGCAGGCTGGTAAACTTAGCAGCCGGTGACGGACATCCGGCCGAGATAATGGATATGAGTTTCGCCATACAGGCACTTTCGGCAAGATATTTAGTAATGAATGAAGGAAAGATTTCGGAAAGACTCATATGTGTTCCGGAAGATGTAGATAAAACGGTAGCATTAAAGAAATTGGAGACGCTCGGTAAGAAGATTGACGTGCTGACCGATGAACAATATGCATATTTAAACCAAGGACTTTGATATAACGGATGGTAAGAGCACAAGCCGTTATAGGAAAGGACAAGCATGAACTTTAATAAATTACTTAGGACAATGCCTTTCGTACTTGCGGGACTTATCGTGATACTTGTAACACTGATAATCCTCGGCGGTCTTGAAAACAGATCAAATAAAAACGATCAGGATACTACTCAGACAGCGGATGCGGGTACCCCCACAAAAGCACAGGATAAACCCGTTGACTGGGAGAATGACGGAGTGGATATAAACAACGGTAAAAACGGGACCGATAAAAATACAGATCCTGTAAGCGATCCCGGAAAAACGGATATTACAGATGATCCGGCAAATGTAACTCCTACTCCCGATACAAAACCTGTCGAGCAGGATAATGAGTACGGGTTCGTATTTACCGAAAAATCCGATTTCGTTGATACCAAGAACGGAGTAAACCTTCGTGCAGGCGCATCTACGGATACAGCCGTTGTAGCACATCTTGAAGAAGGAAAGAGACTGGAACGCACCGGCTACAATTCCGAGTGGACCAGAGTTATATATAATGATATGGAGTGTTATATAGCAACTTCACTTATAGTAAGAAGTGTGGCTACCTTCGAAGAAGGTCTTGAACAGGGCGGTACAGGTGAGAGCGGTGCCACAGTTACATTCGAGGCAAAATCCGATTATGTGGATACAAAGGACGGAGTTAATTTAAGAAAAGAAACTTCGACCGACAGTGAACTTGTAGCTTATCTCGAAAAATCCACCAGGCTGAAGCGTACCGGCTACAATAAAGACTGGACCAGAGTAGAATATAACGGTAAGACCTGTTATATAGCAACCTTCCTTATCACAGGAGTTTCAGACAAGGCAGAACGTGATGCCGAGCCTACTCCGGAGCCTACACAGACACCCGGTCCTGACAACACGGACAATACGGAAAACATTGCAGCTCAGTTCACATTTGAAGAAAAATCCGACTATGTAGACACAAAGGATAATATAAACATAAGAAAAGAGCCTTCTACCGACAGCGAACGTGTGGCATATATTGAAACGTCACTCAGATTGAAGCGTACCGGTTACAATAAGGATTGGACCAGAGTGGAATACGAAGGAAAAACCTGCTATATAGCAACTTACCTTATTGCCGGAGTTTCCGACAAGGCGGAGCGTGATCCGGCCGACAGCGGAACAGACACTGGAATAAACGGTATAAATGGTACCGATAATGAAACCGGAAGTGGTGACGCTTCCGGTGGTACTTTTTATGGAAGCGGTTCCGGTAAGCTTATATGCATAGACCCCGGACACCAGACAAAAGGAAACTACGAGACCGAGCCCGTAGCCCCGGGTTCATCGGAGAAAAAAGCTAAGGTTTCTTCGGGGACATCCGGCACAGCGACAGGATTGCCGGAATATAAGCTGAACCTGACCGTATCGAAGATGTTAAAGGATGAGCTTGTAGCAAGAGGCTACAGGGTTGTCATGACACGTACGACCAATGATGTAAATATTTCCAATATTGAAAGAGCAAACATAGCCAACAGCGTGGGTGCGGATGCATTTGTAAGGGTACATGCCAACGGAAGTGACAATGGTTCGGTGAGCGGCATAGAGACTATATGCCAGACAAAGAGCAACAAGTATAACGGGGACATCTATTCTGAATGCAGAGCGCTTTCCGACTGTGTACTTGACGGCATGGTGGATGCCACCGGAGGAAAGAAACGCGGAGTCTGGGAAACGGATACGATGAGCGGCATCAATTGGTCCGAAGTACCTGTTACCATAGTGGAAATGGGCTTTATGACAAATGCCGAAGAAGATAAAAAGCTTTCGGATACAGAGTATCAGAAGAAAATAGTAAAAGGTATAGCGGACGGAATAGATAAGTATTTTAAGAAATGAGAAACCAAGAAAAAGGAGATTCCTATGAAATTTACAAAGATGCACGGATGCGGCAATGATTATGTCTACATAAACTGTTTTGAAGAAAAACCGGCTGATCCGGAGAAGCTCGCCATTACACTATCCGACAGACATTTCGGTATAGGCGGGGACGGAGTGATATTCATCAGACCGTCCGATAAAGCAGACTGTATGATGGACATGTACAACCTTGACGGTTCGAGAGGCAAGATGTGCGGAAACGGCATAAGATGCGTCGGTAAATATGCATACGATCACGGTATTGTAAATAAGACAAAGATCACCGTGGAAACTCTTTCAGGTATTAAGACACTCACTCTTTTCCCGGGGGCTGACGGTAAGATAGAAAAGGTTACCGTTGATATGGGAGTGGCAGAGTTTGTGCCGGCGAAGATCCCGTTAAACACAGAGCTTTTAAGCACTATACCGGAAAGCGGTAAGTACAAAAGCGGAGAATGCTTAAAAGAAATCCCGCTTACCATAAACGGTAAAGCTTTAAGGTTTACATTTGTGTCCATGGGAAATCCTCACGCTGTAACATTTATAGATGATACATCAAAACTGGATATAATGGCATATGGGCCGGAAGCCGAAGTACATCCGATGTTCCCTGAAAAAGCCAACATTGAATTTATTGCAGTAAAAGACCGTTCGCATATCGATATGCGCGTATGGGAGAGAGGCTCGGGAGAGACCTTCGCCTGCGGTACGGGAGCATGTGCTTCGGTCGTAGCATGCACAGAAAACGGACTTACCGATAACGAGGTCGAAGTGACACTCTTAGGAGGAAAGCTTGAGATCATATATGACAAGGCAAGCGGAAGAGTATTGATGACAGGACCTGCAACAGAAGTCTTTAACGGTGAGATAGATATAGGATGAAAAGTCAAACGCTGCTCAGCATTTGATGATTTATATTAGGTATCAGGGTGGTAATAAAAAATGTCAAGTTTTGGTAAAAAGAGCATAAGGGCGTTATTTTTCCCGGTATTGTTCTCGTTTATGGAGATCGCATTCCATATCTATTACTACGGAAGGATCGATCTGTACGTACTGTTTGCTGTATTGTTTGCTTTCTCGGCAGGCTTTGCCGTATCGGCACTTACCGGATTTTTCAGCAGAAAGGCCAATATCATAATAGCCTGGATAGCGACACTTTTTGTAGCAATATTCTGCAGCCTGCAGATGGTATACGGGCATATATTTACTAAATTTATCTCGCTCAGCTCCGTAGTAGAAAACGCGGGAGATGCTTCAGAGTTTTGGAAACAGGCTTTACACGGGATTATAGACTGTATCCCGGGTCTTATATTCGTATTGATCATCCCCATAGCAGTACTGGCAGTTATGATCAGAAAAAACCTGATCTGCGGCGGCTCGGAGGAAAGAAAACAGAGCTTCATATATCAGGGTATATGCTTGGGCATAGGCATAGTGTTCAATATTATAGCAGTACTCATGCTCCTGGTCGGAGGAAAAGAGAACTTTACAGCCTATGACCTGTACCACAATGATTTCATGCTTGACTTAGGTATAGAGAGGCTGGGTGTGATCACCGGTACACAGAAGGATATATACGGCTTCTTCTTCGGCGACAAAGAAGATATAAAGATCGAAGACACAACCGATCTGTCAAGCCTTATCATAGAGGAAAACCCTACACCTATGCCGTCAGCCATCCCTACGCAGATCCCTACACAGACACCTGATAATGATAATACGGACCCCGGGGCCACGCCTCTTCCTACGGCCACCCCGCTGCCTACTCCTACACCTATCGATACTTCGCCCAATGTCCTTGATATCGACTTTGCGGCTTTGGCCGAAACGGAAAAGAACAGTGAAATAAAGGCAATACATAAGTATATATCAGAACAGCAGCCCACCAAGAAAAATGAATATACGGGCATGTTTAAAGGTTATAATCTTATATACCTTGTATGCGAAGGTTTTTCACCCTGGGCGGTTGACGAAAATGTGACGCCCACGCTGTATAAGCTGACCCATGAAGGCTTTGTGTTTGAAAATTTCTATACCCCTATCTGGTATACAAGTACCAGTGACGGAGAGTATGTGGCATTACAGGGGCTAATACCGTACAGCGCAAACAGCTTCAAGCGCTCCAAGAACAATGCACTGCCTATGTGCTTCGGATGGCAGTTCTTAAAGCTCGGGTATACGAGCAGGGCATATCATGCACATACAGCAACATATTACGGCAGAAATGAAACACATCCCAATCTCGGTTATGAGTTTAAGGCAAAAAAGGCCGGGCTCCAGATTACGGATGTATGGCCCGAATCCGACCTGGAAATGATACAGAATTCACTTCCGGACTATATCAATGACGAGCATTTCCATGTATACTATATGACCGTTTCCGGGCACATGGAATATACCTTCTCGGGAAACACACAGGCAGCACACAATAAGGATGCCGTAAAGGACCTGCCTTATTCTTCAAATGCCAAGGCGTACATCGCCTGCAACAAGGAGCTGGACAAAGCACTTGAATACCTCATTGCAGAGCTTGAGGCAGCAGGTATAGCGGACAAGACAGTTATAGCTTTCTCAGCCGACCATTATCCTTACGGACTTGAAAAAGAGTGCATAGATGAGCTGGCGGGGCATGAGGTCGAAAAAGAATTTGAGTTATACAAAAATTATGGAGTCATTTGGTCAGCATCTATGAAGGAACCGGTAGTTATAGACAAGCCTTGTTCAAGCCTTGATCTTGTACCTACCATTTCCAACCTGTTCGGACTGGAGTACGATTCAAGACTGCTCATGGGTACGGATATACTTTCCGATTCACCCGCACTGGTCATTTTCTCGGATAAGAGCTTTATAACCGATTACTGTATGTATAATGTAAATAACGGCAAAGTGACCATGCTTAAGGATGTTGAACTGCCCGATAATTATCTTTCGAGCGTTATGGCCATAGTCAAGAACAAGTTCAATATTTCCAAGAGTATTTTGCTGAACAACTACTATAAATACATAATGGATTATATACCGGGAGTTGTAACGGAGAGACCGAAATATACTAAAAAAGAGTAAATGTTCATAGAAAATAATTTGGTTGCAAAATATAGAAAAACATTGTAGTATATAACAGAAGGCAATGTGCACCATAGAAAGGTTGGGGATTTATGCAGGAGAAGAGAAGAGACAAACGCCTTCCTGTTTTTTCGATGAAGCTGGAAATAAGCTCTTTGTTTAAACAGGATAATGAAGTGATAAAAAATCTTGATGCTCCCATAGAGGTGGAAAATGTGTCCAGGGGCGGTATCGGGTTTGTATCCAAGACAGATATCCCTTTGGGGTATTATTTCAATGCATGCATCCAGATGGGGAATGAAGATGCAAAGCTTTACTGTGTAGTTAAGATCATAAGACGTGAGATAAGGCAGGATGATACCATTTTTTACGGATGTGAGATGGTAGGTCTGGCTCCGGTATTTGTTAATCTTTTTGATGAATATGAGAATGAGCTTGAAGAAAAAGACCTGCTGTAAGTTAAAGAAAAACAAATAATTAAAGCCGTCCATACGGACGGCTTTTTTGTTACAACCTTATTTCTAATATTCCTTTTATATAGATATATCTATTATAAACCACCTATTAGTCCATTCGATTATAACCGGTAGCGCTAATGATTAGCACTTAGTTACGTTTGCAGCCTGAGGTCCCTTTTCTCCGTCAACTACATCGAAAGTAACAGCCTGTCCCTCATCAAGAGACTTGTAACCTTCCATGTTCAGTGCTGAGAAATGAACAAATACATCATTGCCTTCTTCATCAGAGATGAATCCGTAACCCTTCTTGGAATTGAACCACTTTACAGTTCCCTTTTTCATTATATACTGCCTCCAAAAAAATATAAATATAGATGTCGTATCAACATCTTTTATTACTTTACCACATAAAAGTCAAAAAGTCAAAATAATTTTATGATTTTTTAAGAAATGTTTGTTAAATTTGCCGTTTTTTGATATAATCAAACAAACATGTTAAAACATACAGATGCAAAGAATGTTGAAAGGATGATCACATGGGAAAATTCAAGTCGGGGTTTGTGGCTCTGATAGGCAGAACAAATGTCGGAAAATCGACACTGATGAACAGGCTTATAGGTCAGAAGATCGCCATAACATCCAATAAGCCCCAGACCACCAGGACCAAGATAAGGACCATACTTACCACAGAAGAAGGCCAGGCTGTATTTCTTGATACGCCGGGCATCCATAAAGCAAAGACAAAACTCGGTGAATACATGGTAAATACCGCAGAGCGTACCGTGGCAGAAGCAGACCTCATACTCTGGCTTATAGAGCCATCGGACTATATCGGTACCGGTGATATGCATATAGCTGAAGTACTGGGCAGAAAAGGAGCGGACAGCAAGGGGAAGGAAGGTTCGGAAGAATGCAATATAGCGGGGATCCCAAAGGTACTTGTCATTAATAAAACCGACACCATCAGCAAGGAAAAACTGGCCGAGCTTATAAACAGATATAAGGATCTGTGTGATTTTGATGAAGTGGTTCCGATAAGCGCTTTAAAGGGATATAACGAGGATGTTCTTAAAAAGGTTATATTTAAGCTGCTTCCCGAAGGTCCCATGTATTATGATGAAGATGAGCTTACAGACCAGCCGGAAAGGCAGATAGTGGCCGAACTGATCAGGGAAAAGGCGTTAAAACTGCTGGATGACGAGATACCTCACGGTATAGCGGTAGCCATAGAAAAAATGAAGGAAAGACCTTCGAATAATATGGGAGCCGACCCGTTCTATGATATCGAAGCTTCAATAGTATGCGAAAGAGAATCACATAAGGGCATAATCATCGGAAAACAGGGCGCCATGATCAAAAAGATCGGTACCGCTGCCAGACTTGAAGCAGAAGCACTTCTTGGCTGCAGGATCAACCTTAAATTATTTGTAAAAGTTAAAAAGGACTGGAGAGACAGCGCCTTTCTGCTTAAGAATTACGGCTTTGATATTGAAGATTAAACTTTCCATACAGGATTAAAGCCTTCCCCTTGAGGGGAAGGTGTCAGCTTTAGCTGACGGATGAGGTGTAACGTTGATACCAGAAACAAGAAAGGCATATAATGACAGGAGAGATCAAACTAACCGGCATAGTGCTTGGATCTGTACCAATGGGCGACTATGACAGGAGAATAAGCCTGCTGACTGTGGAAAAAGGGCGTATTTCAGCCTTTGCCAAAGGTGCCAGAAGACCCATGTCAGCCTTACGGGCCGCCAGCCGGCTGTTTACATATGCCACCTTTACGGTATATGCCTGGCGGGATTCGTATTCCGTGACCAATTGTGAAAACCAGATATATTTTGATGAAATAACCGTGGATCCGGAAAAAACCTATTACGGGATGTATTTCTGTGAACTGATGGAGTATTTCACCAGAGAAAATGCCGATGAAAAGGAACAGGTAAAACTGCTGTTCACAAGTCTGAAAGCTCTTATAAAAGGCAGTATACCTCTGCCTCTTATAAGAAAGATATTTGAGTTAAGAGCACTGGCTAATTACGGAGAAGCACCAAACGTATTCGAATGCTCGGTGTGCAGAAAAAAAGAAGATGTCAGCGAATGGATATTTGATATCCCTCATGGTATAATAAGCTGCAGGGACTGCTTTAAAGCCGCATTCGGCCCGGTAAATCCTGCAAACGATAAGAACGGACTGCTTTTAGTACCCGAAACGGTAAGATATACGATGCATTATATCATTACCTCACCATACAAATCCTTATTCGGGTTTAACCTGAGTACGGAAATATATAAAATATTTGAAAAAGCAGTCGGACAGTATCTAAAAAATCATGTGGACAAACCACTAAAAACACTTGAATTACTTGATGTGTTGGACTATAATCAGAACCAATAGGATTATCTTCGGATAGTCCTTAAAAATTTAAAATAAAATATCAGGAGGTATCATCATGGAATCTATCAAAAAGTATGTAGCTGAATTTATCGGGACATTTGTACTTGTTCTTTGCGCATGCGGCGTAGCAGCTGTAACAGGATGTAAGGTGCCTGAGGCTGGTTATGTTGCAACAGCTTTAGCTTTCGGACTTGTTATAGTAGCCATGGCTTATTCTATTGGAAATATTTCAGGATGCCATATCAATCCCGCAGTATCGATCGCTATGTTAGTAAGCGGCAAAATGACACTTAAGGATTTCGCAGGATATCTTGTAGCACAGTTTTTAGGTGCAATAGCAGGCGCTGCAGTACTTATGGGTATCGTAGGAAAAGAGACAGGTTTGGGAACCAATGGTCTTTATAAGGGAGATGCCGGTATTTCATTTGTTATAGAAATTATATTGACATTTGTCTTCGTTATTGCTATACTCGGCGTTACATCAAAGAGTGAAAACGGAAGCGTAGCCGGACTTGTTATCGGTCTTGCACTTGTACTGGTACACCTTATCGGTATCCCGCTTACAGGCACCAGCGTAAACCCTGCAAGAAGCTTCGGTCCTGCTATATTTGTAGGCGGTGATGCTCTTACAAACGTATGGGTATTTGTACTTGCTCCTTTAGTAGGCGGCATTCTTGCAGCCATCGTGTACAAATTCCTTGATCCTTCAAAGAAAAAATAAAAAAAGAAAAGTAATAGAAGAGAGGACTTTCAAATGGAAAAAACAATGGACAAGATCGTAGCACTGGCAAAAGCAAGAGGCTTTGTATATCCCGGATCGGAGATATACGGTGGCTTGGCAAATACCTGGGACTACGGTAACCTGGGCGTTGAGCTTAAGAATAATGTTAAAAAAGCATGGTGGAAGAAGTTCATCCAGGAAAATAAGTACAATGTAGGTGTGGACTGTGCCATCCTCATGAATCCTCAGACATGGGTTGCATCAGGACATTTAGGCGGATTCTCGGATCCTCTTATGGACTGTAAGGAGTGCCATGAAAGATTTAGAGCTGATAAGCTTATTGAAGACTATGCAGAAGAAAAAGGCATCACTCTTGAAGGCAGCGTAGATGGCTGGTCACAGGAAAAGATGAAGAATTTCATCGAAGAGAACAAGATTCCCTGCCCTACATGCGGAAAGCATAATTTCACCGATATCCGTCAGTTCAACCTCATGTTCAAGACCTTCCAGGGAGTAACAGAGGATGCAAAGAACACTGTATATTTAAGACCTGAGACAGCACAGGGTATATTCGTTAACTTTAAGAATGTACAGCGTACATCCAGAAAGAAGCTTCCTTTCGGTATAGGTCAGATAGGAAAGTCCTTCAGAAATGAAATAACACCCGGCAACTTCACATTCAGGACCAGAGAGTTCGAGCAGATGGAGCTTGAGTTCTTCTGTGAGCCCGGTACAGACCTTGAGTGGTTCCAGTACTGGAGAGGCTTCTGCCGTGACTGGCTCCTCTCGCTCGGCATCAAGGAAGACGAGATGAGACTTCGTGACCATAGTCCCGAGGAGCTTTGCTTCTATTCGAAGGGTACCACAGATATTGAGTTCTTATTCCCGTTTGGCTGGGGCGAGCTCTGGGGTATCGCAGACCGTACAGATTATGACCTTACACAGCATCAGAATCTTTCTAAAGAAGACCTTACATACTTCGATGAGGAAAAGAATGCACGTTTCGTTCCTTACGTAGTAGAGCCTTCACTCGGAGCTGACCGTGTAACTCTTGCATTCCTTTGTGCAGCTTATGACGAGGAAGAGCTTGAGGGCGGAGATGTACGTACAGTACTTCATTTCCATCCCGCACTTGCACCGGTTAAGGTAGGTGTGCTTCCTCTTTCCAAGAAGCTTAATGAGGGTGCAGAGAAAGTATTTGATGAACTTTCAAAGTATTGGAATTGTGAATTTGATGACAGAGGAACCATCGGTAAGCGTTACAGACGTCTTGACGAGATCGGAACACCCTGGTGTGTTACCTACGATTTCGATTCAGAGACCGACGGCTGCGTAACCGTACGTGACAGAGACACCATGCAGCAGGAGAGGATCGCCATCGCAGATCTTAAGGCATACTTTGAGAAAAAGATGGAGTTTTAGACAATAGTTACTATTCGCGAAAAATAATAACGGACAGCTTGTAAGCTTGCTTACAAAGCTGTCCGTTTATTTTTTCGGGGAGGCTGGACAAAACCTAACGAGTAAACAAAGCCGCATAAGCGGCGGCTTACGGCGAAGCCGGAAGGTTTATGAGTGGTTTTGACCGGCCGCGAATAGTAACGATATGAAGATGCATATGACAATGTCTACGCCGATGTCTTTCATGAATAACAATAAAACTCCATACAACTCTGAAAAAATTTCCCCTAATTTTCAAAAAATATATTTATTTTTTTATAAAAGTATGCTATAATAACTCACGGAAAATTGCAGGCATAGTAAATGTTTCTCTCACACGGACATTTGTCCGCTGAGGGTTTGGGTTACTACGCTTCATTTTGCGTTTTTTAGTCTGCAATAAAAATATCACAGGAGGATATATTTTAATGAAGAAATGGGTA
>JAIKXA010000099.1 GCA_024684355.1 Lachnospiraceae bacterium
AATGCTGGAGATGGAATAAGAAAAAATAAAACCATCACAATCAGTGATGGTTTAGAGTGCGGAAAAAGGGACTTGAACCCTCATGAAATTGCTTTCACACGGACCTGAACCGTGCGCGTCTGCCAATTCCGCCATTTCCGCTTGAAGTTTAATCGCAAGTGTCATTTTAACACGGCATACGTTAAAATGCAAGAACTTTTTTGAAGTACTCAAAGCATAAAGGTTTTTGCATACTAAATCCTATGTATTAACAGCATGAAAACAGTATAAGAGCGGGAAGGAATAACCTGCCCGCTCTTAATTAATAAGGGAGAATATTTAAACGAAAAAAAGTTTATCTGTTGTTAGGATTGTTATTTGTTACTTCGTAACGTTTTGTGTTGTTATTATAATTTGTGTCGTATGTATTCTCGTTATAGCCGCCTCTGTAATTTGCATTATCTGTGGGGCTGTAATAATCAGTGTTGTAATAATTGTTATTGTTGTTATTGTTATAATCATTATAACGGCTTACAGGGCCTTCGGGCATTATCAGCGCTGCGATGATATAAAGGAGTACGCCGGAACCGAAGCAGCATACTGCGACAGCCCAGATGATCCTTACCAAAGTCGAATCAATATGCAGGTACTCGGCGATTCCGCCGCACACACCCATGATCTTTTTATCTCTGTTACTTCTTACTAATTGTGTTCCCATATGTTTAACCTCCATTATTACAAGACATTTATCTTTATTTTCCGGATGTTCCGGAGTTGTTTGCTTTTGATGATATAATTATATCATGGCTCCGATCCGTTTTAAAGGGTTCTGTCGGCGAAATAGGTATCCCATTTTCCTCTTTTGCGGAAAAATAGGCTTTAAAACCATCGATTTTTTTTGACAGTTAAAGAGCATTGGTGTAAAATAAAAAATGGCGGAAGATGCTTAAACTGGCATGTTCTGCCCTGATAAAGCACAGGAGAAAAAAGAATAGCTTATGAAGATAAAGGTTAATATAACACTTGATCCGGAATATGTTCTTACCAAGAAATATTCCGCTATTCTTCCTATAGAAGATATAAAAGAGCGGATATTAAAGATGGAGCTTCCGGAAACAGTCATAGAAAACGAAAGCCTGACAGGGTTGGCATTTGTCACGGAATATAAAAACTGTGCCCTGTTCAGGGACGTATTATTACAGATTCTCTTATCCGTAACGGGACTCCCGCAGGAGTGCTTCATAAAAGATATCGAGGAAAATACATACTGTATAGATTATAACGATACTCTGTCGGTCACCATATCTGAGATGGGTGCAAACGCTCCCGCCGTATATGAATCTTACAGAAAAATAGAGGAAAAAGTAGGCTGGACTGAGTTTAAACAGCTCTGCCACGAGATACTTATGGTTTCTCCCGAAATAAAGAGAAACGGTATATTTAAAAGCTTCTTATTCCAGAATTTCCTTATATCCGTAAATGACGGCTGCGGCTTATCCACCGCTTTGGACGATTTTATGAAGCTGATATCAGATCTGGAGCTTTTTGAATTTGCCAAAAAACAGCCGGTCATCGAAATGCGGCTCTCATCTAAGTCAGAGCCTGACTCGATGACTATCCCCGAAGCATTGGAAGCCATATACGGTGATGATGATGGAGGAAAGCTTATCTGCTTTGACATAAGCGAGTACCTTGAAAAGTCAAAGCATCACGAGCTGAAAAGCTTTCTGGCCAAGCTTGTGGCATGGGAGGAGTCATACATTTTCTTCTTCAGGATCCCTTTCCTAGAGCCGGATGCATTTAATAATATAAGAAAGGTCCTGGCAGATGTTCTTTATATCCGTGCCATTTCCATACAGCCGTTTAACAATGACGAGCTAAAGGAATGTGCACTGCGGGCCGTAAAAGAAGCCGGGTATTCGGCAGATGATATGGTATGGGACGTCTTTTTCTCGAGAATATGCGAGGAAAAGAGCGATGGCCGATTCTATGGTATACAGTCCGTTATGAAGGTAGTATACGAAATGCTGTGGCTTAAGGCCAAGTCGGATACTCTGGCAGATAACGATACTTCCGATGTCGCAAAAGACACGGTATCCAGAAAGACCATAGTTCAAAATGATATCCTGGAACTTTCACCGAGCTTTAACAAAAAGCTTCGTAACGGTTTTGACGAGCTTGGCGAGCTTATAGGCATGGAAAAGATCGCCGAAAGGATAAGGGAGATAGTAGCCCAGGTTAAGATAGCCATAGAAAACAAGACCATGGAAAGACCATGTCTGCACATGAGATTTGCCGGTGCTCCCGGTACCGGAAAGACCACCGTGGCCAGAATACTCGGACAGATATTCAGGGAAAACGGGATCTTAAGGAACGGTTATTTCTTTGAATATTCGGCAAGAGACCTTTGTGGGGAGTACATAGGACAGACAGCTCCCAAAACAAGCGCCATATGCCGTGATGCATATGGGTCGGTACTTTTCATAGATGAGGCGTATGCACTGTACCAGGGAGATGACAGAAACTCCGATTACGGCCGCGAGGCACTTACAACACTTGTATCCGAGATGGAAAACCATAGGGATGATATGGTGGTGGTAATGGCCGGCTACAAGGATGATATGAATAAGCTCATGGAAGGAAATGCGGGACTGAGAAGCCGTATGCCGTTCTTATTGGAGTTCGAAAGCTATGATCGAAAGCAATTGTATGACATCTTCATGTCCTTTGTGAAAAAGCATTTCATGTATGATGAAGAGTTTGCCAATGCCGCATCAGAGTACTTTGATTCACTGTCAAAGGACTATATGCAGTCAGCGGAATTTGCCAACGCACGTTTTGTAAGAAACCTGTACGAGCGCTGCTGGTCCAAGGCGGCTATGAGAACATCAATGTCGGGCAGTCCTGCCATCACGTTAAAAAAGGAAGACTTCCTGGCAGCTTCAGGAGAAAAAGAATTCTCGGAAAAACTGGCGATCAGAGCAAAGATAGGATTCTGATCCTTATAAAAAAGCAAACGGCAGAAAGGAAAAAATATGACAAGAGAAGAACTGAATGCGGCAACCTCAAGGTTATTTAACATAAGCAGAGACATATTTGATAAATTGGCGCAGAAGGATTCGCGTATCACTAACGAGGAAAAGAACGTACTTGAAGGAGACTTTACCGCCGACCCGTTTAATGTACATGTAAAGCTTACCATATATCCGGAAAACGGGCTTCTTTCGTTCTTTTCACTGCTTCCGTTTGACGTGCCGCCCGCAAAATCAAACGAAGTGGCAAAGCTTGCATGTACCATTAACTATAACGATCTGTATGCAGGAAACTATGATTACAGCGTGGAACAGGGAAAGATCCTGTTCAGGCTTTCCATACCGTTCCGCAACAGCATACTTTCAAAAGACCTTATAGAAGAGTGCCTGCAGTACACGATATCCACCGTATCCAAATATAATAACAAGATATTTGAGACCATCAGAGAGTGATCATAAGCAAAAGGGTTATCTTTGCGGTAAAATCAGCCGATATAATCTATACGGGGTTTGTTTACAGCCGCGCTTAGAGGAAGCCGGCATAACAGCCACAGAAAGGATCTGGCATGAAAAGAAAACCTTCAGATATAATAATACTGGCCATATGTCTTATAATAATAGGACTGTTTTTCATAAACGGAGTACGCGGAGACGGTGACGGAGTAGTAAAAGCACAAGCTGCCGGCAGCTCATCCACAACACAGACAGTAATGGCTACGCCCACTCCCAAGCCGGAGCTGCTTTCCGCATCATATTCCGGACCTACTGTTTTAGTGGGCGAAGAATATGATAAATCATATCTTACCGTAACACTTTCCTATAATGACGGAAGTTCTGAGACGGTAACCGATTATACTGTATCGAGTGACACTGTCCTTAAAAGGGGTATGAACACCATTATTGTCATGTACAAAGACATGACCGCTAAAGCATATGTATACGGCAGGGAGCTATTAAGCATAAGTGCCAGCCCTGTAAAGTATGAGTATGGTGTTGGGAACATGCCTGACTCTAAGGATTTTACAGTCATGGGAACATTCAGTGACGGCAGTATAGAAGTCATAAACGATGAATTTACCATATCTCCCGAAAGACTGGAAACTACCGGAAAACAGGAAGTTACCATATCCTACGGCGGAAAAGAGACCACATGTTACGTATTCGGTAAGGACTGCGGAAAGGTGCTTTCTATAAATGTCTCATATAATAAGCCCAATATGGTGACCAATACGAAGATCAACCGCAGTGACATCACGGTTATGGCGGTATATAATGATCTGAGTACCGAAAGGATAACCACCTATACATTAGAGCGCGACATATATTATGACAGCGGAAAACAGCCGCTTACCGTCACATACGGCGGCGTGACCAAGTCAATAAATATAGAAGTAATAGAAAGATACATAGTGGGGATTAAAGCCGAATACACCGGAGGCGTGGTAATAGTCGGCAGAAAATTCAGAAATGCAGACATGCATGTATATCTTCAGTATGTGGACGGTGAGTTTGTGGAAACCGATGACTACACTGTACATACACGTAAGATCAAATATATTGGAAACAATGTGGTCACCGTATATTACGGAGATAAGTTCTCTGCAAATGTGGTGATAGAAGGTACCGAGCTTATAAAGCCAAATTTTGACTATGTATCCTCGGGGAAAGCCACCAACGGTAATGACACATTAAAGATAAAAACAGCCATTCCGAGGTATTTAAGTGAAGACTGTATAGAAATAACCGATGTTACAAAAAAGCAGATAAAAAAGGCATATCGTAAGCTGAAGCTTAAGTCCGGCGAGTACATAGCATTTGACTATGAATTTGTTAATGCTGACGATGAGTTGGAGCTTCCTCTGACCGCGCGTATCACTATCCCGGAAGACTACGATATGGAACATACCTTCCTATATTATACTCCAAACAGAAAATCCATAATGGGACGTATCAACAAAACAGTCATAAATGACAGAACGTTTGAATGTACGATCTTTAAAGCAGGCACATATTTACTGGTATATTCCGAGAGTCTGGTAGAGGAAGAATAAAAAAGACGGGCGAAGCCCGGCTACGTTAAATAGAATAAGATTATAAAGCTGCAACTACAGTACCGGTTTTAAGGTCGGATGTGTTGCAGCTTTTTATCGCTTATCTGACACATTGTACGGATAATACAGAAGTGAAAAAAAGATAAAGAAAGCTCAAATAAAATTTTCAAAAAATAATACTAATTTCATTTGATTTGTCATAAATATTCATTGACACAACAGGACTTAAGTTGTACAATTTTACTATTACAAATAAAATATCTGCAAACAGCCTGAAAGGATGGTGGCCTATCGTTTATGAAAGAAAAGCTTTTAAGTATTGGTAAAAACCTGTTCCCCTCAGATAAGTCAAAAGGATTTTTCCTTTTCTTGGCTTTCTTTTGCTGGGAAGGTTTATTTGACTTGCTTTGCTCTGCCCAGATTATGAAAACTAAAACGCTGCTTGATGATGCAGCATTGGAAAGTAATGAAAGAAAAATCTATGTATTTTTCTTTCTTTTTATTTTCCTGACTTTCCTTGCTATGTCATCAAATAATGAAAAGATCGGGATACGAATACTAAAGACAGTTACTTCAGTATTCCCGTTTTTCTTTATGCTGGTCGTAATGTACAGAGTAAGCAATATTACATTTTATGAAGCGGAAGCCGGAACGTTTGAGATGTCTAAAGTTATTTTACCGCTTTTGCTCAGTATTGTATTATTCATGCTGTTAACCTTTTCCTTGTTCAGTGCTGTTGCGGATCTGCAGACCGGTTTGCAAAAGAGAGGACTGCTGTATAATCTGCTTACGATAATACGTCATCCGTTTGTTTGGATAGGATGGAGTATTTTGATTGCGCAGGTGGTGATCATTCCACAAATTCTTATGATACCTATTTCAGCGTATCTGATCCCTAATATTCAAAACATTTTTCATTTGCTGATCATATATGCAGGCATTGCCGTGATTGAGACTACCATAGTAATATTTGTAATATGGAGAATGACGAAGAAACTTTTAAAATGGTCTCAAAAGAAGCATACAGAACAGACCGGGGCTGCCGTTAAAGGCGTTTATCTGCTCGGGTGTTTTTCACCGGTATACCTAATAATCTCAGTAGTATTCATAGTGGCATTCATCGTTTCACTTGTGACTATTCCTGATCCTGAGGAAGTGACAGGAGAGAAAACAGTATATGCGGCTATAGATGAGATGGCTCAGGAAGCATATAATGCCATGTATGCCGGAGAGCTTGAAGACGCTTTTGCGTTTTCAAAGGCCGCTAACACAAGGATTGATGGGTATCTGTATTATCTCCGAGGAGAAAAAGAAGAACTGAAAAGCCTGTATGAAGCCAACAGAGATGAACCTGTGATCGCATGGCTTTATTACAATCAGACAAGGGACATTGACAGTATAGAACAGTATGTTATTACGGAAGACCCTTATGACACTTCTTTCCATTATCTGCTTCTTGCGGCATATCCCAATCTGAAAGAAAGAGATATGACGGAAGAAAGAGAAGATTATCGTAATGAGCTGTTAGAAGAATGTATTTTGAAGGGTGACTATGGTGTTATCTTACCTGAACTGCTATCCTCCGGAAACAAAGGCAAAAAGATAGCGGATAAGATGGAAGAAAAATATTCGGCACTCAAAGCTGTGAATACTTCTATTAATACAATGATCGCAGTAAATAAGAACGGGAAATACACGGTTCAGATAGCTAAAGATATTATCAGAGAAGCTGAGAATGACCCTGAAAATGCAGAATTACAATATTTTGCAGCCTTCATCGGAGCCAAAGCAGCGAGTGATGATTCCCGTGGGTATTACACAGGAGGGCTTAACTGTATTCAGAGATATCTGGATTATTTAGAGAATGACAAAACCCTTTCAAAATCGGAGAAAGCCCAGAAAAAACTTGACTGTGCAGATATTATGATAGCCATGGAAGGCTATGATCAAGCCGCTGAGTTATTGGAGGGTATAACCGAAAAGGAAGCTGGAGATTTGGCAGAAACGATCAGTCTAATGAAACTCAGTTGTTATGAAAGTGCAAACAGAGGTGAGAATTGTTACAAGAGTGCTGAAGCGATGATCGAAAACGGTCAGGACGATATGGTAATCTGGTATTATTACGGTGTAGGGGCATTAAAGGATAAGAACCCCGACAAGATGATAGATGCTATAAACCATGTTGCGGATATAATGCTCGGGAAAAAGCTCAGCGAGGATGACAGGCTGGTTGCAAATCTGTTGCTGCACACCATGGCTGAATACATGATCATCAATGATAGTGGATTGTACACAGGATATACTTACTCCATGTACAGAGAGATCAGTGATGCACAGAAAGATAAACTGTCTCCTTTTGCAAGGCATTACCTGGATGCAATAGAGTATTATTTTATAGACAGGAATAATGATCTTGCGTTGGAAGAAATAGAGGCTGTACTTAAAGAAAATGATGAGCTTCCATATGCTGTTTATTTAAGAGGCGTCATATACTATTCAATTAATAGAATTGAGGAGTCTATAGCGGACTTGAACAAGGCATTGGAATACGATCCGGAGAATACAACATTCATGTATAATCTGGCTAATGCCTATAATAAGGCACAGATGTACGATGAAGCATTGTATTATTCCAATAAAGTCAGCGAATTACTACCATTGTTGAATCATAAGGATGACTGGTATGGTGTCAGCTGGCATAATGACCGTCTGAATGAATCGATCAGATACTATATGGGGAGGTGATGAGGTATGTTAACAGCAGTTTTACTGGTTTTGATGATATTAGGATTGTATAGCTTGTTTGTTTTTGGCTATGGCGGATTTTGGACTGTGCTGATAATAGTTGTGTCAATTTCGGGTATTGTATTAAAACTCCTGTTAAAAAAGCTCCCCGGAAAGATAATTAATGTGATACTTCTTGTATTTATTGTCGTCGGAGCATTTTCTGTAACAAGGCTTGAAGCAGCGGAACCGGAGATAAGCATATATGATTACACCTACGATGTAATTGATGTGGAAGAACAGGTAATATACGGGAAATCAAAGGCTGACAGCAGCCTTAAAAAGCTCGAAAAGAAATATGGAGAAAATGATACCACTATTATGCTTCATGCATATCTGGAAGCACTTGACGGGAACATGGAAGAAGCATATGCCCTTATGGACAGCTGTAAACGTAAGACTACGATAGAGTATTATTCCAGGATGAATAGCCTATTGATGTTAGATTTGAATATGGATAATGATACTAGGGATTCTAAATTATATAAAATGTATTTGGAGGCGGCAGAATATCAGCCTTATTGGGATAGAGGTCAACAAATGGCAGGAATACTTCTGTTTGAAAATAAGGAATATGATAGGGCTATTTATTATTTGCAATGGGCGTATACATTAAATGAAGAAGATACAGACACATTGTATTATTTAGGGGCGTTGTTTTATGAAATTGGTGATCAAGAGGCTGCATTATATTACTTTAAAGAAGCTTTGGATTATGACGCATCTGAAGCCATTAAGTCAGGTATTGCATGGTATCTTGATCAGATGAGAAAAGAGGAAGTAGATGGAGAATTATAGAAAAAAAAGATATTTATGGAGAAAAATAACGGCATGGGTTATTACAGTTTCCTGCATTATATGTCGGATTGATGTTGTTTCGGTAAAGGCTAACTTTACGGGGTTACAGAATGAGGGCATTATTTTGGCATATGAAAAAGAAAATGATGACGATCACCCTAAAACTAATGAAGAAATATTAATGGAACGTATTGAAGATGCAGAGCGTGTAAAATATGGCATGACAAGACATGAAAGAAATTTGACATTGACTTACCTTTCTGCGATACATGTTGAACGAGGTGGAGATCCGGCCCTCTTGAGTGCCAGCGATCTTGAAGCAATAGACTATATACAAAAATTAATCGAGGTCTCACAGCCGGGGTTGAATACGGCGGCAGGAGAATTGGCTGGCAGGGAAGTAAATAAAGAAGCGACTATAGCCAAAGAAGCATATAATTCGATGAAGACGAAACTAATAAAAGATTATAGTCAGCAAGTTACAAAAAATAATAAAATATGGGATATGAAGACTAAAGCAATTAATAATCTTAATGAAAAACTTAGTCATATAAAAAATAAAGCAACAATTAGAGATACTAAACAAAAATTAAATGATGCCCACTTGGCGCGAGGTCAGGCAAAATCAAGAAATAGTAATATAAATAATAAGATTGAACAAGGTGCTAAAGAAGCACAAACTGATGCAAGGAATAGTGCAGCGGCTAAAAATAGGGCAATGAAAACGTTAGGAATCATATTGAATGTATTAATTTATGCAGTAGATATGTATGATCTTTATAAAGATAATATGGTTTCGAAGCAAACCCACCCTGGGGATAAATACAAGGTTGCGGGAGAACGAGCGGCTGTCCAGTTGGATGCCTTGCTGGCTGTGGCTGGAGTTGCTGCATTGACTGGAGTTGCTGTATCACCGATAGGATGGGGATATGTACTGGCTGCAGGAGTGGTTACATTGTTGACGCATACCGAAACGGGGCAGGCGGTATTTGATGCAACAACAGGGGGACTTTATGAATCTTATTTAGATTCTTATTATGATACAGAACAAACCAAAATTATTGGAAAAAAGATGCTAGAACACTTGAAAGATGATGCTTATATGGAGCATCTGCTAGATACGCTGAAAAAAAAGCATGCAGGTCGTACCAAACCTGCCAACGGCGTCGGTGCTCTGAAGCCTAACATTTACTTGTATCCTGAAGAACAGACAGATGTTATTGTAAGCTTTGATCATCCTGAACTATTAACTACGGTTATCCCGGATTATAGTGGTAATTGGAGTGTAACAGCTGAACCTGACGGAACCCTTCATTCAGAAGACGGACAGGATTATTCATATCTGTTCTATGAATCTGAAACACAGCCATTCTTCTTTGGAAATAGCGAAGGCTGGCTTATAGAAGCGGATGAACGCGCAGAAAGATATACAGAGATCCTTAAGGAATATGGCTTTAATGATAAGGAAATCGCAGACTTTGTTGAATTCTGGGTTGAGAAGCTTCCTGAAGGTTTGGATTATATGATGTATCCGAATGTTACGGAAGTGATCGATAAGGCTATGCCGGTAACGTTCAGCACTGAACCGGACAGCATCTTCCGTATATGGTTTACATTTGAGCCTTATGACGGCCAAATAGTACCTGAGCCGGAAATTGACGAGATCGCCCGTGACGGCTTTACTGTAGTCGAGTGGGGCGGAGTAATACTTGATTGATATTTGCCTAAAAGAATAACAGCGGCTCCGGGTAACCGGAGCCGCTGCTTGGTTTTAGCGTACTGTTATTCAGTTGCACTTGAAGCGCTTGGCATATCCATTATGATCTCGGTACCTGCACCTAACACTGTCTCGGGAAGCTTTCCGTTCCAGTTCTGATAATAATAGTATTTCTCAAGTCCGGGATATTTGGTCATCTGCTCACCGATATTTGAAAGGATTGCAGCTTCCTTTTTGCCTGCATATTCAGCTGCATCGGCACCGATCTGCTGTACCTCTGCATCAGCTTTTGCAGCAAGTACTGCGGAATCAGCATTTGCCTGAGCTTGTATTACCTGGCGCTCAGCAGCTGCATTAGCCTCGATGATGGCCTGTTCCTGTTCGGTCTGAGCACGAAGCTTATTCTGCTCAGCCACCTGCTTTGCCTCAACTGCATTGGTGAATGCATCGGTGAAATCAATATTTGCCAGTGAAGTGGAAACTACTTCAATATTATAAGGGGTAAGACTTTCGGTCAGTACTTCTTCTATCTGAGCTGAAAGGGTACCACGCTGTTCAACAAGTTTTTCTGCATTGTACTTAGCGGTCACACCTTTTACAGCTTCCTGGATCTTAGGATCCATCACTGTCTGAAGGTATCCTGCACCTATCGTACGATAAATGGTCTGAGCATTATCTTTGCTGATACGATAGTTAACGGAATATGTTACTGCTACTTCCTGTATATCCGATGAGAAGCAGGATAATTCGGAAGTATAGATCTGAGTCCTGTTATCCATGTTTACCACTGATTTCCAGGGTGCAACAAAATGGATACCCGAATCCAAGGTGTAGTCTTCAACGCGTCCGAAGGTTACTACGACACCTGTATTTCCTGTCGGAACCTGTCTGATACAGCCTAAAAATGTACCGAGTGCAGCTATTATTATGGAAAGAACGATTCTTACTTTTTTATTTAAGAAAGGCTTTCCGGTTCCTGCTTTGCTTCCACCGGCAAATAAAACTGCTGCGCCTAAAACCAATCCAGCTACGAAAAAAATCATAAAACCAACTCTCTTTCTGCACATCTTGTGTGCTGTCCTGTATTTGTGTTACGAGCATATATTAACATCGCTGTATCAGGGGATAAAGAGCTGTACGGGCAGAATAAAATCCGATAATTGCAGACCGGATGCAAAATAATAAAAAAAGTAGTTGACAATTCCCTTTTGGGGTGATATTATAATCAAGCGTGCTGAGGTAATCGGCAAGGTATGCGGAGTTGCTGGAATTGGCAGACAGGCATGACTAAGGATCATGTATCGCACAGATGTGAGGGTTCAAGTCCCTTACTCCGCATTATAAATTGACAAAGACCGTCTTTAATTGAGACGGTCTTTTTTTTATGCCTTAAACGCAGAAAAGAATAGCATCCTCATTCTAAATATGATAGAATTAAAAGAGACGAAAAGAAGAGGTTTACATATGCTTATAAAGACGATCACAAAACAACAGGCCGGACAGTTTATCCTTGCAAAACAGGGGTTGATCGGAGCACACCGCTTTGCCGGAAAGGACGGAGCATACAGTTATGTTCGTCAGGCAGGGTGTATACAGTACGATCCTGTAGACGTGTGCGGTAAAAATGCCGAACTGACACTGCAGTCCAGAGTTAAAGGTTTTAAAAAGCAGATGCTGCAGGAGCTTCTGTATAAAGACAGACTGCTGACAGACTATGCTGATAAAGAGCTCTCCATCTGGCCTACAGAGGACTGGCCGTATTTTTCATCATACAGAGATCGCAGTGTTGCGCTTGGGAAAACATTTAAAGGGCTGTATAAACTTGAAAAGCAAACCATAGATTATATCAGCGAACACGGTCCTGTCAGCAGTGATGAACTTCCTATCGAAGGAGAGATATACTGGCATTCGTCGATGCACTGGAGCGGTAACTGGAGCGGACCATCACTCGCTGCCAGATCGATCCTGGAACAGTTGTATACCGACGGTACACTGGTTATCCATCATAAAAAGGGAAGCCGGAAGTATTATGATCTGGCGAAAAATCATCTGCCAACATCAATTCTAAATGCCGAGAATCCATGTAAGGACGAAGAAAACTTTAATGCATGGCGGATCTTAAGGCGTATAGGAGCTGTCGGACTGCTTTGGGATAAAAACAGTACGGCATTTCTGGGTATTGATATCAATGCAGAAAAAAGAAAAGCTATATTGGCCAGACTTTTAGAAGAGGATAAGATCTGTCCGGTGATAGTTGAAGGTTTAAAACCGCTGTTTTATTACCGCACTGAGGATGCCGGACTGATGCAACAGATAATAGAAGGCAGTGCAGATCTTAAACCTCGTATGGCATTCATGGCACCGCTGGATCCGCTGTTATGGGATAAATCTCTGTTAGCGGCATTATGGGATTTCCGGTATTCGTGGGAGATATACACGCCTGCGGCAAAACGTAAGTATGGGTATTATACGCTTCCGATCATTTATGGAGACAGGTTCATCGGCCGTATCGAGGCTGTGCCGGATAGGAAGGAAGGTATATTACGGGTAAATGGACTCTGGTGGGAGCCCGGTATCCGCAAAACCAAAAAGCTTGAAGCGGTACTTATGCGTACTTTAAAGAATTTTGCTGCTTTTAATGACTGCAAAAGTGTTGAAATGTGATTTTATGACATTTCATCCCCGATTTTGTATAATTCAGAGAGAAAGGATTGTTATAATACAAAAAAATGATATGCTCTTATCATGGAGGTGAGCATGGAAGGATTGTTGGAAAATAAAACATTCTACCTTGTGCTTTGCGGAATACTGGTTGTGATCCTGATCGCCTGTATCATTGCTTTGGTAAGGATATATAACAGGCTGATGAAAAGGAACGAAACTCTACGGGAAAGTATTGAAAACCTAAGCCGATTTAATGACAAACTCAGAATGGACAGACATGATTATCTGAACCATCTGCAGGTAGTATATGGTCTGATGGAGCTTGAGGAATATGATGAGATGAACGCATACCTCAAAAAGGTTTATAAGGAACTGTTAAAAACCGGAAAAGCCATAAAAACATCAAAACCTGCATTAAACGCACTTCTGGCAGCCAAAACAGCCGAAGCGGAAACCAAGGGTTTCGAGTTTGTTATTGAAGTCAAGTCTGATCTGAAGGCACTCGCTATCGAGGACTGGGAGCTGTGTAAGGTATTATCCAATCTTATCGATAATGCGATGAAAGCATTGGAAGATTCCGATAAGGCGGAAAAGAAGCTCAGGGTCAATATTACGGAAACCCGCGACAAATACATATTTGAGGTAGAAAACAACGGTCCCATGATCCCCGAAGAACTAAGAGGCACAATTTTTAAAAAAGGTTTTTCAACCAAGAAAGAGGAAGGTCACGGAATGGGTCTTGCGATAGTAACGGAGATCCTTGCAGAAAGCAATGGCAGTATCGGACTTGACTCGGACGAAGTAAAGACAGTTTTTACGGTTGAGTTTAAAAAAGGAGCATAGCCATGGAAGCAATTCAGATTTTGGGTATAATCGTTCTGATCATCGGAGTAGTCCTGATCGGCCTGGAGTTTTATATGCCGGGCTTCGGCTTCCCCGGGATATGCGGAACGATCTGTGCACTGGCAGGTATATTCCTGACAGGCAAAGACATGACGCAGCGGGTCATGGTCGGAATAATAACTATCGTTGTGATCGTAGTCATGCTGGTGATCAGCATCATCGCATTTAATTCAAAAAAGGTCAAGTCGCCTATCAAACTGGAGACGGACCTGCAGGGTAAAAACCTTTTCCTTGAAGAAAAAGATATGGAATATCTTATAGGAAAGAAAGGAACAGCTATAAGCGATCTTAAGCCCACAGGAAAAGGTGAGTTTGACGGTGTTAAACTGGATATCATATCATCCGGACTTTATATCAAAAACGGAGCGTCACTTGTGATATCACAGATAAAGAACAATAAGATCATTGTTGAGGAGGACAAATAAATGGAAGCACCTTTAATTATTGCCGGATTGGTTGTAGTATTCTTAGTAGTATTCTTTTCGATCATCCCTGTGGGGATGTGGATTTCCGCTGTAGCCAGCGGAGTTAAGATCAGCGTATTCTCACTGATAGGTATGAAGCTTCGTCGTGTTAAGCCTGCCAAGATCTTAGGACCCATGATCAAGGCAACGAAAGCTGGTATCGTGGTAAAAGCAAATGAACTTGAAGCACATCTGCTTGCAGGCGGTAATGTTGATAACGTAGTAAACGCACTTATAGCAGCAGAAAGAGCAGGCATTGATCTTTCATTTGAGCAGGCATCCGCTATAGACCTTGCAGGCCGTGATGTATTCGAAGCAGTAAAGATGAGCGTAACTCCCAAGGTTATCGAGACTCCCCAGATATCTGCAGTGGCAAAGGACGGTATCGAGCTTTTGGTTAAGGCACGTGTTACAGTAAGGACCAACATCAACCAGCTGATCGGTGGTGCCGGTGAAGCAACAGTACTTGCCAGAGTCGGCGAGGGTATCGTAACAACCGTAGGTTCCGCATTAACACACAGCTCCGTACTTGAGAATCCCGATGACATTTCCAAGGTTGTACTTGAAAAAGGTCTTGATTCGGGTACTGCATATGAGATCATTTCCATAGATATAGCCGATATCGATATCGGCAGAAATATCGGCGCTAACCTGCAGAGTTTACAGGCAGAAGCAAATACCAAGATAGCACAGGCTAAGGCAGAGGAAAGAAGAGCTATGGCTGTTGCTCTTGAACAGGAAATGAAGGCAGAGGTTGTCAAGGCAGAGGCAGAAGTTCCCAGAGCTATGGCACAGGCTTTAATGTCAGGCAACTTAGGTGCACTTGATTATTATAAGCTTCAGAATGTACAGGCAGACACCAAGATGAAAAAGGATATCGGAAATGGTGTTGTAGATTTTGTAGAAACTAAAAAGAACGTTTGACATAATACGGGGTGAAGCATGATAACAGTTATGGTAGTTGAAGATGAAGAACAGATTGGGATCATACTTAAAAAGATGATCGAACGGACTGAGGACTGCAAGGTGGTATCGGTATGTCTTAATTTTGCATCAGCTATCAGTGACTTTATCAGGCTTCGCCCCGATGTAGTATTCATGGACATGGATCTGAACGGTGAAAGCGGACTTGAATGTGCGAAAGCCATTTCGGAAGTGGACCCTAAAGTAAAGATAGTATTTGCTACGGCACACAGCGAATATATGGCCGATGCATTTGAGATCTACGCCTTTGATTATCTGGTAAAACCGTTTGACCTTGAACGTATAGGCAGGACGTTAGACAGGATAAAGAGTCTGTCGGTAAAGAAAGAGACCGAAGAAAAAACAGATTCCACATATGAGAAGCTTATCATAAGAGGAAAAGAAGAGATCAATCTGGTTGATATCAAAGACATCATCATGATCGAAAGAGTGGACGGAATGTCCAGGATAGTAACAAAGGATGAGGTTTATCTTACATCACAGGCACTATCATCTTTAGAAGAAAAGCTTGATCCCGAACAGTTTATCAGATGCCATAAGTCATACATAATCAGGATAGGAGCCATCAAAAAGCTTGAGGTATACGGCAGATGGACATATACTGTAACATTAAAAGACACAGAGGATACGGCTCTTATGACATCAGCCAAGTATGATGAGATAAAACAGAAATTTGAAGGAAGTACCAAAGATATTTAATATAATAGGTAAAAAAACACTATACCGGATGTGATCTTTCACGGATCCTGTCCGGTTTTTTTGTTTGCAGAAAAAGCTTTTTTATGCTATAGTGAATATGGAGATGAGAAGGTTTCGCAGCGCTTGCTGCATGTAGTTTTGGAAAATGAACGGAGGTTGGGGTCTATGAATAAAATATTGACTATAAGCAGGCAGTATTCAAGCGGCGGCCGTGAGATAGGCCAGAAGCTGGCGGAGATCTGGGGTATCCCTTTTTATGATAACGAACTCATAACCCGTGCGGCACAGGAGAGCGGATATGCTGTTGAAGCATTCCAGAGTGCGGAAAGCCGTGCCACAAGCTCTTTACTTTACTCCATAGCCAGAGGCATGGTAACATCCGGAAGCATACACAGTACATTTAACAACCTTACACTTGATGACCGCCTCTATATGGCTCAAGCCGATATAATAAGGAAGCTGGCCGAAGAAGGTCCCTGTGTCATAGTAGGCAGGTGTGCGGACTATATACTCGGGAAACGTAAGGATGTGGTAAATATATTTGTCATGGCGGATATGGAGTTCAGAAAAGAACGTGCCATGCGTATAGACGGTATGCCTGAGGCAAAGATCGAGGAAAATATCCTCAAGATGGATAAGAGAAGAAATAACTATTATAACTTCCATACCGGTGAAAAGTGGGGCAGAGCCGAAAACTATTCCCTCTGTATAAACAGCAGCCGTGTTGGTATCGATAATGCTGTGCAGGTAATCAAGGCATATTGTGAGGCATATAAATAAAAAAGCCTTCCCCTCAGAGGGGAAGGTGGTGCGAAGCACCGGATGAGGTGTAAATCGTAGCTCCTGTTATATACAGGAGCTTTTTTTTATATTACTCTCTTGTTTTTCCACTTGTCACTCTTAAATCTCCATATATTTATAGCAGCCTTGATACACCAGTCAAGTACCATGGCGAGCGTGATACCTATTACACCCATGCCCATCCATTTTGCAAGTGCAAATGAGAGAATGGTACGGCATATGACGGTGGCAAATATAGAGTTCCACATGGTGAATTTTACA
>JAIKXA010000141.1 GCA_024684355.1 Lachnospiraceae bacterium
CTACCACTGCCACGAGCATGTGGAGCTGGCTTTTATCATGTCAGGTAAAGGAAGATATAAGATAGACGGCACCTTCTATGATGTGGAAGAAGGCGACCTTTTGGTATTTAATCCCGGCTGTTATCATCAGGCATTTGTGGCCAATAAAAATACACCTACATATGAGTTCTTTATAGGAGTTTCGGACTTTTGTCTCACCGGCATGGAGCCTAATCACTTTATGCTGAGAAGCCTCCCGGTATACAAGACCGGTCCGGAACTGAAGCAGAAGCTCATGAGGCTGTGCACCTCCATGAGTGCCGAAAATGATGTATATAAGATTGGCAGATATTACATGATGCAGTCCTATCTCATGCAGTACATGCTGGCAGTGCTCCGCGACGAACAACTTCCGGGAGAGCCCGGCGGTCACGTGGCATTCGAATCCATCAATAAGAACAAGATCGTTGAAGAGATCATCCTGTACTTTGAAGAACACTATGCAGAGAAAATATCCCTTGAACTTATCTCGGAAAACATGTATGTCAGCCCCTTCTATATCTCGAAGATATTCAAGATGGTAACGGGTGATACACCTATAAGATACCTGATAAATATCAGGCTGGACAAAGCAAAAGAACTGTTGGAATCCTCCAGCGACATGAATGTAAGAGAAATAGCCGACAGTGTCGGATATGATGACGCTTACCACTTCAGTAAGCTCTTTAAAAAGAGATTCGGTATATCCCCGACAGCAGTCAAGAAGACGAGCTGAGCCAATTACAAAAGACTGGTACAAATATGCTATAAAAAAAGATGTCATCCTGAGCATTGCGAAGGATCTTTAAGATCCTTCACTTCGTTCAGGATGACATTATTTCAATATGATAATTCTTTTTATTCAAAATCATTTCTTGTTTAAACTATATCCGATCACCGATCCTGTAATACCGCCCAGGATATGGGTGAACTGTGATACGTTATCGTTTACAAAAATCCCCTGATATATCTGCTGGCCAAGATAAAGAACAGCTACCAGAATAAATGTAAGCGGGATCTCCTTGTCTTTAAAGCTTGTAAAAGATGCGAGGAGTATGAACGCAAATACTACTCCGCTGGCTCCCATAAGTGCTGTGCCCGGGAACAGGATGAAATGAGCTATTCCGGTGATAAGAGCAGTCACAGCTATGGTCCATACAAGTATCTTTCCACCGTAACGTTCCTCAAGCATAGGCCCTAAGATAAGTATGGTCATGAGGTTTCCGGTCAAATGCTCAACCGAAGCATGCCCGAATATATGACAGAAAAATCTGACATATGTAAGAGGACTTACCAATGAAGAACGGTATACGCTGAACACAGCTGCATTGGTGTTGTCATGGGTCAGCTCCCCCAGTATAAACGCTACTACGCATATAGCTGTGAATGTGAGTACTACAGGCGAATTTAATACTATCTTATATTTTGAACTGTTCGTACTGCTTGATCTGGATGATGCCATTATTACCTCCTAACCGAATGAGAGCTTCCTAGACAAGCCGTCATATCATCATCTTTATCTTCTCAGGGAATACGGAGAATGTTACATGGTCGTTTTTGCCGACTATCTCACCATCCGTATGTATTGTCATGGGTGCCTCAGCCTTTATTTCAATCGTTTTGGCCGTAACCTGGTCAACACCCTTATAATTTATATGTTTTCCCTTGATGATCTTTGTCATAAGGTACAGATGCTTAAGCCTTGAAATATCATGAGCCACACATGCGGTTATCTTTCCGTCGTAAGGATTGGCCGCAGGGGCCATCGGCATTCCGCCGCCTTCATACCGTGTGTTCATGGCCGTTACGAAAAGCAGCCTGTTGCACTTTATGGTACGCTTTCCGTCTATGATGACTACTGCTTTACGTGCTTTACTGGTAAATATCAGTATAAAGCCTATCATATAATATACCAGCTTACCAAGTCCGAATTTATTAAGAAACTTCTTAAGCTTTGAATGAAGGGCTTTTTCACATATATCCGCATCATATCCTATTCCGGAGCTGACACCGAATTTCCTTACTATATCTCCGTCTTCCGATATGACCAGTCCGTTGTCTATACGTATGCAGCGCTTCGGATGTATAGTATTTTCCATAACGCTTGCGGGATCCTGCGGGATACCGAGCCCCCTGGCAAAATCATTGCTCGAGCCCATAGGTATGTATCCTAGTATGAAGCTGTCATATCCGTACAGACCGTTCAGTCCTTCGTTAACAGTCCCGTCGCCGCCGGCAAGCACTATCCTCTTCATTTCGGGATGCTCACGGCATATGCGGGCAGCTATCTTTTCCGCATCATTCTGTATAGTGGTAAAGCTTACTTTATAATCTATCCCTGCATTTTTTAACCGGTCTTCCAGATCTCTCCAAAGGTTTTTTGCCTTTCCTGTCTGTGAGCCCGGGTTAACGATAAAATAATACATGGTAATACTCCTTTAACGTCTTTCATATGATTTTACCATATATATTATAAAAAGAAAACTTAAATTTTTATATACAGAAAGTGCGGGTTGATAAACATACTTTTATTGTATG
>JAIKXA010000033.1 GCA_024684355.1 Lachnospiraceae bacterium
AGCAAAATAACGTCCGAGCATGATGAAGTCTGCACCCATTGCAAGAGCTAAAGTCATGTGGTAATCATGAACGATACCGCCGTCTGCACAGATCGGGATATAGATACCGGTCTCTTTGTAGTACTCGTCACGTGCCTTAGCTACTTCGATAACTGCTGTAGCCTGGCCACGGCCGATACCCTTCTGCTCACGTGTGATACAGATGGAACCGCCGCCGATACCGATCTTAATGAAATCAGCGCCTGCTTTTGCCAGGAACATGAAACCGTCGCGGTCTACTACGTTGCCTGCACCGACCTTTACGGTGTCACCGTATTTTTCACGGATAAATGAAAGTGTCTTTTCCTGCCAGCAGGTATAACCTTCTGAAGAGTCGATACAGAGAACATCAGCGCCTGCCTCAACAAGGGCGGGAACTCTCTTTTCGTAGTCGAGGGTATTGATACCTGCGCCGACCATATATCTTTTCTTTGCGTCAAGCAATTCGTTGGGGTTGGATTTATGTTCCGAATAATCTTTACGGAATACCATGTATTTAAGGCATCCGTTCTCATCGATCAGAGGAAGGGAATTAAGCTTATTATCCCAGATGATATCGTTTGCTTCCTTTAATGTGGTGGTGTCGGGAGCTGTGACAAGGTTACTTAAGGGAGTCATGAATGACTTTACCTGAAGAGTTGTTTCCATACGGCTTACGCGGTAATCACGGCTGGTAACGATACCGAGGAGTTTTCCGTGTGCTGAGCCGTCACTTGTTATAGCGATGGTATTGTGTCCGTTTTTCTCTACAAGATCGAGTACATCCTGAAGAGTGTCATCTTCTTTTAAGTTAGAATCGCTTACTACAAAACCTGCTTTGTAGGCTTTTACCTTTGCAACCATAGCGGCTTCATCCTCGATGGACTGTGAGCCGTAGATAAATGACATTCCGCCTTCTTTTGCGAGCGCTATAGCCATAGTATCGTTGGATACGGACTGCATGATAGCTGAAACCAAGGGAATGTTAAGGGAAATAGGTGATTCTTCGGAGCCCTTTCTGAATTTTACCAGAGGTGTGCGAAGAGAAACATTTGCGGGAATACAGTCAGGTGAAGTGTATCCCGGAACCAATAGGTACTCGCTGAAAGTGTGTGAAGGTTCTTCAAAAAAGTAAGCCATGTCATCCTCCTTTTATATGTGAATTTTATATAGAAAACACCTTTGAACCGGCTTTATCACAGACCTTTGAATTAACGCTTTACCATGATAAAGAGCTCTTATAATGACAGTTTCCCTGCCCCTAGGGATAGAGGCAGGGATTAAAAATATTAAACGATATTCTATAACATAATTTTAGGAAAGTCAAGAGCTTTTTAACATTTCCGTAAAACTTTTTAAATATTTATTTGGACCGGTAGGTTGTGGCTGTACACTGCGCAGTAAAATAGTACAAGATAGTCCGGTAAAACGTTTTTTTTTACACAATTGTTTTTAGAAATAAAGTCTGATATTATTATCCATGGACCGGATAGTTTATATTCTCCGGGGAAAAGATAATGTTCTTTAATATTAAGAAAGGAAAAGAAAAAATGTCAGAAGAATACAGCAAAAACCCCATTATCACCACCATATACACAGCGGATCCCGCACCCATGGTCTACAATGACACCTTGTATCTCTATACAACTCATGATGAGGATAAGCTTATAAACGATTTTTATACCATGTTCGACTGGAGATGCTTCTCAACAAAGGATATGGTAAACTGGACCGACCACGGCAAAATCTTTTCGCTTGATGATATCGAATGGGCAGATGATCGTGCCTGGGCGCCTCAGTGCATCGAAAGAAACGGTATATTTTATCTGTACTGTCCCGTACATAAAAAGGACGGCGGAATGGCTATAGCAGTAGGTGTTTCCGATAAACCCGAGGGTCCTTACAAGG
Organism: Lachnospiraceae bacterium; assembly: GCA_024684355.1. Lineage (GTDB taxonomy): Bacteria > Bacillota > Clostridia > Lachnospirales > Lachnospiraceae > RUG11977. The sequence continues at coordinate 1,927 of JAIKXA010000033.1, forward strand.
ATCTCGGATACCCTCTGGTAGACGAGAGAGACTGGAATGATATCGATCCTACCGTATTTATTGATGATGACGGACAGGCTTATCTTTATTTCGGAAATCCCGAACTCAGATATGTTCTGTTAAATGAAGACATGATCTCATTTGATAAAGAGGTCGGCATTCAGAAAATCCCCATGACCGTTGAAGCTTTCGGAAAGGGCGGACACATGACCGGTACCACATACGGAGAAGGTCCCTGGTTTTATAAGAGGAACGGACTTTACTATATGGTATTTGCTGCATTTTCAGAGGGAGAAAGACATAACGAGCACCTGGCATATTCCACATCGGCTTCACCTACAGGTCCCTGGGAGTATAAGGGTATATTAATGGAAGAGGGCAAGTGCTTTACAAATCATCCCGGAGTATGTGATTTTAAGGGGCATTCATATCTCTTCTATCATACGGATGAGCTTCCCGGAGGCAGCCTTTTCCACAGAAGCGTATGCGTAGCCGAGTTTAACTATAACGCTGACGGAACGATCAATGTGATCGATAAGTGCAGCGGCGTAAAGAAAATATGATAAAAAAGATGGGGCTGTCGCAACACTCTATTGCGACAGCCCCCATTATCATGAACCAACATCGCACATGCAAGGCATGTTTGACAGACCCTATCTCATCCGCGCTGAATTCCGACACACAAAAACACATCTATGAATACGATAGACTTCATAGACTGATCGCATGTATATACGGTTACAGCATTCAGATTACGCATATGGGTCCTCCTTTCCTTGGTGAATTGAAAAATATAGTACGTGATATACTACTTTGAGTTATAAATGTCAACCACTTTTTTGATCACAGCAGCACAGATACAATGATACCCGCGACGATAATACATGCACATATGAATTTGTGCAGGATTTTTTTTTCGTGGAAGATGAATTTGCCGGCGAGTATGGTAACGAAGCAGCAGGACTGTTTAATAAGCGTCATGATGGTAACTTTACTGTCGGGGTCTGCATTTGCGATAAACAAGCACCGGTCGGCGATAACAAAAAGTATGGCAAGCAGCCATATCCAGTAATTCTTTAGAGCCGATCTTATATTGAATACGGGTGTTTTTTCAGGGATACCGACAGTTTCGGGTACAGTGTTTTTATCAGTAGTTTTTCCGGTATGATTATTATGTATAACAACAGAAACTGCTACATATATACTGTAATATATGACCAGGAAAAGCATGTACCAGAACTGGAGATGACCTTCGGATATTGAAGTAAATGTCATAAGGACTTTATCGAGTATTCCCGATACTGAATTGAGCATGCATGATAAAAACAACAGGAAAACATGGATGGCGGGAATCTTTTTATCATCTACGGGTTCGGTTTTTTTATGGGGCTCGGCTTTTAACAGCAGTAATCCGAGAGCTACAAGAAAAAGTCCCAGAAGCTGACCGGTCCCAAGCGTTTCTTTCATGATCAGAACGCCGAACAATGTAGCAAACAGAACTCTGGAAAGATCAAGGATACCGTACAGGCTGATGGGGATATAGCGTATTGAGTTAAAGCTGAATATCCATGCCAGGAATATCGCAAGAGATTTAAGAGCCACCACGATAAGAGTTGATGCTTCTTCATTAAATGCACCGCGTATTTCCGGGATAACTATGATAAATGACAAAAGGGTATACAGAAAAAGGACTTCCAAAGTGGTGTTTTTTTCCAAAGCTTTTTTCTTTAATACTTCCCGCATACCCTTGATCAGGCCGTATGCGAGCACCAGCAATACCCAGGTCATGTCTGTCTTTCCTTTCCTATTAATAAACCCTTGTGATTTTAGTACTTTGTAAATGAAAAATCAAGAGAAAAGTTTAAAAAGCAGACGTTTTAAAGTGTTGACAGTTAAACTGCTAAGGTATTATGATAAAGAAGGAGCGTAAGTTTAGTCTTAATGATTATAGGAAGAGATAAAGAAAACAGAGTGTGTATATAAGAATGCAGCTATGATGGAGGAGAGGTCAGATTTATGAACCCGCTGTTGAAAAAAGCCTTTAGGGCAGTGAATTTTATATCCGGTAATACCATGACCGCTGAGGAGCTGAAAAAACACCGAAAGCTTGCCGAGTGGGCGGGAGATCTTGCTACACCTAAAGGAGAGGTTGAGATAACTCCCTTTAAAGTCGGAAAGATCCGTTGCGAAGCTGTAAAACCGATCTTTGCCCATAATCCTCAATATGCCATATTGTATGCACATGGAGGCGGATATGTCAGCGGAGGGCTGGGGTATGCCAGGATCCTTTCAGCAAAGATGGCACAAGCCACAGGATTTACGGTTTATTCTTTTGCGTACCGTCTGGCACCCGAGCATCCTTATCCTACAGCTTTAGAGGATGGGATAGCGGTCTGGGAGTATCTTACCGAAAGCCTTTTTGAGGCAGACCATATCCTGCTTGCGGGGGATTCAGCAGGCGGCAATCTGGCACTATGCCTTGTACAGAAGCTGCTTAGCGAAAACAAACCGGTACCAAGAGAGCTCCTTCTTTTCAGTCCTTGGACGGATATGACAGGTACTGCCGATTCTTATGAAAAGTATGCGGAGTCGGACCCGATACTTACCAAAAAGTTTGTAATGGGTGCGGCACATTCCTATGTGGTAGAAAAGGATCTGGCAGATCCCGCATTTAGTCCGTTGTTTGGAGACTTTTCGGGATTTCCTCCCGTATATATCATGGCCGGGAGAAACGGGATATTGCTTGATGACAGCATCAGGCTTAAGGACAGGATAGAAGAATCCGGCGGGACAGCCTGGCTTGATATCGAAGAAAAAGGCTGGCATGTATACCAGCAGATGCCGATCTCTATCGCCCGTCATGCTATGAGAAGGCTTTCTGCGCATGTGTCGGAAGAAATATACGGGAAATAACAGGGAATATCCGGCGTATATCATTAATAAGGAAAACACCGGGTATGATCAGATATATTGTATAAAACGAGGAATAACAAATGAGCAGTGATAACTGGTACAAAATAGATAATGTAGCCAAGGTTTTTCTGGCTACGGTCGGAAAGAGAGATACGAGATCTTTCCGTTTATGCTGTACCTTAAAAGAAAAAATAGATCCTGAGCTTTTGCAGCAGGCAGTCCTTTCAGCTATACAGGACAGACCGCAGGTACAGGTAAGAATACGCCGCGGAGTTTTCTGGCATTATATGGAGGATACCGACCTTTTGCCTAAGGTTACGGAGGAAAACGACAGGATTTGTCCGCTTCTTTATGTGCCCGCGAAGACCATGCTGCATTATCAGGTAACTTATTTCGGGAACAGGATAAATCTTGAGATGTTTCATGCTCTGACCGATGGGACAGGAGCTATGGAGTTTTTAAATATCATAGTCCTTGACTACCTGAAGCTGAAATATCCGGGACATTTTACAGATGTTACCATCCATTCGGGGGCCTCTGCAGGGGATCTGGCTCAAGACAGTTACAGACAGTTTTTCGGGAGCAAGAATCTGCCCGGCGGATCACAGCAGGTAAAAGCGTATCGTCTGACAGGTCTAAAGCTTCCTTATAAACAGCTGCAGTTTTTTGAGATACATATGCCGACAGCACAGGTGCTGCCAAAGGCGAAGGAGCTGAAGGTATCTCTGACCAGTTACTTCGGAGCCTTATGGATGTTAGCCATAAGGGATGAGATACCGCCCAGAAAACGGAATACTCCCATAACCATATCTTTGCCGGTAAACTTAAGAAATTATTATCCTTCAAAAACTGCCAGAAACTTTTTTAACAGCGTTAATGTAACACATGTTTTTGATAAGGATATTACCCTGGCGGAACTGGCTCAAGAGTTTGACACAGCTTTAAAAAGCCAGCTGACGGAAGAAAATATAAAGAAACAGATGGATAAATTCGAGACCATGGAATATGTAGCACCTGTCCGTGTGGTACCGTTATTTATCAAACAGCTTGTGGTACGGCACTTTACCAAGAGATCAAATAAAAAGGTTTCAATGGTCTTTTCAAATATGGGTATCCAGAAACCTCCCGCAGAGGTGGGAGAGTATATAGAAAACTACAGCGGTTTCTGCAGTACGAACACTTTGTTTTCAACTATGTTCGGCTATAAGGATAATCTGACACTGGGAGTTTCCTTTGCCTTTATGAATACCGGAGTGGTAAAGAATTTTGTAAGAATGCTGGCAAGTGACGGAGTGGATATAAAAGTCTATGCAACGGAGGTAATAAAGTGATGAGAAAATGTCCTTATTGCAAGATAGAAGTGGGCGGAGACCTGCTTAAATGTCCGTTATGTCAAAGCAAACTGATGATCGGCAGCACAAATCCGGACACAGAAAACGAAGAAGCATATTACCCCAGGTTAGAAGCTCAGAAAAAAAGGTCTTTATATTATAAAATACAGTTATTTGTCGTATGGGTAATCCTGATAGTCGGGATCGGTCTTGATTTTATGTTCGGACTGAGGCTGCCGGGATTTCCAACCTTACATTGGAGTTTGCTGCTTGCTATGTGGCTTGTGGCTGTGGAGTTCGGGTTTATGCGCCAGTTCAGACCCGGAACAGGGTCTGCCAGAAAGGTAACCTTGATAGTGCTGATCACATTGGTAGTGCTTCCCATTACGGCAAGATACCTTGACTTTTTTGAGATAACCATGGAACTGATCGTGCCGGTTATTTTAACCGGGACTATCATTGCCAATTTTGTCCTGGCTATGATAGATAAACACGGAAACACTATGGCATATCTGCTTTCGGGTTCCCTTTTGGGCGTTATCCCGGGCATAATCATATATTTCGTTTTTGATAAGATGCCTGTAGCGTGGACAATCTGCTTGCTTGTATGCGTGATCCTTTTTGTCGGTGCAGTCATATTCCGGGGCAGATCCGTTGCTGCGGAGATACAGAGGAGATTAAATGTGTAAATCCCTGTGCCTGGGGCACAGGGATTTACAATGTCATATTCTCTTTAATTTTCTAAGTCCAAACAGGACAGTTCTGCACAGACCCATCTTAAGCAGCAATATGATGATCCCTGCACGTAAAGATGTTTTTAGGACATGTACATACTTAAGGATTCCTGTGGTTTTTAACTCTTCTTTCAGATGATGCGCGGACTTTTTAAGATCGGTAGTATTTTTGTACATACAGGTGATATCATATATGATCCTGCTTGCATAAAAATCATCCATCTGACGACCGACCACAGAATTGTAAGGGGCAAGACGGGTTTTAACATACTGAAAAAGAAGCAATCGTTTCTTAAGCCTGTCGGGGTTGGGTTTTGTAAGCATAGATTCGGAATTTAGCCTGTTATAATAATATAATATATCTTTACAGATAGTGATACTATGGGCACAAAGAATACATTCAAAAACAAAGGCGTTATCCTCTCCGACACTGATCCTTTCATCAAAACAATGATGTTTTTCAAGTATATGTCTTTTGTATGCTTTATTCCATGGAGCGGGAAGAATAACAGAATCTTCTATATATCGATTTTTGTCTCTGATCAAATAAGGGAATATTTCTTTTTTTAGTCTGGTTCTGTCATAAAAACCTTCGGGAGCATTAATGATGTGAGCTGATTGCTTGTCGTTATAAATACCTATTGATCCAAAGACAACGATATCCGGTTTCTCCGGTGCTGAAGTGATCTGGGCAGAGATTACCTCCATCCAATTCTCAGATACCCAATCGTCTCCATCCACATAAAGGATGTATTCTCCGCGCGCCTCTATAATACCTGTATTTCTGGCACTTACCACACCACCGTTTTTTTTATGGATAACGCGTATACGACTGTCATTCTGAGCATATTCATCGCATATGGATGAAGAGCCGTCAGTAGAACCGTCATCCACCAAAATAAGCTCATAATCTTTAAATTTTTGACATAAGATACTTTTTATGCATTTGTGTAAATAGTCTTTAACGTTGTAAAACGGAATAATAACAGAAAAAAGCATAACAGAATACTCCTAACTATGATCAAGTTTTCTTGTACGAAGAAAAATACAGATTTTCTATCTGCTTAATGGTAGTTTCTATATCATAACCGGCTTTTCGCACGATTTCTATCCCATTATTACGGTTTTCACAGTGTACAGCAGTAATGGCGTCTATCCATTTAGAGAGGCTGTCATTATCAATGGGTAAAAAAGACACATTTTCTGATAACTTAACGGTATCCGGAAGGCGGTCGGAAGCTATCACCGGGAGACCGGATGCTTGAGCTTCTATAACTGCGTATCCAAACGCCTCATGTCTGGAAGGAAACACAAAAACATCCATTGCCATTAGATATCCTGCCACATCATTTGTATTACCGACAAAAATAACCTTGTCTGCGATACCTTTTTGTTCTGCTAATTTCTCTAATGCACTTCGATCGGGCCCGTCCCCAACCAGGATAAGTTTAGAATTTGGCTTTTTTTGCAATAATCCTGTAAAGATGCTTATCAGGTAACTTTGATTTTTGATCTCGTAAAGACGACCGACATTTCCGAGGACAAATTCAGAATCGGATATCTGCAACTTGCTCCGGATATCATTTCGACGTGTGGAATCGAACAGGAATTGTTCTGTGTTGATCCCGTTAGAAATAATATGGGTTTGTTTTTGATACTTGGGGGTAAACTTCCATTCGGCAGCAGATTTTGAACATGCACAATAATGATCAACATGTTTTTTCATGCTGATAGATGCTATTGCACGAAAAAGTCTTATAAATATAGTGAAATTTGAACCTGATCCGTGGGAATGAACTATCACTTTGGCAGATCTGTTGCTTTTTGTTGCTGCGGCTATGGCGGCCAGTTCCTGGATCGTACTTGCATGTATGTGGATAATATCGTAAGAATGATCTTTTAAAAATGACTTGATGGGGCGATATACGTAATTCAGGTTTTTACTCTTGGTTAGATTTAAAGTGTAAAGATTTCCTCCACGTTCATTTAATTGTTTTTCAAAATCATCATTATCACAAGATAAAGGTGTGAGGCAGTCCATACTTATCTCTTTGTTAAGTGACTTGATCAATTGTAAGACAAACATTTGCGTACCGCCAGTGCCAATCTGACTGGGTAGGATTTCTAACACTTTTATCATATTATACCCCAAAAATAAGCAAACAGCGGAATGGTTTTGCGGTTGATTAAAACCGGAGAACCATCCCGCAGGTTAAAGTTTTTTATAAAGAATTAAGCAAAATATTTAGCGGCTGCCTTGAACATGTTGATCTCGTAGTTGCCCGCTACGTTCTTGTACAGACCCTTGTCATAACGCTCGGAGTGACCCATCTTACCGAAGATCCTGCCATCGGGGGAAGTAATACCTTCGATAGCGAATGCAGAATTATTCGGGTTGAAAAGGATATCCGAAGTAGGTGTACCGTTAAGGTCTACATACTGGGTAGCTATCTGTCCGTTAGCGGCAAGCTTTCTGATCTGAGCTTCGTCACAGAAGAAGCGTCCCTCACCGTGAGAGATTGCTACATTATATATATCGCCGATCTTTGTTTCTGCAAGCCAGGGTGACTTAGTGGAACATACACGGGTCCTTACGATCTTTGACTGGTGACGTCCGATGGTGTTGAAGGTAAGTGTCGCACTGTTCTCATCGGTTTCTATAATGTGTCCATAAGGCAGCAGTCCTGATTTAAGAAGTGCCTGGAAGCCATTACAGATACCGCACATAAGTCCGTCGTTCTTATATAATAAGTTCTCAACAGCTTCTGTAACTTTGGGGTTACGAAGGAACGCGATGATGAACTTGGCAGATCCGTCAGGCTCGTCTCCGCCGGAGAAACCACCGGGAAGGAAGATCGACTGTGCATCTTTTGCTGCATTTGCAAAGTAGTTAACGGAATCTGTGATGGCGTCAGCTGTTAAGTTCTTGATGACGATTATCTCAGGATCAAAACCGGCATCTCTTGCAGCCTTTGCGGAATCAAACTCACAGTTTGTTCCGGGGAATGCAGGGATAAGAATCTTGGGCTTAGCACCGTTAAGAGCGGGACCTGAGTAACTGATACGGTTAACACTCGCTGTATGATCAAATTTTTCATATGCTTTCTTTTCTACAGAAGCAGTCTCCATCGGGAATACTTTCTCAAGCTTTCCGTTGTAAACCTGAAGCAGTTCGTCTAAGGTTAACTTTTCAGAGCTAAAGATGATAGCGGCCTCTTCCTCGGTACGACCCAGGATCTTTGCATTCTCGGTAAGTTCAGAAAGTAAGTTCTTTCTTTCTAAAGCATCACTTACTTCTATAATGAATGAACCGTAACTGTAAGAGAAGATATCATCCTCTGTTACAGAATCGGCATATCTGAAACCGATGCTGTTACCAAAGCACATCTTCATAACAGCTTCAGCAATACCGCCGATACCGGGTGTGTACATTGCTTTGATACCGCCGAGCTTGTTGCATGCCTCGATGATTGCGAAGTTCTTTTTCATGGAATCAGGTGTAGGGATTCCGTGTTCATCTCTTTCGGGCTCAAGGAGATAAACATTGTTTAAAGGAGCCTTAAACTCGGGGGAGATGATATTTCCTATCTTAGTGGTGGTTACAGCAAAGCTTACGAGTGTGGGCGGAACATCGAGCTTTTCAAAGGATCCGCTCATGGAGTCCTTGCCGCCGATGGCAGCTGCTTCGTAGTCAAGCTGAGCTTTTAATGCACCAAGCAGTGCACATAAAGGCTTGCCCCAGCGTTTGCTCTCCTTCATGGGTTTCTCGAAGAACTCCTGGAAGGTTAAATAGATGTCTTTATAATTTGCACCTGTCGCGATAAGTTTTGCAATTGACTCTGCTACTGCAAGATATGCTCCGTGATAAGGTGACTTTTCCGTAATGAAAGGATTGTAACCCCATGACATAAGGGAACAGGTATCAGTGTGCTTTTTCTCAACGGAGATTTTCTGAACCATAGCCTGGATAGGTGTTATCTGATTCTTTCCGCCAAAAGGCATAAGTACTGTGCCTGCACCGATGGTGGAGTCAAATCTTTCTGATAAGCCCTGCTTTGAGCAGACATTAAGGTCGCCGGCAAGGGTGTTATATTTTTCTTTAAAACTTAACTTGGAAGGATCTGCAGTTAAGTCAACAGGGGTGATAGCAGGATTGGTAAGGCTTTCCTTCGTGTAAAGAGGATAGGTCTTTTCAAAATCAGCTGCAGAAGCTGTCTCGATATCGATATGCTTTTCTGCACCGTTTGAATTAAGGAACTCTCTGGAGATATCAACGATCGTTGCATCGTTCCAGTGCATTCTTAAGCGCTTCTCTTCGGTAACCACAGCTACCTTTGTAGCTTCAAGGTTCTCTTTTGCACAGAGCTCCATGAACTTATCCATATCTTCAGCAGCTACGACTACAGCCATACGCTCCTGTGACTCGGAGATAGCAAGTTCGGTTCCGTCAAGGCCGTCATATTTCTTAGGTACTGCATTAAGGTTGATATCAAGACCGTCTGCAAGCTCGCCGATAGCTACGGATACTCCGCCGGCACCGAAATCATTACAACGCTTGATAAGACGAGAAGCTGTCTCATTTCTGAAAAGTCTCTGAAGCTTTCTTTCTTCGGGAGCATTACCCTTCTGAACTTCAGCACCGCAGGTGGTGAGGGACTCTAAGGTGTGCTTCTTTGATGAACCTGTAGCTCCGCCGCAGCCATCACGTCCTGTACGTCCGCCAAGCAGGATAACGATATCGCCGGGCTCGGGACACTCACGTCTTACGCATCTCTCGGGTGCAGCTGCGATAACAGCACCGATTTCCATACGCTTTGCCTGGTATCCGTCATGGTAGAGCTCATCTACGATACCTGTAGCAAGTCCGATCTGGTTACCGTATGAGCTGTATCCTGCTGCCGCAGTATATGTAAGCTTTCTCTGAGGAAGCTTGCCGGGAAGTGTCTCGCTGATGGGACGTAAGGGGTTAGATGCACCTGTTACACGCATAGCGCCGTATACGTATGAACGTCCCGAAAGGGGATCGCGGATAGCTCCGCCGATGCAGGTAGCGGCACCACCGAAAGGTTCGATCTCTGTAGGATGGTTGTGAGTCTCATTCTTAAATAAAAGGAGCCATTTTTCTGTCTCGCCGTCCACATCGACATCGATCTTTACGGTACATGCGTTGATCTCATCAGACTCATCAAGCTTTGAAAGCTTTCCTTTAGCTTTTAAGTATCTTGCACCGATGGTTGCGATATCCATGAGGTTGATGGGCTTTGTACGTCCGAGTTCTTTACGGATATTTACATAGTTGGTATATGCCTCCTGCAGTTCCTTATCCTCGAAACTGACACTGTCGATAGTGGTAAGGAAGGTAGTATGACGGCAATGATCTGACCAATAGGTATCGATCATTCTGATCTCTGTAATGGTGGGATTTCTTTTTTCCTTCTTGAAATATTCCTGACAGAAAGCAATGTCATCAAGGTCCATAGCTAATCCGAGTTTCTTTACCATAGCATCGAGACCGTCTCTGTCTAAATCTATAAAGCCTTCCATGGTTTCAACTGTGGTAGGGCATTCGTATACAACCTTTAAGGTCTCAAAGGTATCAAGCTTTGCTTCCCTTGCTTCTACGGGGTTGATAACGTGATGCTTGATGGCTGCGAACTCGTCATCAGAGATGCTGCCTTCGATAATATATACTCTTGCTGAATGTACCGCGGGACGCTCAGCCTGAGAGATGATCTGGATACACTGTGCAGCCGAATCGGCACGCTGGTCAAACTGTCCGGGCAGGTATTCTACTGCGAAGATCCTGTCAGCACTCTTTTTCACGCCTGCAAATTCTTCTTCTGAATAGATATCATCCAGCTGAGGCTCTGCAAAAACGGTCTTACAGCTTTTTTCAAAAAGCTCTTCCGAAAGACCTTCTGCGTCGTAACGGTTAAATAAGCGTACTTTTTCTACGCCCTTGATCTGAAGAAGGGACTTAATGTCGGACTTTAAAGACTTAGCTTCAAGGTCAAGTCCTGTTTTCTTCTCAACATAAATTCTGTAAACCATGGTTAGCTCCTTATAAAATATAATACAACCTACAACTTAAAAATTATAGCCTATAAGCATGCCTCTGTCAAGATAACAGAGGGGTTTATCCCGTGATATCAGTGTAAAAAAATATTGTCAAAAGTATACCTTTTTTGTTATAATTTTACTGATTTTGATATTACAGGAGGCAGAGACATGTTAGATGCATTAGCTCGTATTAATGATTCGGTAAATGAATTTGTCTGGGTATCCATCGGTCTGTTCCTTTTGATCGGTACGGGCGTGCTCACGACTGTGATCACCAAGGTATTCCAGGTTACGCATTTCGGGCACTGGATGAAAAAGACCATAGGCAGTGTTTTTAATAAGAACGTAATAAGCCATACCAAGGAAAAAGGTGCTATATCGCAGTTCCAGTCGCTGTGTGTTGCGCTTTCGGCAACCATAGGTACCGGAAATATAGCAGGTGTTTCCGCCGCTATAGCATTCGGCAGCGCCGGTTCCATATTCTGGATGTGGCTCGCAGCATTTTTCGGTATGATGACCAACTATTCCGAAAATGTCCTGGGTATCTTTTACCGCAGGAGAAATACGGATGGTGAATGGTCGGGCGGTGCGATGTACTACCTTAAGGACGGCTTGGGCAGCAAAAAAGGCTTAAAGAAGGTCGGCATCGTGCTTGCAGTCCTTTTCTCAGGGTTTGCGGTACTTGCATCATTCGGTATAGGAAACATGGGACAGGTTAATAAGATAGTTTTAAACATTAAGGCCGCGTTCCCGATAGATACTCTTGATACTACCCTGTACGGGGATATAACAGTTTACAACCTGGTACTAGGACTTATATTGGTCATCCTGGCAGCAGTGATAATACTCGGAGGGCTTAAGAGGATCGCAAATTTCGCAGAAAAGATCATACCCTTCATGGTACTGTTTTTCATAGGCGGGAGCCTTATAGTCATATTTAAGAATATTTCTAACGTGGGTGCGGCATTCGGTGCCATCTTCAAGTTCGCATTTACGAAAGAGGCCGCTTGGGGCGGAGTAGTCGGTGTCAGCATAAAAACTATAGTGACATGGGGCTTTAAGCGCGGTGTTTTCTCAAATGAAGCCGGACTCGGTTCCTCTGTTATGGTCCACTCAAATTCAGATGTTGTGGAGCCCGTACAGCAGGGTATGTGGGGAATATTCGAGGTATTTACCGACACTATGATCGTCTGCACCATCACAGCTCTCGTCATCCTTACAAGCGGTGTGGTGGATATCAACACCGGTGTAATGCAGGAGGGTCTTTCCGATGCTACACTCGCCAGTGCCGCATTCCGCACGGTTTTCGGTGAATGGGGTGAAAAACTGGTAGCGATATGTCTGTTTATGTTTGCTTTTACCACGATACTCGGCTGGTCCCATTACGGATCGAAGTCAATGGAGTATCTGTTCGGAACAAAAGCTGTAAAGGGATACAAGATAATCTTTACACTTATGATCGTGTCGGGAGCTCTTATGACATCCTCGATCGCTTGGGACATTTCCGATACATTTAACGGACTTATGATGATCCCCAACCTTATAGGCGTTATAGTTCTGTCCGGTACCGTCAGGAAGATCACGAAGAATTATATTGACAGGAAGCTTAAGGGTAAATCGGTCGAGCCCATGCTGTCTGCAATCCCTGAGATACAGGCCGAGAATGCGAAGAAGATTGCTGAATAAAACAAAAAAAGACTGTGAAAAATGGGACTGAAACTTGTCCCGGACTTCACAGTCTTTTTTACTTTCAGATCAATTAAAGATAAAATATCTTAAGAATCTCAACGGCATTCCTTTTCTGTTTTTTGCAAGGAAGATATCATTATGGTTTTTAATAAAGTATTTTAAAGCCTTAATATTCTTTTTATGCGTCATATCGTATGTAAACCAGTATGCTTGAAACAATTCCGAACGGATTGCTTCAGGGGTGTTTTTATACCGTTTAGCAAAATATAAACCTACTTTTGTTTTATTTAGTAAGTTGTCAAAAACGCCAGCATCCGAGACTAAAAATTTTACCTTATTCAAGAGGTTAAGTCTGCTTATACGCTCGTTATTTACTGTAGTGACATTTCCGCCCCAACGTCTGTAGTGAAGGATAACAGACGGAACATATTTAACTTTTCCACCGGCAAGATACGTTGCAAATCCCATCCATATATCATGGAACATTTTATTAGGAAAAGGTAGGATTTTCAGTAACATTTCCCGCTTTATAAGCATTGTTGCACCTTGCGAATATTGTGTAAATATCATTTTTCTGAAATCTACCCGAATATCCCCGCTTTGATGGAAAAACAATGGTTTCATGGTTCGTCCCGTAAGCTTTCCATCCATGGTCATATTCTCGGCATTGGCACAAACAAGATCAGCATCTGCGGAATTGTTAATAAGTATTTCTATATGGTCTTTTGTCCATATATCATCCTGATCACTAAAAAGAATGCAATCCCCGGTACAAAGCTTTGCAGCTTTTTCAAAATTCTTAATAAATCCAAGATTTACATCATTCTTATACACATTAACAATCGGGTGTTCGTTCGAATACTCTTTAACTATATCGAAAGTATCATCAGTAGAACAGTCATCACAGACTACAATCTCATCCGGTACAATACTTTGCTGAAGTATCGAATCAAGCTGCTCAATTATAAATTTGCTTCCGTTATATGCCGCAAGAGCGACGGAGATCTTCTTGCCATTGACCATTTTTTATTAACCTCCGGGAATCTGGGAAGTGTCGTTCAATTATGACAGGGCCTTAAGTGCTCTTGCTCCGATATCGTTACGGTAGAAACCGCCGTCAAATTTTACTTCTTTTGTAAGTGCATAGGAAGCAGCAACTGCATCCTTTAAGGTGTCAGCTACTGTTGTAATACCTAGTACGCGACCGCCATTAGAAAGGAGGCTTCCGTCCTCGGCTTTCTTTGCGCCTGCCACATATATGAGGGCATCGGATACAGTGGACGTGCGGGCTGCAAATGCATCTGCATCCGGAAGTGTCATGGGAAGGCCCTTTTCGTATTTCTCGGGATAGCCCTTTGTAGCATAGATAACGCAGCATGCAGACTTATCTGAGAACTTAACCTCGGTATCTGCTAAGGTACCGTCTGCTGTAGCAACCATGATCTTAAAGAGATCTGACTCGAGTAAGGGAAGTACTACCTGTGTTTCGGGATCGCCGAAACGGCAGTTGTATTCAATAACCTTAGGTCCCTTGGGAGTGAGCATAAGTCCGAAGTAGAGACATCCCTTAAAGGTTCTGCCTTCGGCGTTCATAGCCTTGATGGTGGGAAGGAATATCTTCTCCATACATTCTTTTGCTATAGCCTCTGTATAGTAAGGGTTGGGAGCTACGGTTCCCATTCCTCCGGTATTTAAGCCTTCGTCGTTGTCATGGGCACGCTTGTGGTCCATGGATGATATCATGGGGATGACTACATTGCCGTCGGTGAAGGAGAGTACGGTTACCTCGGGGCCGGTCATGAATTCCTCGATGACTACGTTGGCGCCGCTGGCACCAAACTTGCCGCCGTCCATCATTTCTTTGACTGCTTCTATAGCTTCGTCTAAGGTTTCGGCAATGATAACGCCTTTTCCGAGAGCCAAGCCGTCACACTTTATAACGATGGGCATATCCTGAGTCTTAAGGTATTCAATTGCTTTTGCGGATTCGGTAAATACCTCGTAAGCCGCTGTGGGGATACCGTATTTTTTCATCAGGTTCTTGGAGAAAATCTTACTGCTCTCTATGATAGCGGCATCCTTCTTAGGTCCGAAGCACTTAAAGCCTGCAGCGTTTAATGCGTCTACAGTACCTGCTGCTAACGGATCGTCAGGTGCCACGATTACGAAATCGATAGCTTTTTCTTTACAGAAGTCTACTATTTTCTGGGTTTCCATAACACCGATGCTTACACATTCGGCATCTGCTGCTATACCGCCGTTGCCGGGGAGACAGTAGATCTTGGAAACAAGAGGACTTTTCTTTATAGCTTTAATGATGGCGTGCTCTCTGCCGCCGGAGCCGATAACGGCTACAGTCTGCTGTGACATATTGTTTCTCCTTTTTTATTGTAGGTTACACCTCATCAGTCAGCTAAAGCTGACAGCTTCCCCTCAAGGGGAAGCCATGG
>JAIKXA010000115.1 GCA_024684355.1 Lachnospiraceae bacterium
TATAACGGTATCTATGTAATTAAGCGTAATCAGACCAAGATCGTTAAAAAATCCCCAAAGGATATCACATACATAGAAAATAACAACAGACAACAAAAACCAGCGGTAAGGCTTATAAGCCGGTATTGCTTTTTTTGTATCATTATTATTCTTTATTATGATATCATAATTGATTATCAGCAAGATAACCAATGCAACCAAAGCTGTACCTGTATAATTCATCGTATTATAAACTCTTTTCTTAAAGTTAATAACCAATAATTATCATTCAAATATAACAATATTCTTTCCGTGCTGCTTTCCGTAATACATTCTTTCATCAGCCACCTTTATGATCTCTTCAGGTTCTTTATATTTTTCACTGTATTCTTCCAACCCGATGGTAACGGTAGCCGAGATCAGTTTATTGTAAAATATGGTAGGCGTTGTTTCTATGGTCTTTCTGATATATTCCATTTTCTGTTTGGCAACCTCAAAATCGTAATCCCTCATAAGGATTATGATCTCTTCTCCGCCCCATCTGCATATTTCACATCCCTGCATTTCTTTTTTTACAATATTTGAAATATGTCTTAAGACTTCATCACCGCAGTCATGACCATAAGAGTCATTAATACGTTTAAAATTGTCTATATCAAAAAAAGCTATGCAAAAATGATGCGATCTCGTCAGCATCATTTCAGACAATGTGGGCAGGAAACCTCTTCTGTTTAAAAGTCCTGTAAGAGTATCCGCATGTGCATCCGCGGAAAGCCTGACATTTTTTTCTTCCAGACTTGTCTTCTCATGCTCACTTGAATAAATATATATGGCATTGTAGAAAACCACCGAAAGGAACATTGAAAATGTTGAAAAAACATATAAAGTCGTTCTTACAAGATCACTGACTATATATTTGGGTTCGGTGTTATAGAACGCGATATACAGGCTCATGAAATTAGCAAAGATCAGTACAAGTAAGATAACTATGATCCATCTTTTTGTGTTTTTAAACAGGACACTGCCAAAATAAATAACAATGGGCACTATCGAGAACAGGAAGAAAAACGATCCGCACTTCCAGCCGACATTATATACGGATATGATCGCATATGTAGACACTTCAAGATAAATACTTATATATACCGGTAAAATATGCCCTGTTTTGCAAAGGACAAAACAGAATATATATACAACAACACTCAGCACATTAAAGTTTGCCAAAGGAGCAACGTCAGCCAAAAACGTAACAAGCAATAATACGGCATGAACCATACCCATTATGGCAACAGTAAACATTGCGCTGTTGTGTACAAGAAAATGCATTATCTTTTCGAATCTTTCCTTCACCCGGATACCTCTCGTTTTTTACCCCATTTATTCAACGTGAAATACTAAAATATAATTATACATCATTTTATGTCATCCGTCAAAAACATTGCATCCCCGAATGAGAAAAATCTGTATCTTTCTTTTACTGCTTCCTCATATGCTTTAAGCACATTTTCTCTTCCTGCCAAAGCGCTTACAAGCATGATAAGAGTTGATTCCGGAAGGTGGAAATTTGTAATAAGACAATCCAGAACTTTGAATTTATAACCGGGATAAATAAAAATCTCCGTATCGGCACTTTGCGGTATCACTATACCGTTATCATTGGCAGCCGATTCTATGGTCCTGCAGCTGGTGGTCCCCACACAGATAACTCTTCCGCCGTTTTTCCTGCAATTATTGATCTTATCGGCAGCCTCACTTGTTACGATATAAAACTCACTGTGCATATGGTGGTCAAGGATATTATCCTCTTTTACGGGACGGAAAGTACCAAGACCAACATGAAGAGTTACTTCAGCTATATCAATACCGTTTTCTTTTATCTCATTTAAGAGTTCTTTTGTAAAATGAAGCCCGGCTGTAGGTGCAGCAACTGAGCCCTCATACTTGGCATAAACGGTCTGATATCTGTTTTTATCCTTAAGTTCATGTGTGATGTACGGAGGAAGCGGCATTTCGCCAAGCCTGTCAAGTACTTCTTCAAATATGCCGTTGTAGCTGAACCTTACTATCCTGTTGCCGTCATCTTCAACAGACTCGATGATACCGGTAAGTTCACCTGTACCAAAGCTGACCTTAGCACCTTCCTTAAGCTTTTTTCCGGGTTTAACTATAGTCTCCCAGCGGTTGGCATCAAGCCTTTTAAGCAGAAATACTTCAACTGCGGCACCGGGTTTTGGCGGTTCAAAACCTTTTTGGGGCACTATATCATCTACTATCCTCTCGCCTATAAGACGTGCAGGTATAACCTTGGTATTGTTTATTACCAGGCAGTCACCTTTTTTTAAATATTTTAAGATATTACTGAAGTGCTCGTGCTTAAATTCGCCTGTGTTTTTATCCAGCACAAGAAGCCTTGATGAAGCTCTGTCATCAAGCGGATCCTGAGCTATAAGCTCCTCGGGCAGATCATAATAAAAATCGGATTTCCTTAGTTCCATACTATTGCCTTTCAATTATCTTTTCTTAATACTTTGCAAGTTCTGTGTTTTTATAATAATACTTCAGTATCTCGTCATACTTATATCCTTTAAGCGCCAGTCCATACGCTCCCGACTGGCTCATGCCTATACCGTGTCCCCAGCCCATTCCCAAAAACCAGATTTCATTGCTGCCGGGCTGATCCACAGGGAAATTAGTCATATTATCGGAAGAGATCACTACCATCTGGTCAGTATTATCTTCCAGCAGTGTAACCTGTCCGGTACCTGAGATAACATATATATCGGATGTCTGAACCCGCGTACTGTCCTGTTCATCGTCATCTACGGTCCTGATATAAACAGTATCATCGGGGCTGTCGGCAGTTATTATCTTAAACTTTGTACTGTGCATTCCGTACATCGACTTGATCTCAGAACCTTTAACCGTGATACTGCCGCCGTTATATTTCACCTTTATACTGCTTACCCTGCCGGAATCAGACAATATCTCTGGATATATTCCCTTTATTCCGCTTACTTTGTAGCCTTTATCCTTAAGCTTTTGTTCAAGCTCAGAAAAAGTAGTCTTTACAACCCATGGCTTACGCTCAGGATTGGTCTCATATTCATCAAACACTCCGATAAATACAGAGCTGTTACCACCCCATATATCCGATGAAAACTCCGTAGCACCGCCGCTGGTCGAGAAAAAGTATGCCGGAACGGTTTTTCCGTTGCTCTTAAGTATCTGCTTTAAAGTGGACTTAACAGCATACCTTGAGATATCGGTTTCTTTATTGACCCCTCCGTATACCTGTGATTCATCGGTATCAACTATTACATAGCCTTTTTTCAGGTAACTGTCAGCGGCAAACCCGGTATTGGCCAGGCAATAACTTCTCGCAGCAACAGCTTGTGCACGCTGTGCCTCATAATGCCACGTGGTATTCATCTCACAGGAAACAACACCCATAAGATAGCTTTCTATATTAACTATATTGATCGCTCTGATAGTATCGTTTCCGTATCTGCCTATTTCTATCCTTCCTCTGTATTTTTTACTTCCAAGAGAAATGCTTTTATCTGCACCTGTATATGCAAACTGGGGATATCCTCCGGACACATTCCCGTCTATCAGCATCCTTTTCTGTCCGAAAGTGATACTGACGATATCATTGCTTGTAACTTTTATCAGGCTGCCTGTATCCGAAACTTCTTTATCCGGTATATATACCATCCAAATGTTTCTGCCGGCATAACATACATATGCAGTATTGTATTCTTTTGTTTTGGATACCGCACTTTTATATGTACCATATATTACATTATCCGTATAATAATCGGATCTGTCGGGCTCAAAGCTGAATCCTCCGACCGACTTAAGCACTATATCCGACTTATAACTGTCATTGATACAGTAACCCATCTTGATCTCGGTGTTATATATGGTTATGATCTTTTTGTCAAAATATGTGGATTTTAAACCAACACGTATATCAGTAGCCGCTTTAGCACTTATAACACCGGTAAAAAGGCATAAAAACAGAGTAAGAAAAGCCATAAAAACAAATGTCTTAAGTTTTCTTAAGCTTATCAACTCCATAATCCACCTTTTTTGTCAATTATATTTCTTACCAGTTATCAGACCGTATATGTACTGTCTTAAGAAATTGGGATCCGATGCTCCGCTACCCAGTATACTGTACAGATTATCCTGTCCGACGATCATCCTGCCTCTGAAAAAGCCTTCAAGTTCGTTTACATGATCGCTTTTTAATCTGTTGAAATAATCATAATTGTACTTTTTCAGCAGCCCGGAAAAAGCTTTGACTTCCACAGATCTCCACTGTTTCTGAGCAAACAGTGAATACTCCACTCTGTAATTGAGATAAATAAGCATCAGTGACAAGTCATTATTATTAACGGCTATACATGCTTCCTTAACATCACCATACTCGGCATAAGGATACAAAAAACACCTGTCCATATTGACTTCACTTCCGTCAGGAAGCCCGATACATTCAGGGTATATATCTTCAGCCTTAAGTTTATCTAAAAAACCGGCAAATCTTAATGCATCATCAGGCATAAGAGCAAATGTAACCAGCATATATTTCCT
Source organism: Lachnospiraceae bacterium (assembly GCA_024684355.1). Classification (GTDB taxonomy): domain Bacteria; phylum Bacillota; class Clostridia; order Lachnospirales; family Lachnospiraceae; genus RUG11977. Next base: position 4,576 of record JAIKXA010000115.1, read on the forward strand.
CCAAAATCTAAATAATAAACCAATTTACATTATACTAAAATTTGCAAGGTAATACAATATGTTTTTAGAATATCCGAAGTTGTTTACTTTACGTTCTTCCCCTTAAAAAAACAGGACCGCCGTAAAAACGGCAGCCCCTTAAAGTTTAAACATTATTGAGCCTGTACAGCAGTAAACGCTACAGTATTAACTATATCATCAACAGAACATCCTCGTGACAGGTCATTACAAGGCTTTGCAAGACCCTGGAGCACTGCGAAGCACTCTGCTCCGCCGATACGCTGTGTGATCTTATAACCGATATTTCCTGCCTGAAGGTCAGGGAATATAAGTACATTTGCATGTCCAGCTACAGGACTTCCCTTAGCTTTTGATGCCCCGATCTCGGGTACGAGTGCTGCATCAAACTGCATCTCACCGTCTAAGCAAAGATCAGGTGCAAGCTCATGAGCTTTTGCAACAGCCTGCTGAACCTTAGTTACAAGTTCGTGTTTAGCACTGCCCTTAGTTGAGAATGAAAGGAATGCAACCTTTGGCTCATCGATACCGCACAGCCTCTTAGCCGTATCTGCAGCCGAAATACCGATCTCGGCAAGCTCATCAGCTGTAGGATTGGGCATTACAACACAGTCTGCATAAACAAGGAGTCCGTTGTGACCTAAGTTCTTGTTCGGACAATCCATAAGGAAGCTTGATGATACTACCTTAATACCGGGCTTAGTCTTTATTATCTGAAGTGCCGGACGAAGCATATCTCCCGTTGTATGTACAGCACCGGATACAAGTCCGTCAGCATCACCTGTTTTAACCATCATGATACCGTAATACATAACATCCTGTACCAGTTTAGCGGCATCTTCTTCCGTAACGCCTTTTGCTTTACGAAGTTCATAAAGCTGTCCGGCATATTCTTTTGCTTTATTGCTTGTAAGAGGATCGATGATCTCTATACCTGTAATATCGGTACCGGTTTCTTTTGCCTGATTCAAAACTGCTTCTTTGTTGCCAAGCAATACCGGCTTAGCCAGACCTTCATCCTTTATGATCTTAGCAGCCTGTACTGTACGGGGCTCATCGCCCTCGGGAAGTACTATAGTCATAAGTTTACTTTGTGCTTTTTTCTTGATGTCATCTACCATGCTCATAATTATTGTCCACCCTTTCTTACAGATCTATACCTTCAAACCCATTCCATACATTTTTGCCCGAGTACTTCATTGCTGTCTTTTCGCCTCTGAGTACATCAAGTGCAGCATATGCGAGTGCTTCCTGTTCCATCTCTCCGGGATATACACTGATGGGAGCAATGAATCCGCAGCGTTTCTCTATCCATTCCTTTACATCGGCAAATCTCATAAGACCGCCTGTAAGAAGTATCCCGTCCACCTTACCGCAGAGTACCGTACTCATCTCACCTATCATCTTACATATCTGATAAATCATGGTGTTCCATATAAGTGTTGCTTTCTTATCTCCTGCATCTACAAGTGCATGGATCTTATCGGAGTCGGATGTTCCAAACAGGCTTACAAATCCACCTGATCTGGCACATAAAAGCTTAGCTTCCTTAACTGAATGAGTCTCTACATAATCCAGCATAGAAAGTACCGGAACACTGCCTATACGGGTAGGTGTGAATGCACCTTCTCCGTCAGCTCCCATGTTTCCGTCTACCATACGTCCATGGTCATGTGCACTTACTGTGATGCCGCCGTCTATATGTGCTACTATGAAGTTGCAGTCTTCATATTTTTTACCCAGGCTCTTTGCGTGTGCTTCAGCTACTGCCTTCTGGTTTAATACATGTGAGTGTGATACACGGTATACGCCCTTGATACCGGTAAGTCTTGCCAAGTCGGAATACTCATCCACATTGGTAGGGTTGAGCGTATATGAAGGCTTTCCGAACTCTTTTGAAAACTGCCATGCAAGCATAACACCAAGCTTAGCAGGATGCTCGCTGCCGCCTACTGCGGCTACGGTATCATCATACAGTTTTTCATCTATAGCGGTAACACCGCCGGGCTGAGTACATGCACTTCCGCCGCGGCCTACAAATACATCTATTGTATTTGGATCAATGCCCTCTTCCTTAAGCATATCCATGATAACATTGTATCTGAAAGGCATCTGGTCATTTACATGAGGGAACTTTAAAAGTTCCGGTGCATCATGGAACAGGCTGTGCTCAAAAAGCAGTTTTTCATTATCGAACAGGCTCACTTTTGTAGATGTTGAGCCGGGATTGATAACCAGTAATCTGTATACTTTTGTGTCTGACATTTTTTCTCCTCGTCCGGATTTATGTTATTCATAGATTTATACCAATAATATTTTCGTGTAAATTATATCTATAATAAATCCCACCAAATCAAGAATATAGCACAATATCAGGATTTATGTCAACAAATATATTTGTTTTATTTTCTGTTTTTCTACCCGGTGGCCATTGTCACCTCAAAAAAGCCTTCAGCTCTTCCTTCGATTTTATTATATAGATTTGACTTCATGTATAAAATGTTATAAAATAATCAAGATAAATACATTTTTACAAGTTTGTCATCCTGAGCAAAGGATCTTTGTGGTTAAAAAACATATAATAGGGGAAAGAAGGTATACCGCTTTGGATAAAAAAGGCAGCGAATTAGTTCTCGAAAAAATACACAAATCTGCGCATAACGGAATGGTTGCAGGCATTATATTTATGGTATTGTTCGGACCGATCTCTCTGTTTGGTATTTTTATGACCATAAGGGACGGTTTCCACGAATACAGCATTATGTTCATTTTCTTTGTTGCTCTTCTGGCTCTGGGAATCTTTTTATTCGTTTTCAACAAGAAAAAATCAAATGATCCTATGAGTTCAAGCATCATCAAAAGAAATCCGAACATTCTTGAAATGGCCGATGAGTTGATTGAAAACAAAGTATATCAGGACCAGTTCCTTATCCTTTCCCCCCGTATAATTGCCAATGCGACTGATATTACTCAGATTTCATATACGGATGAAGTATTTCTTGTATATGTATATATACATCGTACCAATGGTGTCATCGATACAAAGAAACTTAATCTTGAGACCGCTCACGGTATGATGGGCTTCAACATCATCAGACAAAAGGACGATCAGATAAATGCCCTTATGCAGAATGTACTTTCTCACTGCCGTTATTCCAGAGCAGGCTACACCCCCGAAGGTCTTGCTTATGCAAACCAGATGAGGGAGCTTTGGAAAAAAGACCAGGCAGCTAAGAACGGTAATCCTAACGCATGATCCTCAAACCCATATCATTGTCATTATGAGATAAATCATTGTCATCCTGAGGAGTGTAACGACGAAGGATCTTAAACCAAAAAAGTCAACATGAAAAAAAATCATGTTGACTTTATTTTTATCCAACCTGTGTTCTGTACATATCGGCATATCTGCCGTTTAATGATATCAGTTCATCATGTGAGCCCTTTTCAGCTATCATTCCGTCTTCTATCAATATAATAATATCAGAATCCCTGATGGTTGAAAGTCTGTGTGCTATGATAAACGAGGTTCTGTTCTCGCATATCTTTAGCATAGCATTTCTTATCTTCTGCTCGGTAACCGTATCGACAGAGCTTGTAGCCTCATCAAGTATCATGATCGGAGCGTTGGTAAGTACTGCTCTGGCAATGGTAAGCAGCTGTCTTTCACCCTGACTGAGCTCTAAACCGCCCTGTTCAAGTACGGTGTCGTATCCATGCGGAAGTCTTTCTATAAACGCATCGGCGCCGGCTGACTCTGCGGCTTTTTTAATGTCTTCGATAGAAGCATCCACGTGTCCGTACGAGATATTGTTTCTTACAGTATCGGCGAACAATGCCGTATCCTGCAGTACTACTCCGAATACCTGTCTCAGATCACCCATACGGTAATCCCTAAGATCATTTCCGTCCAGATATATACTGCCGGAATTAACATCATAAAAACGTGTGAGTAGGTTAATAATAGTGGTTTTTCCCGAGCCGGTAGGTCCGACTATGGCTACTTTCTTACCGGCAGGTATCTCTAATGAGATATCTTTAAGTATTATCTTACTCTCATCATACCCAAAGCTTACTTTGTCAAATACAACCTCACCCTTGGGAGATACAAGCTCTTTTGCATCTTCCTTATCAGCAGGCTCAGGTTCTTCATCCATGATCTCAAATACACGTTCTGCACCGGCAACGGCAGTCTGAAGATTATTATAAACATTTGCTATCTCGACAAAAGGCCTTGTAAACTGTCTGGAGTAAAGCAGAAAAGTACTGATAAGTCCGATATCCGTGATCCTGCCGTTTACGAAAAGCAGACCGCTTATTACAGCTATAGCCAGGTAACATATGTTATTAATTACATTCATCAAAGGCATCAGATATCCGGACCAGATAAGAGCTTTGATCGAAGTCTTGCACAGATTTTCATTTTTCCTGTCAAAATCGGCCTCCATCTCTTTTTCACGTCCGAAAGCTTTAACTACCGTAAGTCCCGATATGCCTTCCTCTATCTGCCCGTTTAATATACCTAGATTCTTTTGCTGTTCTCTGAACAGCTTTCTGGTATGACGGGTTACGATCTTTGTAAGCACAAATATCATACCTACACTGCACAATGTAACCATTGTAAGCAGCGGACTTAATATCACCATCATCGTAAAAATACCAACTATGGTAAAAATATAAGTCATAAGAAGCGTTATAGAGCTTGATATGGTAGTACTGATATTGTCAACATCGTTGGTAAGACGGCTCATCAGTTCACCGTGCTGGTGCTTATCAAAGAACTTAAGAGGAAGTCCTTTGATCTTACCGAACAAAACCTGACGTATATGATTGATTATCCTCTGACCTATAGCAGCCATTAAAAACTGCTGCATGAACTTTACAAACCAGTCACATACATACAGTCCTGCCAGCAGTAACAGCAAAGTGGTTATTGTGTCCCCGTTGCTGATACGTGTAATTATACTGCCCGTAAGTCTGGGTGAAATGATGGATGCTGCTGATGAAAAAGCCGAAAGCAATAATACCCAGCCAAGTCCCTTTCTGTGACCTTTGGTCAGATCCCAGAGTCTCTTTAACGTACCTTTTAAATTTTTAGGTTTTACAACTACCGCTCCCCTGCCCGGTCTTGAAATACCGTTCAGATTCCGCGGCGGTACCGAAGTTATTCTTGATTCTGCCATATAATATCTCTCTATTTTATCTATTTTTTATGACACTATGCTACCTAAGCCTTCCCCTCAAGGGGAAGGTGGCTGCGAAGCAGCCGGATGAGGTGTCCATATTATATCTAAGCGATCTTTCCAATTTGTGACTCATAAATCTCTCTATAAGTCTGACAGTTTGCCAACAGCTCACTATGAGTACCAAATCCCTGTACTTCACCGTTATTAAGGCAAAGTATCTTATCCGCTCTCATAACAGTAGATATTCTCTGACTGATCAACAGTACCGTGGCCTTTGTATCCATTTCATTGAGCCCCTTAAGCACTTTGCTCTCGGTATTTGCATCTAGAGCACTGGTACAGTCATCGAGTATCAGGATGCCGGGCTCTCTGATAAGAGCTCTTGCGAGTGAAAGCCTCTGCTTCTGTCCTCCTGACAGGTTTACACCGCCCTGTCCCAAGAGTGTATCATATCCGTCCTTGGTCTTTTCTATAAAGTCATCTGCACAGGCAATCCTTGTCGCCTTATATATACGCTGCTTATCTTCTTCCTGTATCTGTGAAGCTGAGAAATTGCTATTATCAGCTTTTTCATCAGTATTTTTTTCCTTATTGTCAAGACCCCAGCTTAAGTTTTCAATTATGGTACCGCTAAACAGCAATGCCTTCTGGGCTACCAATGCAACCCTGCTCCTTAGCAGTTCTTCATCTATCTCATTTACATTTTCACCGTCCACCAATATCTCGCCTTCCGTAACATCATAAAAACGAGGTATAAGGTTTACCAGACTGCTCTTTCCTGAGCCGGTAGGTCCTATAATACCAATAGTTTCCCCAGGAGAAGCCGAAAATGATATATTATGAAGTGCATCTCTCGATGCTCCCGCATATGCAAACGAAACATTTTTAAATTCAATATTTCCTTTGATCTCGGGGTGTTTGGGATTAACAGCCTTTTTCTGGGTAGGCTTTTCATCAAGTACTTCCTTTATACGCTCTGATGATGCCAACGCTCTTACCGCATTATTGATAACATTAGAGATAAATGCCAGAGCAAAAAGCACCTGACCCATGTAATTGACCGAAGCCATGAGCCTGCCTATGTCAGAAGCATTCTGGTCTTTGGAGATAAAAAGGAGTAAAACAATACCGAAATTTACTGTTAAATTAATAAGAGTTGCAAACATCGCCATAGCGCGAAGTGCAGAAGTATTTGCAGCAGCTAAAGCATCTGAAGCGTCATCAAACTTTTCCGTTTCCTTATCTTCTGCCCTAAATGCCTTAACAACTCTTACAGATGAAAGAAATTCCCTGGATACACCGTTCAGCTTGTCCAGTTTTTTCTGTACTTTTCCGAATCTGGGATAACCGACTAAGATATTTGCTATTATAAGAAGTACGGCAACCAATATGATCACTATCATGATCGGTGCCTGTTTGGGAGTCTGGATGATTATAAGGACAACTGCTCCGATACCTGTTATGGGAGCTTTTATCATGATCCTCATGATACTGTTTATGAAATCCTGTATCTGGGTAACGTCATTCGTTATCCTGGTAATGATGGATGCAGGCTGTAATCGGTCTATATTCTCGAGCGAAAGCTGCTGTACATTATGGTATATGTCGTGTCTGATCTCTTTTCCTATAGTCTGTGATGTACGGCTTGCAAAATGGTTACGCATGATCGCACACAATGCACCGAATAAAGCAATCCCAAGCATTATGCCTCCGTAACCGAGTATGCGGCTTACATCCGCATTTGCCACACCTTCATCAACAATATAAGACATATATGTGGGCTGCATCAGATCAGCTACCGCTTCTAATGTCAGGAAAGCTGTTGAGATGCAGAATATCACAATATGCCTTTTTAAATAGCTTAAGATGAGTTTCATTTTTTAATCAAATACCTTTCTATATAGGCGTCAAAGATTATCTTAACATATTTTCCAGATCATCTTTAACATGATTGGAAATATCCATTACATTATCAACCGATGATGCCTCTTCATTAATGAAATTAACCAGATAACCGAAATGTATAGATATATTTATTATACTGCAAAGCCCGCTTTATGACAACTTTTTAATATATAAAAAATGCCATCGGTTTGTCCGATGGCACTTGTATATGTTATGCGATAGCCAGACATGTCACTTCCAGGATTGCTCCTGCGATCACACATATCCAGGCTATAATTTTATTGGATATTTTTTTAATACTATCTTTATCAGGCTTAAGAATGATCACTATCCCTACCGCAACCAGTATAAAACCTAATATCATTAAAGACTTTATTAAAGTCGTATTTTCTGCAGTATCACTGCTAAATGCATCAGAAAATCCATCTAAAAAACTGCTTAGAAACACTTATAAACCGCCTCCGTATTTATCCGAACAGGATCACTTTACAAGAAGTGACTCTCCGGTCATCTCCTTGGGCTGAGGTATCTCCATGATCTCTAACAGTGTAGGGATGATATCAGCAAGCTTGCCGCCTTCGCGAAGCTTTACGCCGTCCTTATAGTTTACAAGGATGAAAGGAACGGGGTTGGTGGTATGAGCGGTGAAAGGAGCACCTGTCTCATAGTCGATAAGCTGCTCTGCATTGCCGTGGTCAGCGCAGATGAACATGGTGCCGTCCACTTCCTTGATAAATGTCTCAAGCTCGCCTAAGCACTCATCTATTACTTCGATAGCCTTGATAGCTGAAGGAAGCACGCCGGTGTGGCCTACCATGTCGGGATTAGCGAAGTTACAGATGATAACATCATAGTATGCGTTTCCGTCTTCGTCCTTCTTGGTGATGGCCTGGCTTAACTTATCACATACGGTATAAGCGCTCATTCTGGGCTTCTTATCATATGTGGGAACATACTTAGGTGAATCAACTAAGATCCTGTCCTCACCCGGATTGGGAGCCTCTACTCCGCCGTTAAAGAAGAATGTAACATGTGCATACTTCTCTGTCTCAGCGATACGAGCCTGCTTTAAGCCGAGCTTAGAGATATACTCGCCGAATGTATTGGTAAGCTGTACCTTTTCAAAGGCTACAGTCTTGTTCTTGATGGTCACATCGTACTCTGTAAAGCATACATATGTAAGAGGAAGGAAACCGTTTTTTCTCTCAAATCCGTCGAACTGCTCGTCACACATAGCATGGGTGATCTCTCTTGCACGGTCGGGACGGAAGTTAAAGAATATTACAGAATCATTTGCCTTGATGGTAGCTACGGGAGCTCCGTTCTTCTTTACTACGAAAGGTACTACGAACTCATCTGTAACACCTGCGTCATATGATGCCTGGATACCGGCTGTAGCGGACTCAGCCTCATTGCCCTCGCCGTACACAAGTGCCGCATAACCCTTTTCTACTCTGTCCCAGTTCTTATCACGGTCCATTACATAGTAACGGCCCTGAACAGAAGCAACCTCACCTACACCGATCTTAGCCATCTCAGCTTCAAGCTGTGCTACATAGTCCTTACCTGATGCGGGAGGTGTG
>JAIKXA010000097.1 GCA_024684355.1 Lachnospiraceae bacterium
TAAGACAAATGACAACTACGAAGTTGTATTATATGCGATAGGTTCTCCGGGGTGGCCATTTGGTCCTCAAGAGGGTAAAGTAGTGTTGAGAAACCAATCGGAGAAAATAAATGAAGTAAATTTTACGCTGCACAATGATGGTAAAAATATGGGCGAAGGTAATTGGAAAGTTGATTGGAAAGAAGACAGAGTAATAGTTACAATTATAGGTGAAGAACAAAGTGACCAAAACATTGTCATGTATTATGAGGATTAAAAGTGATAAGGGTTAATAATATAAAGCTTACTCCAAGTGAGAAGTATTGCTTTAGGGAATCAAAAGAACATGGACTGTCGAATGCGATAATGGCTGAGATCAGGAGATTGATAATAAAGAAACTTCGGATTTCAGCAGACAGATTATTGAAACTTACGATATATAAGCAGTCAATAGATGCCAGAAAGAAAGAGGACGTAAAGGTTGTTTTTTCAATAGATGTTGAAATAAAAGACGAGAATGTCTTAATCAAGAAGAACAGAGATAAGGATGTTCAGATAATAGAAAACTCATATCGAAAGAGCGTAAATACATCATATACTAGTGTTGAAGTTGGCAAAAAAAATACAGATCAAAAAGTAATAGTTGTCGGTGCCGGTCCTGCCGGTCTTATGTGTGCATTAAAACTCGCTCAGACAGGACTGAAGCCCATATTATTGGAACGTGGTGAGGATGTCGACAGTCGCTTAAAATCAGTCGAAAACTTTTGGCAGGGTAAGCCCCTTAATCCTTCTTCAAATGTACAATTTGGTGAGGGTGGTGCAGGAACATTCAGTGACGGCAAGCTAAATACCATGGTAAAAGATAAAGAAGGGTATATGAAGGAAGTATATCGTATCTTTATCGAAAATGGTGCGGATGAAAGTATCATGTATATCAATAAACCGCATATAGGAACTGACAAGCTAAAAAATATAGTTAAGTCGATCAGAGAAAAGATTATAGAATTTGGTGGAGAAGTCAGGTTTTCTACTCAGGTGACAGATATTGTACTTGATAAAGAGAAAAAGGTTGATTTGGATTATAGTATTGATGATTTAAATGATTCTAAGCAAAAATATATTAAAGTAAAGGGTGTTATAATATCTGATGGTTCGCAAATAGAATGTGATTATTTAGTACTTGCTCTCGGCCATAGCGCCAGGGATACCTTTGAGAAGCTTAAAAGCAAAGGTGTGTATATGGAGCAAAAACCTTTTGCTATAGGCGTAAGAGTACAGCATCCAAGAGATTACATAGATACTCAGCAATACGGCGAATTTGCAAAGTATCTGCCGGCGGCTGATTATAAACTTACATTAACACAAGAAGGGAAAAGGAGCGTTTATTCCTTCTGTATGTGCCCGGGCGGTTACGTGGTAAATGCTTCATCTGAACCGGGAAAGCTGGCAGTTAACGGTATGAGTTACAGCGGGCGTGACGGAAACAGTTCTAACTCAGCGATAGTTGTTTCTGTATCACCTTCGGATTACCCCGGTGAGGATCCGTTAGCAGGTATGTATCTTCAGAGAAAACTTGAAGAAGATGCGTATAAGGCAAATGACGGAAAGATACCTATACAAAGCTTGGAAAGTTTTGCCGAAAGTAGCGATATAGGAAATGAAGAGGTAATTAAATCAGTATGCTCACAAGAGTCCTTCTTTGCTGATAACCAACCTGATTGCAAGGGTTTATGGGAATATGGTGATCTGAATGCATTTTTGCCGGATTATATTACTAAGTCCCTGCTTGAAGCATTCCCGGAGTTCGGTAAAAAAATAAAGGGATATAACGCGAAAAATACGCTATTACTTGGACTGGAAAGCAGGACTTCATCACCGGTTAAGATCTGTCGTGGAGAGGACTTGCAAAGTGTAAACGTATCCGGATTGTACCCATGCGGCGAAGGTGCCGGATATGCAGGCGGCATCACCAGTGCGGCTATGGACGGACTTAAGATCGCAGACAAAATATTATCAACGATATAGTGTCAAAAAGAATCATCGGAGTCATAAGGAATCCGTCACCTACAGTGACACCTTGTGATATACATTGACATACAAAGGAAAAAGAAATGATTGAAGATGTTTATAAGATTTTAGATACGATCCCGGAGCATGAGCCGGAGAGGCAGTTTTTCTTTATCAAGAAGATGCAGGAGATCGTGTTTGCAAAGGAACAGGAATTAGGAAGGAAGCTGACATATCATATTTCGACATTCGGCTGTCAAATGAATTTCAAGGATTCTGAAAAGCTGGCAGGTGTACTCGAGGAGATAGGATTTGTTGAGGTAGATGATGAAAAGGCTGATTTTTGTCTGTATAATACCTGTACAGTACGTGAAAACGCCAACTCCAGAGTATACGGCAGGCTTGGTTATCTCGGAAAAATAAAGAGCAGAAAGCCTGAGATGATCATTGCTATGTGCGGATGCATGATGCAGGAAGAGCATGTAGTTGAGACTATAAAGAAAAGCTATCGCTTTGTTGATATCATATTCGGTACGCATAACATCTATAAGCTGGCTGAGCTCTTATATCAGTACTATATGTATAATGACGACGTAACAAGAAAACCGATAGAAAACATCGCCGCCAAAGAATTAAGTAAAACTGATAATAAAGAAGTCAAAACTGTAGAAGAAAAAAATACACCCAAAGCAAAACCTGTCAAAAAGAAACACAAGATGATAGTAGATATCCTTAAGGGCACCGATAAGATCGTCGAAGAGCTTCCGAGCAAACTTAAAGCATCCTTTAAAGCCGGCATCAATATTATGTTCGGCTGCAATAATTTCTGTACATACTGCATAGTACCGTATGTACGCGGACGCGAGCGCAGCAGGAAGCCGGATGATATAATCAACGAGATCAAAGATTTCGTATCCAGAGGCGTAATAGAAGTTATGCTGTTAGGGCAGAATGTCAATTCTTACGGTAAAAACCTGGATGAACCTATCAGTTTTGCAGAGCTGCTGCGCAGAGTCGATGATATCGAGGGGCTTAAACGTATCAGATTTATGACTTCACATCCGAAGGATCTGTCGGATGAACTTATAGAAGTCATGAAGAACTCAAAGAAAGTGTGCAGGCATATCCATCTTCCCGTACAATCGGGCAGCAGCAGGCTGTTAAAAAAGATGAACAGGGTATACTCCAAAGAGGATTACCTGAAACTGATAGATAAGATAAAAGCTGCAATGCCCGATGTCGCAATCACTACGGATATAATAGTCGGGTTCCCGGGGGAGACTGAAGAGGATTTTGAGGAAACTCTGGATGTTGTAAGGTATGCAAAGTATTCAAGTGCTTTCACTTTCATCTATTCGAAGAGGACAGGGACTCCGGCAGCATCATTTCCGGACCAGGTAGATCCGGCAGTAATAAAGAACAGATTTGACAGGTTATTGGCAGAAGTAAACAAATGCTCGGAAGAGTTTGCAAAAAGTCTTGAAGGAAAGATATTACCTGTATTGGTTGAAGAAAGAGACAGAGAAGTTGAACCTGAGAAAAACTATCTGACCGGCAGACTGGACAACAATCTTCTGGTACATTTCGAAGGCTGTGACGAACTGATCGGACAGATAGTTAACGTAAAGCTTAAAGAATGTAAAGGCTTCTATTATATTGGGGAACTGGACAAATAAGCTTTCTTTTAAGGGAAGGTAAAAAAGTGTACAAACTTTCAGGGAGGTAGCAAAATGAGAATGTATGATCTGATCTATAAGAAGAAGTACGGTGGTAAGCTTTCAAAAGAAGAGATCGACTTTATAGTGCAGGGGTATACTAAAGGGGAGATACCGGATTACCAGATGTCGGCATTCCTTATGGCAGTATGTCTTAAGGGTATGGATATGGAAGAGACTACCAATCTGACTATTTCCATGCGTGATTCGGGTGAAACACTTGATCTTTCAAAAATACACGGAATTAAGGTTGACAAACACAGTACCGGCGGTGTGGGTGATAAAACTTCTATGTGCTTAAGTGCCATGGTTGCCGCTTGCGGAGTACCTGTAGCCAAGATGTCCGGAAGAGGTTTGGGCCATACGGGCGGTACGATAGATAAGCTTGAGAGTATCAAAGGCTTTTCAACATCTATCAGCGGAGAGCAGTTCTTTGAAAATGTCAATAATATTAAAATGGCAATAATGGGTCAGACTGCAGACCTTGCTCCTGCCGATAAGAAGATATATGCTCTTCGTGATGTAACTGCTACAGTGGATTGTATTCCATTAATAGCAAGCAGTATCATGAGCAAGAAGCTGGCAAGCGGCGCGGATGCCATTGTGCTGGATGTTAAAATGGGTTCCGGTGCTTTTATGAAAACACTGGATGATGCGGTAGCTTTAGCCGATGCCATGGTTAAGATAGGAACTATGGCAGGAAAGCATACTTCAGCGGTAATTACCAATATGGACCAGCCTTTGGGACTGGCTGTAGGTAATTCACTGGAAGTAATAGAAGCTATCGATCTTTTAAAGGGTAAGGGCCCTAAAGACCTGCTAGAGGATTGTATTTCACTCGGTACGCTTATGCTGGTCGGTGGCGGAGTTACCGACAATCTTGATGAAGCAGAGAAGATGCTCCTTAAGACTATTGAGGATGGTTCGGGCTTAAAGAAGTTCGCTGAATTTGTTGAGGCACAGGGAGGCAGTCCCGAATTTATTTATGATACCGATAAATTTGAAAAAGCCAGATATATAGACCCCATACCGGCACCTAAAAGCGGCTATGTAAGCCGTATACAGACGGACGAGATAGGTATGTGTTCACTTATTCTTGGCGGCGGACGCGAGACAAAAGAAAGCGTTATAGATTTAAGCGTAGGTCTTATTTTAAATAAGAAGCTGGGAGATGAAGTTAAAGAGGGTGAACCTCTCGCATATATCCATTCTAACGATAAGGCAAAAACAGCTCAGGCTATAGAAAGATTTTTAAATGCTTACACTATTTCTGAATCTTTTGAAGGAAAAGTTAAGACAACGTTTGCAAGAGTTACTTCTGACGGGACCGTGTATTTTTAATATATTTACGCGAAATAACATAACAAAACAGAAGATGTCCCCCGCCTTTTTTAGTGCAGCGAAGGTATGGGACATTGACTATGACATGATAAAAGCTTCTCAGCTATGGGGAGCTTTTTTGTGTGATAAGTGGATGTCTTTAACGCATGTTTATCTGCTAAAAAAAATACTTGATAATTTTTTTTTCTTATAGTATCATATCGATTGTTGTGTGAAAATAAACAAGATTACTTTTTGTCCCGGTAAAGGGTTTAAAAAGTTTACAGAAAGGTGTTTGATATGGCAGTAGTTAGACCTTTTAAGTGTGTCAGACCTGCGGCAGATAAAGCCGAACTGGTAGCAGCACTTCCTTACGACGTATATAACAGAGCGGAAGCTACAGAGGCTGTACAGGGAAATGATTATTCATTCTTACGTATAGACAGAGCTGAGACTTCACTTCCCGAGTATGTTGATACATATGATCCTCAAGTATATAAGCATGCAAAGAAACTTTTCCAGGCAAGAATGGCTGACGGAACATTTATTTCGGATCCGGATAACTGCTATTATGTATACGAGCTTATCATGAACGGCAGACATCAGACCGGTATTACCGCATGCTGCTCAATAGATGATTATGTTAACAACGTTATCAAGAAACATGAGAATACTGTAGAAGCTAAAGAGTATGACCGTATCAATCACGTTGACACTCTGAGTGCTCATACAGGCCCCATATTCCTTGCTTACAGAAGCAATGAGATCATCAGTGCAGTAGTTAATAAGGTTAAGGAAGGCGAGACGCTTTACTCATTTACTTCCGATGACGGTATCACTCATAACGTATGGAAAATAGCTAACGCTGATGATATCAAGACCATCCAAGATGCATTTGAGCAGATCAACAGCATCTATATTGCAGATGGTCATCACAGATGTGCATCCGCTGTAAAGGCCGGACTTAAGAGAAGAGACCTTAATCCCGAATATACTGGCGAAGAGGAATACAACTTCTTCCTTTCTGTACTTTTCCCTGAAGATCAGCTAATGATCATGCCTTACAACAGAGTAGTAAGCGACCTTAATGACCTTACAGAGGAAGAGCTGCTTGAAAGTATCACAGGTTTCTTTATCGTAAGACCTATGGACGGACCTTTCGCTCCTTCTAGAAAGTACACATTTGCAATGCTTCTCGGCGGAAAGTGGTATGAGCTTGAAGCAAAGGATTTCATCAAGCGTGTTACTGATCCTGTAAAGAAACTCGATGTTTCGATACTTCAGACATACTTACTTGACCCGGTACTCGGTATCAAGGATCCCAGAAAGGACAAGCGTATCGCATTCATCGGCGGTATCCGTGGTATCAAGGAGCTTGAAAGACGTTGCAAGCGTGATATGAAGGTAGCATTTGCAATGTATCCCACATCCATCCAGGAACTTTTCGCAGTAGCTGACGAAGGACGCCTTATGCCTCCCAAGTCAACCTGGTTTGAACCGAAATTAAGAAGTGGATTATTCATTCATAAATTCTGATATATATAACCGAGATGTTTTAGTGCATCCCGGTTTTTTTTATTGACAAATAAATAATCATACTTTATAATATAAAGTACATTACAAATAATAGTATATATCTGGAGAGCATGGATGGAAAATAAAAACAATGCTGAGGAAGCATATTCGAATTTAGAGTATATAAAGGCAATTATGACTAAAGCGGAAATGGGATATGCTTCCTCAGCATTGTTTTTATTTTCCATCCATGCTCTCCAGATATATACTATTATTTGTAATGTAC
>JAIKXA010000112.1 GCA_024684355.1 Lachnospiraceae bacterium
CAGACAAAACAATACATGAATTTCCCAGTTACTCATTTGTGCTGGGCGATCTGCATGCGCATGTTATAAATATAATGTTTGTGCTTGCGATCACAGCCATCCTTTTAGGTTTTGTGCTTATTAAGAAAGAAGAGCTTAAAAAGGCCGCTGCCGGGACATACCTTAGAAATGACAGTAAAAAAGGCATATTCGGGTTTGCTTATAAGGATATTTTTGCACCGTCGGTTGTGCTTACGGGATTCTTTATAGGTCTTTTCCATACCACAAACTATTGGGATTATCCGATCTACTTTGTGGTTTCGGGTGCGATCATACTGTTTGTAAATTGCAGACTTTATAATTTTTCCATGAACACGCTGATACTTACGGCATTCCATGCAACGGTAGTCATAGTAACCGCAAAGATCACTGCTTTGCCGTTTACGGTTAATTTCCACCAGATAGCAAGCCAGCTTAATCTCTGTGAAAATCATACACCGCTTTACCAGTTGATGATCCTTTGGGCTTTACCTGTTACGATTACATTGGTATTTTTGTGTATAAAGATCGCGGAACGTAAGAGTGATGCTCCGAAGGAAGAAAGAAAAGATGCTGATCCCGGACGTACTGTTCCTTTATTCAGGTTTATAGCAAACATGAATATTGCGGATATGTTTATCCTTACCCTCGGTCTTTGTGCAATTGGTCTTGTGATATTACCTGAAGTGGTATATGTAAAAGATATCTATTCAGGTGATTACAAACGTGCCAATACTATGTTCAAGCTCACATACCAGGCATTTATAATGTTTGGCATGGTAATGGGATATGTGATAAGTAAGGGTATATTCCATCCGAAGAAGGGTACACACAGAGCGTTCAGTATTGCAGCACTCCTTATACTGATAGCAACTTTCGGTTATTTCGATAATGCCACCAAGGCTTGGTTCGGAGATTATACATTGCTCGACGGGCTTGGCGAGACTGAAAAGACCACCAAGCTGATACTTGATGCAGTTTACTATGTCATCGGTTTCATTATAATAGCTGATATGGCATTGTTGTTTATTTCAAAGAAAAAGAAACCTTTGGATATATATCTGCCTGCCACCATGTATGTTTTGGCGGGAATCCTTGTATTGGTACTGTACGGAAAAGTTTTTACCGTTAACAGCGATTATGAAGGGCTCAATTCAGGTGTATATCTGAAGAACATAAATGAGGCTGATTATAAAGCCACCAACTGGATCAATGAGAATATAGAGGGACGCCCTGTAATGCTTGAAGCAAACGGTTCGAGCTATACATATTATAACAGGGTATCCGTTATAACCGGACTTCCCACCGTTCTGGGATGGAGGACGCATGAATGGCTGTGGCACAGCGATTCGGCTAACGGAAGTGTACCCGAGATAGTATCTGAACGTGAAGATGATGTTGAGACCATATATACTTCGGAGGATATTTATGAAGTATGGGGGCTGCTAGAAAAGTATAATGTGGAATACATTTATATAGGCGGCTGCGAACGTGACAAGTTTGAATACAGTATCAATTTTGATCTGTTCTTAAGTCTGGGCGATGTTGTTTATCCCGCAGATTATAAGAACGCAGCTGATACACGTACATTTATTATTAAGATCAGAAAAGGATGATGAGTATGATTTCAGGCAATTCGTTATTGGACGATATTACAGAGAAAATGACTTCAACCGAATACGACGATGAAAAAGTGGATATTTCTCTTGCGGTTATCGGAGAAAGCCTGAACTTAGCTTATATCGCCGTAAAAGAAGTCGTTTCCGAAAATCATGTGCTCTGCTGTACTTATGAATGGAGTGCTGACGGTAAAAGGGACCTGCTAAACAATGAGAGCAGATTCTCCGATGATATCTGGGACAGATGGCTGAGCGGAAAAGGAAGTTCCGCAGGTTTCTGGGAATGGAATCTGGAAATGGGTGTACCTTGTCCGTTAAAGCTGATCCAAAAGAATCTTGCCGGATCCATAATCCATATACAGATGTTTAAAGGCGATAATTTTATCGGATGTATTGATTTCGTGGATAACAAACCGGGAAGAAAATGGAGCACAAACGAAAGAGCGTTGATCGTCAGATTCAATGATCTGCTCTGCGAATATCTTTCAAAATGGCATGAGAATAAAAAAGCGATAACCAGTGATATTATCAGTTCGGTATACGATCACACCACCAGACTCCCGAGATATGAGCTTTTCTGCATGGAAGTGGAGGAAAGCTTTAAGGAGCTTGAAAACTCACAGCTGGTAATACTCAGTGTCGACTTTACCAATTTTAAGTTCATAAACGAAAAGTACGGTCATGAGGAAGGCGATCTGTTCTTGGAGAATGTTGCAAAGAACATTTATGCTTATACCAAATGGCTTATTTCCTGCTGCCGTTCTCATTCCGACAATTTCCTAATGGTATGCAAATGCGACAAGATATATACAAAGGCGAGGATCATCAATACAATAGAAGATATCTCGAGAGATTTTGTAAACCGTCTGTCCGAGAAATATTTTGACTGTAATCTCTGTGTGAATATAGGTGTTCATATAATCAGGTCGAATACCGAGAACATAGAACAGTGCATATCAAATGCAAACCTCGCCAGAAAATTTGCCAAAAAGAAAAAGCATGAGTACGGGCACAGCTGTCTGACTTATGATCCGGCTATGGCGTTTGAGTTAAAGAGACAGGCTGAATATATTTCCGATATGAAGAAGGGTATAGAAAGCGGAGAGTTTTTCCTGGAGTTCCAGCCTCAGGTCATGACAGATACTCTGGAGATCATCGGAGCAGAGGCACTTATCAGATGGAAAAAGGATAATTATAACAGGCTCATGCCGGATGATTTCATTCAGATATTTGAACGTGACGGCTGTATCATAAAGATGGACTACTATGTATACGAGCAGGTATTTAAACTGATAAGCGAGAGAATGAGAGACAATAAGCCTTTGTTCCCTATATCGATAAATGTTTCCATAGTTCATTTTTATGAGAATAAACTGATATCCTTTATCGGGTCGCTGCTTCAAAAATATGCTATAAAACCTGAATATATCAACTTTGAGATAGATGAGCGCATAGCCGTTATGAAGATGGATAATGTGTCTAATATTATAGATGAACTGAGGGCTATGGGCTTCAGGGTATATATCGATAATTTCGGATCCGGTTATTCGGCTCTTAATACACTTACACGTCTTAATGTGGACGGCATCAAGATCGGCAGGACTTTGATGAAAAAGGATCTGGACCGCAACGATCAGATAATAATACAGTGTGTTGTAAATATGGGCAACAAATTAAGTCTCGAAGTACTTGCGGAAGGTGTTGAAACTGCGGAACAGCGTGCGTTTTTAATAAAGAGCAGCTGTGAATACATGCAGGGAAATTATTTCTCAAGACCGCTCAGTATCGAAGCGCTTGATGCATTGATCGAAAAACAGTCTTTATAAATTGAGAGGTATTTACGTGAGGGTTATATCGGGAAGCGCAGCAAGAAGGACATTGTATACGCCTGCCGGGATGGAAGTACGGCCTACCACCGACAGAATAAAAGAAACACTTTTTAACATACTTGCGCCGTATATTTATGATGTTGATTTTCTGGACTGCTTTGCAGGTTCCGGCGGTATCGGCATAGAGGCTTTAAGCCGCGGTGCTAAGGAAGCGGTATTTGTTGATAATAACAAGGTCTCCATAGGATGTATAAAGAAAAACCTGGAGATCACAAAGCTGGCTGACAGAGCTGAAGTACTTATGCTTGACTACAGATCGGCCTTTAATAAGCTGCGTATGGATGGGAAAAGCTTTGACATAATCTTTATGGACCCTCCTTATAAGCTGGGACTTGAAGAGGATGCGGTATGTGAGATAGAAAGATGCGGGATACTTAAACCGGACGGAAGGATAATAATAGAAGCCGCAGCCGCTACATCCTTTGATTTCATAGAAAAAACGGGCTTTGAGATAGTACGCGAAAAAAAATATGGTTCAAATAAACATCTTTTTATTGCATATAAATAATAAAATGGTTATAATTATAGGAGCGACCTGAAGAATAAAATCCGTAAGTCTGAGGGTTTTATCAATAAAAAAGAAAAGAAGAGGTAGTAATGAGAATAGCATTATATCCCGGCACATTTGATCCTGTGACGCTCGGGCATCTTGATATAATAAAGCGCGCTGCGGGAGTGTGTGATAAACTGGTGATCGGTGTATTGCGCAATTCGGCAAAGCATCCGTGGTTTACCGTTGAAGAAAGGATCGACCTGATAAAAAAAGTCACGAAAGATCTTGACAACGTAGTGGTTGAGAATTTTGACGGACTAACGGTAGATTATTGTAAGAAGATCGGTGCAAGTGTTATAGTCAGGGGCCTGAGAGCTATCACCGATTTTGAATATGAACTTCAGATAGCACAGATAAACCACAGGCTTAATCCGGATATCGATACCATATTCTTCACGACAAGTGTTGAGTATTCGTATGTAAGTTCAAGTATAGCCAAGGAAGTGGCAAGCTATAACGGAGATATTTCGGGTCTTGTTCCGAAAGAGATAATCGAAGATCTGTATTCAAAACATAAGTCAAGGATTTAAGGAGGAAGGTAAAATGGCACAGTCAAGAATCGAGGACATCATCAATGAGTTATATGAGTATGTTGAGTCTGCAAAGACAAACATCACACAGAGCAAGATAGTAGTTCAGAGAGAAGATATATTCGGATATCTGGATGAACTCAGGCTCGGTATCCCTGATGAGATCAAGCGCTGCCAGAAGATCATAGCAAACCGAGAAAACATCATCAATAAAGCAAATGATGATGCCAAGGTTATCATAGAAGAGGCAAATTTAAAGGCTACCCAGATCGAGGATGAAGGAAAAGAGCGTGCACAGCAGCTTGTTGAAGAAACCGAGATCATGAGAAATGCTTATGAACAGGCCAACAAGATGGTACAGAATGCAAAGAAGCAGGCTGAAAAGATCATAGCCGATGCAGAGCAGTATTCAGGTACGATCAAGAGCGGTGCCATGAATTATGCGGATGATATGCTTGATACTATTGAGAAGATCATAGCTACCGCATACAGAGAAGCTAAGGATAACTCCGACAGGCTTGTCGTAGCACTTAAGAACAACCTCGCAGCTTTGCAGCAGAACCAGGAAGAACTCCGTGAAGCAAAGGAGAGTCCAGAGGGTGTTTTCGCAGCTCCTTCAGAAAATGAACAGCCTGAATATTTTGAGAATCCCGAAGACGGTGATGACTATAATTTCCCTGAGGGAACATTTGACCAGTATTGATAATATACCGAGTTTTTAGATTTTTTTAATAAAATAGTTGATTTATTATCCGTCAATGTGTGTTATAATGTACATTGACGGTTTTTTATTTGTTATAAAAGAGGATACAGACAGGTTTACTATGAAAGATTATGAAGTGATCATACCGGTATATGAGCCGGATAAAAGATTATATATAATACTTAAAAGGCTTTTAAAGCAGTCCGTTAAGCCTCAAAAGATAAATATCATACTCACGTTATCCGAAAAATACGGGGCTCTTGAGTTTATGGAAGGCCTTGCGGTAAACGAGATAAAGAGTGAGATCATCGGCGTTGAGACTATTGAAAAACAGGACTTTAATCATGGCGGGAGCAGACAGAGCGCAGCTGAAAAAGTCAGATCCGGATACGTACTTTTTATGACGCAGGATGCGGTACCTTATGACAGAAAGCTGGCGGAAAAACTGCTTGACGAATTTGATAATGAAAGAACAGCTGTAGCTTATGCAAGACAGATGCCGTACAAAAATGCCACATTAAGGGAAAAGTTCGCAAGAAGCTACAATTATCCGGATGTATCTCAGGTCAAAGATAAAAAGATGCTGGATGAAGGAAAGATAAAAGCCATTTTCTGTTCCGATGTATGTGCCATGTATGATATGAATGTATTTAATGAACTTAACGGTTTTGAAAGAAATACGGATTTCAATGAGGATATGCTTTATGCCAACAAAGCACTGCTTAACGGTTATCTTATAAGTTACTGCGCGGATGCTAAGGTATATCATTCACATAACCTGACATTTACCGGCCAGTTTAAAAGAAATAAGGAAATAGCAAGATCTCAAAAGGAACATCCGGAAGTTTTCGAGCCGCTCTCATCAGAAAATGAAGGTTTGTCATTTGTTAAGAACGGAGTGAAATACATGATGAAAGAAGGAAGTATCAAGGATACCGCAGCATTTATCGCGGATTGCGGGTTTAAGTTTGCAGGATATAAGATCGGCAAAATATTGTGATCCCCGTTTGATATCC
>JAIKXA010000166.1 GCA_024684355.1 Lachnospiraceae bacterium
TTATTCTTTACTTCGATAACTTCACCTTTTTCAGGCTGAACAAATACGATAAGTGTGGGAGGTACTATAGTAGCATCCTCAGAAAAGGCTGAAAGGAAATAACTGCCTGACTGGTTAGCTGAGAACTTAAATCCACCCTTCTTACTTGTACCATACTCTGTAGGCTCACCACCGATAGTGATAACAGCATTCTTTAAGGGGCTGTTAACCTGAGCCCAATTTGCATCAAAACCTGCTGTATAAAGTCTGATGGTCTTTTTCTTACCTATCTTAATACCTAACTTACGGGTATTAAAGAATGCATACTGATCTGAAAAATCTGAATTTACATATACCCATGCATTAAGATAATCACCGTCACTTATGGGATCACTTGCTCCCATAGACATGATATCATTTACATAGTATCCAAAGTTTCCTGAGGTATCGCCCCAGAGCTTTGTAACGCCTAAACCCCACTGGCCAACCTCTGCGCCGTAACCTTCAGTTGCTCCGCCCTTATAATACTTTTCATGTGCACAGTAAAGTGCATCTGAAACTGTAAGAGCGCCGTCATCATCGGTATCCATAACTGTAACGGACTGCTGTCTTACAACAAGGTCACCCTTGTTAGAAATAGTAACATACACTGTTGCTTCTGAAGGTACTGTAGCGGTAGCGATCAGTAAAGGTGTATCACCTTCGTCAGAGTATGCACTGACATTACCGGAAAAGCCGGTATAACTTGTCACGATCAAGGCCGCAATCATGATCATAGACATAAACTTAGCTAATTTCTTCTTCATGTTATGTCCTCCATAGAGATAAATTACAGTCTTCTCCCTTAAGTTAAAAGACCGTATTATATTAAGCAGCTTCCTGTAATCAAAATGATATCCGGTGCTCGCAGACGACACAATGGTCTACAGAAAACACGGCTAAGTCTTCCGGCTCATAAACATTCATATCGCACGTACCTTCTCAAAGCAAAAGCTTCAATGGCATTTAAGAGAAAAGCTTTGCGGCTGCTTTTCTCTCCGCTTGATATGTATTTACACCTCGTCAGTCAGCTTCCCTCGATAGGAAGTCTTTCAGACATGTAAATATAGTTTATTTACGGCGGCGGGCCCGCTCAGGTTTTTCACCTGATTCCTTACTCCGTTACCGCTTATTAACATTAATTATATATCCTGTTTAAACTTTCCTGCATTTCAGCCTTAACTTTTTCGGCATCTAAAGTAGTATACTCACCGTTTTCATAAAGTATACGGCCGTCTACCATGGTCATAACCACATCGGAAGCCTGTGCACTGTATACCAGGATATTGGGTATATCAAATGCCGGGAACATGTGCGGCTTATCAAGAGATACGGCTATAATATCAGCCTTCATGCCGCATTTAAGCTCACCGGTATCGGTCCTTCCCATGGCACGCGCACCGTTAACCGTGGCCATCTTTAATATCTCTTCAGCGGTAGCCAGTGTAGCGTCCCTGCCGGTATTTTTTATCAGCAATGATGCCAGATGCATTTCCTCAAACATATTAAGGTTATCGTTGCTGGCAGTTCCGTCGGTACCTATACCTACATTTACGCCGGCTTTTTTCAGAGCTGTGATGGGAGCAAATCCCGATGCAAGCTTACAGTTGCTACTGGGATTAAATACAGCCGATGTACCTTTTGCTGCCATTATCTCCATATCTTGCGGCTCTACCCATACACAATGCGCTGCATATGTCCTGTTATCCAGTATACCGCACTTTTCAAGGTATGCTATCGGAGTAAGACCGGCATGCCTTGCCTTACACTCTTCATGCTCCTTTTTAGTCTCGGAAACATGTATATTTACAGTCGCCTTGTAATCATGATTGGCTTCTGCGATCTTTCTTGCAAAGCCTTCATTGGTAAGATACTCGGAATGCAGGCAGAACTCAGCGCGTACCCTGTCATCAGGATCCTTCCAGTCTCTTACCAGCTCCACGCACTCTTCAAACCTTCCGGGAGGTATCTGGGTTTCTTCGGAAAATGACAGACCTACTCTGCATATGTTGGCACGCATACCTGTTTCCTTAAGTACCATACCTGTAGTTTTCGGGAAATCATACATCTCGGAAACATATGTTACGCCGGATGCCAGCATCTCCATAACAGCCAGTCTCTCGCCTCTTTCAACATCAAGAGGAGTAAGCTTATCCTCTATGGGGAATATCGCCTTCTCAAGCCATTCCTGAAGTGCCAGACCTCCGCCGACACCTCTGAGCAGCGTCATCGGTCCGTGACAGTGTGCATTAACGATACCGGGCATAAATATGCAGCCCTTCATGTCCTTTTCATTTTCACACGCAGGTGCATCGCCTTCCGGTCCTATATATACGATCTTATCATTCTTTACGCATAATACTTCATGTCTTAATACGTTAAAAATACCGTTTTCATCTGTTGCAAGTATTATGCAGTTCTTAAATTTGTAACTCAATTCTGTTCTCCAATACTATGTCTGTTAAATAGTCAGTCTGCCCTCAAAGGGTTTAAAGATGTTTTCATCAGCCTTGATATATTTTCTGTCATAGGTGATCAGTCCGTTTGTTTCCTGCTCTATGTCACAGAACTGTGTATAGATACATCCGCAAAGCCCCAGGCCTATGGCCGGGATCACCTCTTCTTCATACAGTTTTCTTATGGCATCAAGGTATGAATGCTTGTCATCAAACTGCTTATAGCCATACCCTGCGGTTTCATCACTGTGATCTCTTATCTTTAACGAATAACCGCCAAACTCCGAAAGAATGATCGGTTTTTCGGTCCTGGGCGGATTAAACTTCTTGAAATAACAGTGTATCGACTCCACATCGGTCTTGCCGCCTTTAAACCAGCCTGACGCACTGTCTATGAAACGGGTCTTGTCCATGCCTTTTATAAGATCATAGATCTGACTGCTGCAGAACTGTCCCCATCCCTCGTTAAACAGCGTCCAGTAACAGATGCACGGATGGCTGTAAAGCGTTTTAACAGTACTCTGGGCTGCGTTTATATACGATCTTCTCTGTACCTTTCCCCTGTGTTTAAACTTGTCGGAAAACTTGGTAAATCCGATAACGGGGAATACAATATCCCTCACCTTTGAATACTTTCCGTTGTTGACCATATCCTGAAATACGATCATACCGAGTTTATCACATTGATAATAAAACTCTTCGGGCTCAATCTTTAAGTGCTTTCTTATGGTATTAAATCCCATATTTTTAGCGGTTATGATATCAAACTTATAATCATCCGCTCTTTCGGGAGTATAAAGACCATCCTTCCAGTAGCCCTGATGCATGACACCGTTAAAGAAATATGATTCCCCGTTAAGGCACAAACGTTTCAGTCCGTAATCATCTTTGATCTCCAGTGTCCTTAGTGCAAAATAAGAATCCACCTTATCATTGCCTACCTGTACGGTAAAGAAATAAAGATGCGGATCTGCCGGGCTCCAAGGTTTTTTCACAACAGGTGTGAGCCTTATCTTTCCGTCATAGAAACGATAGCTCTTGCCCTCAAACATAACTCTGCCTTCATCCACTCCGAATATCTCTATATCGGCGTAGTCGAGAGTAGTAGTCACTTTAAGTCCCTTGATATAATACTCGGGCACGGACTCAAGCCATACCGTCTGCCATATACCGGACACAGCCGAATACCATATCTCCTTCGGGTTTTCGCTCTGTTTTCCGTAAGGTACATTTTTATCCATGTCGTCAATTACTTTTATTACCAGCTCGTTCTCATCCAGCAGGAAAGGAGTTACATCCACTTCCAGCGGACCTTCTATAGCCGTACAGCATGATATTACAAAATGCCCGTTTATAAATATGTCCGCTTTCTGGTCTATGCCGCCGCAGTGCAGCAGCACTCTTCTCCACCGAAGCTTAATGGGAGCATCGAAATATCTTCTGTAAAAGAGCCTGCTACCTTTTTTATAGTGTTTTCCAATACCTGACAGCTTGGATTCCACAGGATAGGGCACTGTTATCCTCATAGAATAGGTATTGGGAGGATAATCATACTGTGCAACTTCGAAATCCCATTCACCGTTTAAGTTATAGAAGCTTTCCCTGCGCATCTGCGGTCTGGGATAGACATTCCACGGTATATGTTCTTCCTCGGAACTTAGCTGATTTAATATCAGATCGTTGTCCATATGCTATTGAACCTCTATATGTTTTTCATTCAGCTTTTTATCTACCATCTTATTAACAAGATATACTATAACGGCAGTCACGGGAACACCTAAGAACATACCGGCAAATCCGAAATATGCTCCTCCGACCGTGATACCGAATATAACCCAGATAGGTCTGACACCGGTGGAATCACCAAGTATCATAGGTCCGAGTACCCAGCCGTCAAACTGCTGGATAGCAAGTACTATGCCTGCAAATATAAGCGCATCCACGGGATCTATGCATAAGTAAAGCAGTATGCCCGGTACCGCTCCGATGAAAGGACCGAAGAACGGTATCATGTTGGTAACTCCTATGATAACAGCTACAAGCAGGCTGTATTTCAACTGGAAAATATTAAGTATAAAGAAGGAAAGGATACCGATGATCAGTGAATCGATGGCCTTGCCGATTATAAATCCGGTAAATATCTGGAAGCTTTCCTTTGCGTTTTCTATGAAGCTGCCCGCTTTGGCCGGCTTAAACAGACAATATACCATCTTTGTGGCTGCATGTGCGATCCTTCTCTTATCACATACCATGTAGATGGATATGGCCATAGCCAGCAGAATATCTATCAATACGTGTATGATCGAATATGATGTACTGAAGATCTTCGGTATAAATGCCATGATCTTGTCTCCTGCCACAGAAAATACCGAAGGAAGGTTTTCGTTCACCGTTGTGGTGATCATGTCGATATCAAGTGTAGGGAAGCTGGTCTTTAAGTTGTTAAGCAGATTGGTGATCTTCTTCCCTATAGCGGGTCCGATTGTCTTTGACTTATCATAGAGATTTACAATGCTCTCGCTGATCTCCGGAGCCAGCTTGACTATCGAAAGCACTATCAGTCCGAAAAATATTATAAATGTAATGGCTATGGAAAGACCTGCACGAAGCTTCGGTTTCTTGATCTTGCATACCTTTTCGAAAAACGCTTCATCTACAAAATTAACGATGGGCGTAAGGATAAACGCTATGATCGCACCGATGATAAATGGTGACAAAACGCCTATAAATCTCTTTACACCTGCCAGAACAGGTGATATGTTAACTATGATGACCGTAAACAGCACTATGGCCAAAATAGCCGTAAAAGCATATACAGTCACGGTAAAAAATTTATCATTGGGGATAAATCTCGCATGTCCCTTTTTACCGGTAGCTTCTGCGTTTTCTTCTTCCGAGGCTCCTGCAGTGTTTTCTTCAGCTGCAGCTTCCTCATCTATATTTACACGAAGGGTCTTGTCCGGATCCTTCTCCTTAAAAAACTTAACTACTATCGGTTCACGATGACCTCTTTCAACCGTATTTTTCTTTTTCTTCTTTGAAAAAGGATTAAGCCTCATCTTTAACCTCCAAAACTAATTACAAATTCTTGCTATAAGCACCGCTCCGCTGTATCCCGGATAAGGGCTGAAATATACTCCGCCTCCTCCGGTACCCGCATGGACTATACTCCCCTGAAGCCCATACTCAAATGTATCATTCCAAAAATCATAATACTCATAATAATTGTCTGTACCGTAGTACATAGCCACATGATTTATCTTCTTGTATCTTCCGTTGTCGGAACTGATCGCATAAAACAACAGGTCACCCGGAAGCAGCTCCTCAGGTTCAAGATCACCGTATGCTATCGTATAGCCGTTATCATCCATATACTTGCCAAGATCGGCCGATGTCGGTGCATAATCGTTATTCAGTATCTTAAGACCCGCTTTTGCATAGCTTCTCCATACAAGGGAACTGCAGTCAAAATATCCTTCCTCCATACGTCTTGTCTGATCGTACTTGGCTTTTCCAACATATTCACCTGCATAAAGCACTGCCTTTACCGCCGTCTCATCACCGACATTTACTGTGTACTGCGTCTCAACGTCTCCGACTGTTACGGTAATAAATGTAAAGCCCTTTTTCTTAGTCTTAAGTGTACCCTTTTTTGATATCGAAGCTACCGTCGGATCCGAACTCGAATATGATATCTTCAGATCTGAAGGAGCACCTGTAACTTTATAACTGAACTTTGTACCCGGCCAGGTAAGCAGATTGTTGCCTGCCACATGCACATCTATTACGGTAAGATCCTCTGTAAATACTTTTCCGTCAACATCTATCTTTACGGTTACGTTTCCGCTTGCTTTCGGTACAAGCTGGCCGTTGTCGTTTATCTCAAGTATCTCTGTATCCGAAGAAGTGCATTTTATATCCGAATAAGCTGTTGCATTGGGAATACCGGGCTCATATGTCTGTCCGACCCAGAGATATTCGTTAAAAGGTACATACTCGGGATCATATGCTATAACATTCAGATACGAATAAAGCTGTGTCCCATCTTCCGTCTCATATCCGATCTTAAATACAGACATGGTCTCCTCTGGACATCCGTCCCTTGTGGTAAACGAGTCAAACCCGTCCCTTATGATA
Organism: Lachnospiraceae bacterium; assembly: GCA_024684355.1. GTDB lineage: Bacteria > Bacillota > Clostridia > Lachnospirales > Lachnospiraceae > RUG11977. Next base: position 6,612 of record JAIKXA010000166.1, read on the forward strand.
TAGCCGCCGTCGGTTCCGTATATATCGGCAGCATAGACTATATTTCCTTCAGTCCAGGATACAAGCTCTATCGATGTGATCTCGGAATCGACCATGTTTATGCTCTTGGTACAGCCCTTAGCCACACTTATGTCATCCGCCTCGGGTCCGGCCTGCACTGTATAAACCGTAAGCTTTTTCGCATATCTGACACCTTTTTTATTGGTGCCCATGAGTCTTATCTCATGTCTGCCTTTTCTGCCGGCGGTGATGGTAAATACACCGTTCCCCTTTATCTCAACCTTTGGAGAATCAGACCAGGAATACTCCGCATCCGGATCAATATTGTATGTCGTATAATCATAACCGGTGATCTTCTTAATACCCGAAAGCTTAACATCCGTCGACTGATTGGAATAAAGCGTGATCTCAGTTTCAGAAAGCTTAAACTTGTTCTTCTTAACCTTTACGGAGCATTCTGCGGTCAGACCGTTATAATATGCCTTGATCACGGTCTTGCCGGTACCCATACAGTCTATCGTGCCGTCATAATATGCCCTTACGATATTTGAGTCTGCGCTCTCAAAATCTACCGAGTCCAGAGAAAAATCCTGTCCGTCATATATTAGGTTAAGTCTGAGGGTATTTCCTTCATAAAGAACGATACTGTCCTGTTCAAACGTAAGCTCCGAAGCTGAAATATCTGCACTCGGAACACACATAAACACCAAAAACAGTACCGACAGAATCAAGAAAATCTTTATAGAAAACAGTCCGGCTGATATCTTTCGCATAAGCACCCCAAATTTCATATTATTAAGCATAAAATCACTAACTACATTATATCATATAATTTTTTTATGTAAACTAAAAAATGCCTTAAAAATCATAATAATTTCTTTAATTGTTGCGAATAATCCTTGTAAAAAAGAACATTTTACTGTATAATAATCCATAAGTACACTGCAAATGATGACAGGCATAAAATATCCCTTTAATGCTTCATGGAACATTTTGCAGTGTCAATAATTTCCGGAGGATAAAAACATGAATGTACTTGGTGTATGGGAACTTGTTTCAGCTTATGGATTTGATGCGGCAACCTTTAAGCAGGTATGGATCACAAACACGGACTTAAATCTTCTCCCCGCCGATAATTACAACAGGATGATGGCTAATGCCACATTTGAGTTTAAGGATAACGGCAAGGTTACCATGTTCAGTTGTATAGGAAAAACTGTTGATGATGTACCCGCTGACGATTTAAAAGCAGCAGTTGATGCAGGTCAGGTAATTGTTGTAGATAAAGACCTTTATATGGCTCATGATATGGACTGGAAAGAGGAAGACGGCAATATACTTGTTAACACCGGAGAAAGCGGAGAAATCCTCGGCGAAGCAGTCAATCCCTGGAAAGCTGTTGAAGTACTCGGAAATACCCTCATCATAAACGGCACTTATCAGGTAGTACGTAAAGGTGAGACCCCTTCAGAGGTTAAAAAGACCGTTACGGAAGTAAAAGCTGACGATCCCGCATTAGTACCTTTCGCAGGCACATATAATTCATTATATAATAAATTTGTCGGAGATCCCGATACCGTAAAGAATACGGATGATCCTTTCAAATTGGAATTACAGGCTAACGGCACCGGCAAGAGCTATCGTAACGACCTCGATATCACCGTTCCTGCCTGGAGCTGTGAAAACGGCGAGTTTAAGCTTACCGAAAAATTCCTTGGCACCATCGACTATACAGGAAAGCTTGAAGGCAACCTGCTTACACTCTTTAACGGCGATCCTTCAAATCCTCTTACCTGTATGTACGTATTTGAGAAGGCCTGATCTTATTATGCTGATTACAGCTCTGTGCTAAACAGGCATGGGGCTGTATTGTTTTAACTTTTATCAAACGTTGTAAATCAATCGAGCGGGAAGGTGTAGCTATGAATGATCTTATCTCTGTAATAGTACCGATATATAATGTAGGAAAATATCTCCGCCCCAGTCTGGAATCCATCAGAACCCAGACCTATAAAAACATAGAAGTCATCATGGTTGATGACGGTTCAACAGACGGTTCGCAGAAGGTATGCGACGAATACACCCGTATAGACGAGCGTTTCATCTGCATACATAAGAAAAACGGCGGACTTTCCGATGCCAGGAACGAAGGCATAAAACTGGCATCCGGCAAATACGGGATACTCGTTGATTCAGACGACTACATGCACCGTGATGCAATACGTATATTATACCAAAACCTTACAGAAAACGATGCGGACCTCGCAATAGGCAACTATCGCCGTGTCAAACCCGACGAAGCCGTGGATATGGAATCCAATCCGAACAACACCATAACGATCTACGATACGGACAAAGCACTCTCCGAGCTCTGCGAACTCGAATATAACTACTTCACAGCCAACCACATACAGCAGTTTACCTCCGCATGGAACAAGCTGTACAAGATAGAGCTGTTAAAATCCGTAAAATTCCCTGTAGGCAAAGTATTCGAGGACGTAGCCACCGCTCATCAGTTTATACATAAAAGCACAAAAACAGTCTATACCGACGCCATACTCTACTTCTACATCATACGTGAGGGAAGCATTTCAAGAGTGGCTGTCAAAAACACAGACATGATAACGGCCTTTGAAAACCGTATAGAATACTTTAAAGAAAACGGTCTTGAAAAGCACTTGGAAAACACCTACCAGACCTATATGACAGTCCTCATGCGTACATATACGCATCTGATCGAAACACCGGACTCTCCTATGATCAAAAAGGAAATCCACACAAAAGCCAAGGACCTGTACAAAGAACACAAAGATGTGTTTAAAGACAGTAAGCTGAAATCCCAGTGCAGGATGTTCGTGAATTTCCCTATTTTATTTAAATATACATAATCTATCGTGTCGCCCCTAAATGCGGCGGCCCCAATCTTAATATCGCGATAAAATACAACAAGGGCTCTGTCCGGGCAGCAACCCTAACGAATTGTAGGCCGCAACGCCTCGTCAAACTTCCTCTAAGAGCAGCAATTAAAAGCGCTCAGCATTGGCTTCGCGTTTTGCTGCTCTAAGAGGCGATTTCGACTCGGCTAAAACCGCGGGTCCGTCGGACAAATACAATTCGTTAGGATACTACCCGTCACGAGCCCTTTCTATAATCTGTTAGCGATATTAAGATTTCGCCATGCCCGTGCCGCCGCCGCATAAGTGGTGGGGCGACACTTACTACAATATGCAATATTTTTAAAAAAATACAAAAAAGAAATCACCCGAGTGTTCGGGTGATTTCTTATAATCATGATTAAATTATTTCTTCTTAGCAGCCTTCTTAGCGGGTTTGGTGTTAACCTTCTCCTTAAGAGCCTTTCCTGCCTTAAATCCAGGAACAGTAGCAGCTGCGATCTTAACAGCCTCGCCGGTACGAGGATTCTTTCCTGTACGAGCCTTTCTTTCGCTGGTCTGGAAGGTACCGAAGCCGATAAGCTGAACCTTCTCCTTCTTCTGTAATGCATCACCGATTACACCGAATACAGCCTCGATGGCTGCTGCTGCGTCTTTCTTCTTTAAAGCAGTCTTCTCTGCTACTGCAGCTACTAATTCAGTTTTGTTCATAATCTAAACCCCTTTCGTAGTTTGTCTTCTACACAGGTTGACATCGACTGCCTCCTGTATATTCAACAGTATACTATATATCTTATGAAAAATCCACACTTTTTTTTAATTTTTTTAAGTTTTTTTTGCATTTTTTTAAGGTTTTTGGGGATTTTAGGACGTTTTTTTAACGAAAAGTGTCAAAACAGCTGCCAAATCGACTGATTTCTTACTCAAATATCCAATCTACTATCTCATATCCTTCACCGCTGAATGTGAAGAATACATCCTGAAGGCCTGTTATAGCGTTATCAAGTTCAGCTGAAATAACGGTTGTCTCTGCGCTGTCACCCTTAACTGCCATATATCCGGCAACTTCTCCGTTAGGATACTTAGTGGTAATACGGATAACTCCGTCCTTTCCGTTGGTACGCACTGTAGCTGTAAGCTTCTTAGCTCCCTTATCACCAAAATCAACACCCTGAAGCTTTACAAAGTCACCGTCATTGATAGCTGTAAGTAAAAGGTTACCGCATCCGTACTTTTTGCTTACTTCATCGGCTGGTGCCGTATCAACGCCTGCCATAACCGCAAATGTAGCCCCGTTTATCTTCTCGTAAGGATTAAGAGTACCTACCTGAGTTCTGCCGCCGTTCTTGGTCATCCTGATATCGCCTATGGAGCCGTCTTCGCCCATATCGAAAGCTTCAATACTGGTTGAACGGTAGCCGTGCAGTATGCCCTGTTCCTTCTCCAAAATCCTTGAATGGTAGCAGATATACCACTGATCCTTAAACTTAAAGATAGCATGATGGTTATTTCCGCCCAATCCGAAGAAATATCCGGGATTCTTAAGTACTCTCTCTTTGAAAGTGAACGGTCCTAAAGGATTCTTGCTTTCCATAACGATGATCTCACCGTTTCCAAAGCCGTACTCGTTGGGTCCGTTTTCTTCTACGTTGAAGTTACTGCAATAGCTGTAATAATAGGTATCTCCGTATTTATGTATGCCTGAATCCTCAAAAAGGAAAGGTGCATCGATCGTTACAGGTACATCCTTAAGGCTCATCATATCATCTCCGAGCTCTGCACATCTGCCGGTCATAGGATGAGCTGCCTTAGGCTTTCCTGCTTCCCTGTCAAAAGGTACGCCGCCGCCAAAGTAGATATATGCTCTTCCGTCATCATCTACAAGTACTGCCGGGTCAAACAGCCATTCTACGTTTCCGCAGTTCTCCATATCACGTCTGATAAGTCCGTGTCCGAGCTCATCTACGAAAGGACCTACGGGGCTGTCGGAAGTAACTACGCCTATACCGCCGCCGTTATCTGCAAAATACAGGAAGAACTTGGGCTTTCCGTCTATCATCTTCCAAGCTGCTGCGGGTGCCCATGAATTATGAGCCCACTTTGTAGCTCCGTTAGCACCGGCAATAGTGATCTCGCCGTGATCGGTAAAATTGATCATATCCTTTGTGGAAACCACATAAAGGCTTCTTATCTGAGAATATGAGTTTTCCTTGATCTCTCCCTTTGTATCATACTCGTATGCATCAGCTGTCATGTAGAAATATACTGTGTCGTCATATACAAGCGCAAAAGGATCTGCACCGTAATGCTGCTCGATAATGGGGTTGTTGTTGGCTACACCCTTATAGCTCTTCGACAATGTAATGTTCTTAAAAATGCTCTCGTAATCCATATTCTTCTCCTTCGTATCGTTTTTTTCTCCGTCGCCGGCCTGTGTTATGGCAGCTGTAGGCTCTGCTCCTTTTTCGGGACTGACAGCAGGATCATCTCCGGTATTTTGTGAACTATCCGGTTCGATAGTTACAGTGGCTGTGTTTTTGTCTTCAAATCCGTCTGTGTTACCCGAACAGCCCATAAGAACAAGTGCCGTAATAGCCAGTGTGCATAATACCGCACCCTTTTTACTGCTCTTTCGCATCATTTTCACCTGCCTAATACATTGTTACAGTATCGTAGTTCAGTTGACTTCGAAGAATACTGCTATAAAAAATATAGCATAGAACTTGTTTCAATTCTATGCTATATTTGTGATTTATAAATCATTTTTTGCGTCATAACAGATAAAGGCCCTTGCTGTCGAGTTTACACAAACCTCTCGGAGTTATCCTAATCTCGGGTATAACCGGAAGTGCCAGGAACGAAAGCGTGATAAACGGATCTATATCCTTATCCACTCCCATCTCATAAGCCTTTTTCTTCATACGCTGAAGCTTTTCGTTTACATTTTCGAATCCAGCATCGGACATAAGTCCCATAATAGGTAAAGGCAGTACTTCAAATACCTGTCCGGCCTCTACTATAACATATCCGCCGCCGGATTTTTTAAGTGCATTAACAGCTGTCGCCATATCCCTGTCACTGTCACCAATGACTATAATATTGTGTGAATCATGGGATACGGATGAAGCAACGGCACCTCCCTTTAATCCGTAGCCCGAAGCTAAAGCCACACCTATCTTACCTGTAAATTTATGGCGTTCAACTGCTGCTATCTTAAGTATATCTGTGCTTCCGTCCGGTTCATAATTATCGGTTTCATCAAACTTTTTAATTATGTCCGTAGTAGTTATCTGTTTTCTGTCGATGCCGATCACATGAGTTTCACCGCCCAGAATAGGCAGTTTAAAGCTTTCAGCATTAACTTCAGCCAGATTCATAGTGGACTTTAACTTGTCCGGGCAGGGTTTTAAAGTGATCTTTTCACTCTTTTCCACCTTTTTACCCTTATAGTATACAGCGGACACATCCACGCTTTCCGGATCGCTTAATACCACCAGATCGGCCTGTGCCCCGGGTATTATGGCACCCAAATGCTTTAAGCCGTATGTACGGGCCGTATTTATGGTAGCCATCTGATATGCCGCCATCGGAGCAATACCCTCTTTTATTGCTATCCTTATGTTTGCACTTATATGACCGCCTGCAAGTATATCCTCTATATGCTTGTCATCGGTACAGAATGAGAAACAATCTGTATTGATACCGCTTTTTACTATACCTTTTACTATGTCCGCACAGTTATGGGCAGCACTGCCTTCACGGATATGTACATGTATACCGCGCTCAGCTTCTTTTAAGGCATACTCAAAAGAAGTTGCTTCATGATCGGTCATTATTCCTGCCATACTGTATATATCAAGCTCCCTATCCGGTAAAAACGGTGCATGGCCGTCAATTATCTTTTCGCCAAACAACGCCAGCTTATCATGCATATTCTTATCCGCATATACTACAGCAGGATCGTCCATAACCTCGCCAAGTCCGAGTATTCTCTCATTATCGAGGTAAGGCTTCATATCCTTTGCGGTAAATATGCATCCGTTATCATCCAGAGGTGTGGCCGGTACGCATGAAGGCATCATAACATACACATTTGCATCTGAATCTGCGGTCTGGTCCAGTATATAGTTAATACCGTCAGCGCCTGACACATTGGCAGCCTCATGAGGGTCAACTATAAACGTGGTAGTACCTTTTGCGGCAGCCTCAGCTATAAGCTCGGCGGGGCTGACCATAGTGGACTCCAGATGAAGATGTGCATCCATAAATCCCGGAGATACATATGCTCCGTTTAGATCCGTTATCGTTTCGGCATTTAAAACAGCCCCCGGATCTTCGATCACTCCGAGGATCACACCGTCTTTAATGATGATAGATCCCTGTCTGATCCTGCCGGTAAGCACATCGATGATATTTGCATTTTTAAGTATCAGGTCGGCTTTTTCCCCGCTAAGTACCGCACCCGACAGTTTCTTAAACTTGCCGTACTCCATATTAATACCTTACCCTCTCCCAATACACTATAACAGACAAACATTCAGTATCATTCCGATAATAAAGAATATAGCACCTACCGCTATAAAGGGCATATAAGTTAGTTTTGAATTACTCTTTACAGCTCTTTTCTTGGTCTGATAATCAATATAATCTGTATATTCACGCTCTTTTCTTCTGAATGACGAGAATGAATATCCGAATATATCAAATGCACCATAGTGAGATACCATCTGCAAAAGTCCCAAAAAGAACACTGCACCCCCTGCTACTGAAAAAGCATCAACATAACTTATCCTGTATTCAAAGCCTTTTGAAAGCAGACATAAAAAACCGATTATCAATGCCAATACCACTCCGACTATATACCTTACAGGAGAATGTAAAAACAATTTTCTAAACATATTATTTTATGATCTTTTTATACTGAGCAAACTCCGCTTCATTACAATATACAAAGTGTCCGGTTTTTATTTCTTTAAGTTCCGGAGTGTCTCCGTCTTCATAGTTATGAGCTTTGGCGGGATCATAAAGAATTCGCCTTCTGATCTTTTCGGATTTTGGATCCGGCTTCGGTATTGCGGAAAGCAGTGCCTTTGTATATGGATGCAGAGGGTTTTTAAACAGCTCATCACTTGAAGCTTTTTCAACAACCTTGCCGAAATACATAACCACTATCGAGTCGCAGAAATACTTAACTACCGAAAGATCATGTGCTATAAAGATAATTGACAGACCAAGGTTATTCTTAAGGTCGTTAAGCAGGTTTATAACCTGGGCTCTGATGGAAACATCAAGTGCCGAAATAGGCTCATCACAGATAAGGAGCTTGGGATTCATTACTATAGCTCTGGCTATACCGATACGCTGACGCTGTCCGCCTGAAAACTCGTGCGGATAACGTGAAGCATGCTCTTCTACCAGACCTACCGTGTTAAGCATCTCAACAACCTTTTTGTGATTTTCCTTCTTGTTTTTATAACCCTGTATCTTTAAACCTTCCTGAATTATGTCTTCTACAGTCATCCTGGGATCAAGTGAATCGATAGGGTCCTGGAATATCATCTGGATCTCGTTCAAAAGCTTTCTGGAAACATTAGCATTATCATACTTTATCTGCTTGATCTTTTCCTTCTGCTCTATACGGGTATTCTCGATATTTTTCTCTATTTCGGCTATACGATTGTCAGCATCTGCAGCTCCGCTGTTCTTGAGTTCCTCAATCTGCTTTTTGCCTTTTATCCTGGACCACTTTATCTCTTTTTTATTCCAGCGGTCGCCTGCACTTATCCTTACTCCTCTATAGTATATGGAGCCGGAGGTGATATCATATAACCTTATTATACTTCTGCCTGTAGTGGTTTTTCCGCATCCGCTCTCACCGACTATACCAACACACTCTCCCTCATGTACATCAAAGGAAATGTTGGATACAGCTTTAAGCTTTTGCCTTTTAGCCCCATGTCCGAAGAAGAAAAACTGCTTCAGATGCCTAACCGAAAGAAGTATTTTCCGGTCACGCAGTTCAGGTTTTTGTTTAACTTTAGGATTTATATGATATTTTTTATTGAATTCCTCAACACTCTCGTTTTTAGCTGTACTTAAGTTCTCCTTCTGACCACTGGCCAGATAAAACTGTGTATCAGACTCAAGAGCTTCTTCCATTACCCGAAGTTCTTCGTTATTCTCATCGATACCATGCACAAACTGTTTTCCGGGAGCATTCGGCAGGTCGCTGCGCTTTACGGATTTATTTGAGTTGTTTTTATTATTTTTATTTGACATGATCTGTACTTTTCAATCCTTTACAAAATGTCATTTTAAGTTACATCTATACCGACATGGACAAAATAGCCGTCAGGTTGGTCCGGCTTATCCGGCTTTTTGTCCGGATCCTGATCCATAATATTGATATCTGTAGGAGAAACTATTTTTATGTCTTTATTGGCCTTGGCAGCCTCAAGTGACAAACGTATTCTCTCGCTTACGATCTTAGGCATTTCAACCTTAGGTGCATGAGGGTCCAGCAGCCATGTAGCAGCATAATGCGTATCGCTGACCTTAAAGTAAGGTGGCTGTCTCCTAAAGTCAATATTCATGGCATATTTACTTCTGGCAGCGAAAGCATCACCATCAGGAGGGTAGATCATATTGGGAGGCGTACCGGGGATCGCTTCGAGTTTTTCTTTACTGTCCACATCAGGGATACTTGAAAGAAGTGCCCATGTATACGGATGTTTCGGGTCATAGAATATTTCTTCCGCAGTACCGTATTCTACTATCTTACCGGCATACATAACCGCTACTCTGTCAGCCATATTGGCAACTACGCCCAGATCATGTGTAATGAATATACATGAAAGGTCTCTTTCTGCTTTGATCCTGTTGATAAGCTCAAGTATCTGTGCCTGAATAGTAACATCAAGCGCAGTTGTAGGCTCATCGCAGATAAGGATCTCAGGTGAAGCTGTCAGAGCAATAGCTATAACTATACGCTGTCGCATACCGCCCGAAAACTCAAACGGATACTGTCTGTATCTTTTTTCAGGCTCGGGGATACCTACTTCCTTCATGATCTGAAGAGCTCTTTTCTTAGCTTCTGCTTTGGTAATCTTCAACTTATCCTGACGTTCTATTTTTACCTTCTTAAGCTCTTCCTTATACTTGTCAGCATCGTAGCCATTTCCAAGATTTTTCTTTTGTTTGATATCAGTCAGTTTCTTCCTGTATTCTGCGTCTACTTCTTTTTTATATGCCTTGACCTTCTTCTTAGCTTCTTTCTGAGTTTCCTTTAACTTTGCTTTTAAAATCTTGGCCTCATCAAGATACTTAGCTTTAGTTTCTCTTTCAAACTCCTTAAACTGCTGTTCCTTTGTTTTTAAAAGCTCCTCGTCTTTTCTTTTATCTGCTTCATTCTTATAGTTTTTATTCTTTATCTCGGATTTTAATGCATCTATAGTCTTTTTTTCAGTATTGATGACTATATTCATTTTAGCAAGCGTATTCTTATAATGGATAAGGTCATCACTTATAAGATCATTATACATGAGTTTGAGCTTATCATTATTTAAAAGCATTGCCTCGGTGATCTGCTTTCCTATCCTTACTATAGGATTTAACGAAGACAAAGGATCCTGGAATATCATTCCGATCTTATGTCCGCGGATCTTATAAAATTCATCCTCTGAAACCTCAAGTAGATTTTCACCGCGATACATGATATTTCCGCCTGCAATGATGGCATTTCTGGCTAAAATGCCCATTATAGCTTTGGATGTAACAGATTTTCCTGAACCCGACTCACCTACTATACACAGTGTTTCACCCCTGTTCAGCTCAAATGAAACATCTCTCACGGCATGTACCATACCGTTATCGGTTTTGAAGTTAACGATAAGGTTATTGACAGCCAATACTTTTTCCTGTGAAACAGCCATATCATTCACTTCCTTTCAACGTAGGATTCATTGCATCTCTTAAACCGTTACCAAACAGGTTGAACATTATGACCATCAAACCCATAATGGTAGCCGGGAAAATAACCAGATTACTGTATACACCCATGTACTGCTGATTGTTTGACATTAATACACCAAATGAATGCACACCTTTAAGACCGAGATTCAGATATGCAAGTGTAGCTTCGGCCATAATAACGCTTGGTATCATCAATACCGATGAAGTAATAACGGTACCTAAAGAATTCGGCAGTATATGCTTAAATATCAATCTCGCATCGGAAGCTCCGAGAGTCCTCGATGCAAGTACATATTCTCTACCCTTAAAACGGTAAAACTGATGTCTTGTTGTACTTGCAGTACTTATCCAGTCTGTAAGGCACAGTGCAAAACAGAATGTAAAGAAATTATTACCGAGGTGAAGTATACAGAGTGTGATGACCACTATCCACGGTACTCCGCCAAGTATATCGGTAATTCTTTCCATAAACAGATCGATATTCCCACCAAAATATCCTGAGATCGATCCCCAAATAAGTCCTATAACAAAGCATACTGCAAAAACAATAACACCTAATACCAAAGATGTACGAAGGCCGGCAAATGCTCTTTTAAACACATCCACACCGGAAGCATCGGTTCCCATAAGATATCTGGGCATGGACTCATAACCAAGCTTATGATAATTCCACCCGCTTCCCGTAATACTTGACAGTTTCTTTGTTACAGTAAGCACTTTCTGATCACGAACCACATCAATAGGGCACTCGTTTGAGAGCTTTACAAAAGACTCGGGACCGACCTTATAATCATAGGTACACCATCCCTTCTTTATCCATTCATTAAGCTCTGATGCTGAATACTCGATGGCATCCGCATTTCCGTATACCAGCATATAAGTGTCGAGAACATAGTCACAATATCTTACTTCCGAATTATGTAAGCCCTTTCTTCCGGAGCAAGACCAGTATTCATTGCTCTGCAAGTCTGTGATACCAACCATCTCTGTAGGATTATCAAATGAAACTTCCGCCAATACATCCGCATTCTTGGCTCTTTCGCCGCATCCGAGTTTTATGCTCTTAATAAGGACATACTGTATTGAAGATGTAGATGATTTAACATCAAAAACTATCGAAGCGCTTACGTTCTTCAGCCTATTCTCTTTCATAGCTGAACTGATATCAAAGGATATGGGACTGTAATCATTGCTAAAGTCCCTTATCATTATCTTATCATCTTCACCCTCGCCGGTCTTTAAATATACTCTGTATTCACCGAGTTTTCCTTCTCCGAAGTTTTCTTCGTTGTCAAATTCAATATCGATGGTATAAGCACCTTTATCGGTAAATTCAACTGTTTTTGAACTAAGGAATACATCTTTATTATTTACTTTGGCATCAGTCGCAAGCACAAGCACTCCGCCAAATCCGTACTGGTTATAAGAATCAATATATGTTATATCCGGATCAACATTAATACTTACCAATGACTGCTTAAGTGCCGCGATACTGTATTTTTCAGATACGGCAGGCACTTCATTGACCGGATCATATAATATGTGTTCATATGATCTGGTACCGTCCCAGAATCCGAAACCCGCATCAAACAGCTTAGGAGCCAGGAACTTTTCTTCGGTCCTGACTGATTCAATATCATACGGAGAAATAATAGGTACAAAGATGGCCATTAAGATCAATATTGTCAAAATAACAGCGGCAACTACCGAAGACTTATTCTTTCTGAATCTTTTCAAAGCATCCCTAAAGAAAGTAGTCGGTTTAGTGTCCAGTTTTTTATCTTTTATTGCTCCATCCGATTGAACAAGTTCGAAATCGTTAGCCAGAAAATCAAAATTATTCTTATCAGCCATTATTTTTTCGCCCCCATTCTAATTCTCGGATCTATAAATCCATATGAAAGGTCTACTAAAACACCTGCCAAAAGCGATATCGTAGTAAATATCGCCATATCAACAAACAGGATATCATAATCCTTATAATTCATAGCCAAAACAAACAATTTACCAATTCCGGGGATACCATATAACTGTTCAAGTATCATGGATCCGCCCAAAATACCGATAAACTCACTTACAATAACCGGGAAAACAGGAACCATCGCATTCTTTAAAGCATGTCTGTTAATTGCCTGGCGTCTGGTAAGACCTTTTGTACGAGCCAAAAGAAGATAATCGCTTTCCAACACATCACAAAGCTCAGCTCTGACAAAACGACAATACCCGCATACCGAACCAAAGCTGAGTGAAAATACCGGTATAACATATCCCCTGATCCTTTCAGCTAAAGGAGCCGTATCGGTAGGCCATGTTGACGGGAACCAGCCAAGTCCGTACGAAAAAATCTGTAATAAAAATATTATCAAAACAAATTTGGGTATAGATATAAAGACCATAACAAGTGTGGATATGATATGGTCAGTAGCTGTATTCTTTTTTAACGCCGCCCATATTCCCAACATTATGCCAATAGGAACGGAAATCAAAGATAAAATATTTAAACGGATAGAATATCCGATTCTTTTCATGATAATAACAGTTGCCTTAACATTGGGCTGATATGTTTTACTATCGCCCCAATCCCACTCAGTAACAATATTTTTCAACCAATTAACATACTGAGTCATTACAGGCACCATATAATAATATGAGGTTTTTCCTTTATTAGAAGGAGATTTATATAAAAGCTCTCCGTATTTGTCGGTAGGCAGATCGAGTCTGTAAACATATCCCAGATTGTACTGTCTGTCAAAATATGTTGTTTGAGCTCTGTCATCACCGATAGGTCTTTCAAACGGAAGAAGCTTTATCAGAATAAAAGTGATCGATAGAATTATAAAAGTCGTTACAAATGCAAGTGTAATACGTTTAATTACATATTTGCCCATAGAAAGCTGATCCTTCCCAAAAATAAACAGGCGATGGCGATATTACCCGCCATCGCCTGTCATAATAATCAGAATTTACTCAATTACAAATGTGTCTTCAACAGAATGATATGTATCACTGGGTTCACCGTTGAACTCTAAGCCATAATAGATGTCAAATCCGGTAGAACCGGTAGGCTGCTCGGGAAGACCCTCGCCCTTTGTAAACTCTTCTACTATGTCAGCAGGTACTGTAAAGTTAACAACATATGTTCCCTTAGTGGAATCATCAACAGCAAACTCAACATCCTTTTCTACATATGTTCCGTCACCGTTATAATATCTGTCATAATTGCAGCATACAATATTCTGGATATCAACCTTGGTAATATCAGGAAGTGCTGCGGTGATCTTAAGTGAACCTGAATATGTTCCGTCGTCGTTCTTTGAAATATTGGTATAATCAAATGAAACAATCTCCTTGTTCTGACCGGCAGAAACTATAGCCTGAACGTTTGCTGCATTGTATAATGCATCAAAGGACCATCTCTTTCCGTCGTATACAAGAGGATATACATCAGGATCATTTGTATCTGTACCCCAGTTAAGAGTGAAGCTTCCGGATATAAGCTGATCGCTCGAAAGAACGCTTAAGAATCCGAGAGGATCAAGTGAGTTACCGGAGATAGAACCGAAACCAAGGTCAAACTGACCAACCATTAACTTGTTGTAGTAAACATCTGACCACTGATTGCCAACCCAGAAAGTAACGTTTAACTTGTAAACGCCGCCACATACGCTGTCATCATTGAATGCGGTCTCAATATAGTTCTTGATCTCCTTATGATAATCTTCTTCATCTGAAGGATACATCCAAGCGATCTCGAACTGGATCTCGGTAGGATTCTCCTTAGTACCGGGTTTGTATGCTCCGGCCTGTTCAAGCTCTGTAAGAGCCATTCTAAAGTACTCTCTAGCAAGCTCTAATGAGTAGCCTGCTCCGTCTGTATCCTGTAAGAGGTTAGCTACAGCCTTCTTATGAGCATCTGTTGTAGCATAAGAGATACCGTTTTCAGGATCTGACATATAGTTTGAAGAGAAGAAATCTACTGAAGCAATGCTACCACGTGCTTCAGCAAACTGTTTTCTGTTAATAGCAAGGCTTAATGCCTTTCTGAAATGATCGTTACCGATACAAGGCTTAACTGTCCAGTAATCAGCCTTGGGAGTCTGTGTAACGACACCGTTCTCACCGAAGAGGTATTCCCATGTTTCTGCATCACAGGCATTTGCATTAAGCTTGAAGTTTGATGTACCGGTAGTCTTACGTGTTCTGGGATCATTCTTGTATTCATCAAGATAATCCTGAGTAACACCTGCAGCATCAAAATGCTCTGCAAGGAATTCCTTGATAGCTGCATTCTTATCTGTATTAATAGCTGTAAATATCTTTACATATATACCTTCAACAGCATACTTTGTATCTGCGAAAATATAATAAGGATTCTTTTTAAATACGATCTGCTGATCGCTGTCATATCTTTCAAGATAGTAAGGTCCTACTGTAAGCGCGTTATCAACAGGTGTCTCTTTTCCATCCTCGCTGAAACCTAAGTACTTCTTAACTGTAACTAACTTAATGAAATCCTCAGGTATAGGCATATAAAGACTTGAAGAAATGTAGTACATAGCATAGAACTGATCCTGTAAACCTGTAAATGTTACTTCAAAATAGTTCTTTCCGTCTTCTACATATGTCTTGATACCTACATTCTTCCAAAGTTCTTCCTTGTAACCATCAGCTGTAGCATCATAGTAATCCTTAGCGCCTGCTATAGCAGAAGAATTAGTTGTGTTTGCAAGCTCTGAACCACGGTAAAGCTGGTTAGACTGAGTAAGAAGAAGCTTGAATGCATATTCGTAATCTTCAAGAGCCACTTCTCTTCCGTCAAATGCCTTACGGTCAGCCATCTCGGAACCGGTCTTATACTTAAGTCCGTCAGCTCCGGTCTTAACTTCCATACGCCATGTGGTACATAAGCCGTCACCGTCATCATCGTTTACGGGCTGGGGCTTTTCCTTAGCAAGCTCAGGTACCCAGTCATAGCCGTCCTTTGTTGCATTCATGAAGTTTGTAACAAAGGTAGCGCCGGTGTAATCATAAAGATCACCAACAGATGCACGCTGGTCATTAAGCTCGTTTAATGTACCGGGGTCTTCGCTCTCAAATGTATGGTAGTATCTCTTCCATGCTTCATTGGGCTCAGCCTCAAGGTCTGAATTGATAGAACCCTCTGCCAATACACCGAAGCCATATCCTACGATATAGTTCTCTGTACCCAGAGTTACACGGGGATTATACATCTGATATCTACCATTCTCATAAAGAGATATACCGGTAATACCCTTTGATACGGCAAACTGCTCTAAGATACCGAGGATATTGGTCTTTTCAGCATTGCTTTCCTTCTTAAATGTGTAAAGACCATCTGCCTTGGGTATAGCATTAAGGATGCCATTGAAAGCATCTTCATATGCCTTTTCAGCCTCATTAACGGTATTTGATGCATTGATAGCTGCAACACCGTTATCAACAACTGTCTTTACAGCCTGATATTCAGCATCTTCAAGCTGGTCTTCGATAGCTTCAAAAACAGTCTCAAGGTCATGTACCGTATAAGCTAAGTAATCTTCCTTCTCCATGTAAGCACCGTCCCAAGGAATCTCGGGAGTAGGCTCTGCAGTGGGCTCTACGGAAGGCTCAGCTGTAGGTGCGGTAGTGGTTGCGGGGTCCTGGGTAGGTGCATCGGTTACTTCAGTTTTGGTAACATCCTGACTACCCTTGTTGTCGTTGTTTTCATCTTCGTTCTTTCCGCATGCTGTAAGTCCGAGCACGAGGGTAAAGATCAGAAGATAGCTGAGAAATTTTTTCATTATTCTCCTCCTTTTCCTAAATCCGGGATAAACTTTTTTACGTCATTCTTTTACCACTTTAATCTGCTAATGTAGTAGCGAAAAACAGCGTAAATACGGGCTTCCCGACACTTTTCTATTATACTACCATCATAGTCAGATTGCAATATTTTTTTTTAACTGAACAGTCTTCTGTCTTCCACAAGGTCCTCTAAAGGACATCCCCATTCATCGGAAGCGTTGTCTATATATATCCATCCCTTAAGTCCGGATTTAGTTTTCACATACGCAAGAAATGAGTCATTTTCATCATTATTAGTAAACTTTACTTTCTTTAAGGTAAATTTCTCTCCTGCTTTAATCTCTCAACTTTTTCTTTATATACTGTATTTAATATCAGGCCCGCATATTAGTTTTTCAAAACTAAACCGGCCCATATCATTTACCATGATATGTGATAACTATCGGAGCATACTTTGGGTACCAGTCTCCGCCGGCCTGTATGACTTTGTCAGCCACACGTATACTCTGTACCTTACCGTCCTGTACCTTCAGCCCCAGTTTAACATCATGCAGGTTGCGGCTTATTATATTGGTAAATCCCGCATCCTTAAGCTTCGCAAGCGCTTCCCCGTGATCAAGTACTGTAAACGGCTCCATCCCCTTCGGGAACTCGATATAGTCCACATCATATTCCTCTTCCGTTGGAGCCTGTCCGAATATCCTTCCGTAAGCAAAATATCCGGTACAAAAAGCCACAATGACCAGGATCAGCCCGATTATACCGAACGCATTGATAAAACCTCCGAATGCCATCATAAACAGACCGAAAACACCTGTTGCAACAGCTCCGATAAACCAAGGCTTCCACTGCTCTTTCCTCTTTTGCTTTTCAGCCTTTCGTTTTTCCCGGTCCTTTTCCAGCTTTTCCCTGTATCTTTTCTCTGCCTCAGCCTGTCTTTCGGCTTCAAACTTCTGCTGCTCAGCCTCATAATCCTCCTGAGCCTTCAGTCTTCCCATTTCCTGCTCGTAGCCGTAGTCAAAACCGTTCTCTATGACAAGTCTGGTAACTCCGTCATCCACCAGCATCTCTTTTCCGCAGTAAACGCATATTAGACGCTTCAGGTCCGGATTAACTTTCATCTCCGCCCCGCAGGCCGGACATTTCAAATCTATCAGCTTCATATTTCTATCCTCATAAAAAACCTCTTATTCATCCCACAGTTACAGGTAAAATTATACCCAACTTTCCCTATTTTTACAAGTCTATCTTGTTCAAAAAGAGGCTGTTGTAATACTCAACGTCGTCCCCTCTATTAATACCGCTTTCGTAAAAAAATATAGGCTCGTGACGGGTATGCTCCCGGGACGAATTGCCTTTGGTGGCAATCTCGTCCGGGATGCTGCCCGGACAGAGCCTATTGTTAGTCTTATTGTGGTATTAATAAAGGGGACGACACGTTATTACAAAAGCCCCTATAATCAATTGAAGAAAGTTGCTGTATCAATTTTACCGTAACCACCGAAACTTGAAGGTGCAGCATAGATCTTATCTGAAAGAGCACTTCCGAGGAACAGTTCGGTAACTTCATCGGTCTTAGCCTTGATATCGATATCGGCAAAAGCATCCGGATATACTGTCTTGGCTATGAACCAGCAGTTGATAAGAGCAATCTCATAATTGGTATAGTATGCATTGTAAGCCATTTCGATATATACATTGTTGTCCTTAAATGCTTTGCACTCGTTAAACATCTCGGGATTCTCGGCATATAAAGGTTTGATGTTCTTTACTGCTGCGGCATCCATAATGATGATATCCATATCATCGCCCAAAGCGACAAACTTTTCCTCTTCTATAGCCTGGATACCGTCCTTGGCAAGATCTGTTACCACATTCTTTACGTTTGCTATATTGAACTGTATATAGTTCTGAGCTGTCATTAAGTGATTGGTGGTACCCCAGTTACCCAAACCGCAGATATATACGCCGGGCTTTGCTTCAGCAGCTATGCCCGAAGTCCTGCTGCTGATCTCAGCCTTTTCTTTATCTATAAAGCTAACTATCTGCTCAGCCTTAGCTTCATTCTTAAATATTGTACCCAAAAGCTTCATGGAGCCTGCAAATGAAGGATCAAATACTCCACCGGGGCCTGCCTTCATTGTGATAACCGGAACTCCGAGCTGTTCCTGAAGAGCATCTTCTTTTTCAACATCCTCATACTCGGAAATAACTATATCGGGGTTGCATGAAAGTATCTTCTCAGCTTCTGCAGCCTGTGCATTTGGTCCGCCCACGCCGCATGAAGGAAGCGCAGCGAACTTATCGCCATATGCCAGTACATAAGGACGTGCTACAGAATCAAACATCTTAGGTCTCTCACTGAGTGTAGTATTATCAATATCTTCCACACCGCACAAAAGATCGACACTTCCGATGTAAGTATACATACGAAGTGCTCCGGCGCCTATACAAACTACTCTTGTATAGCTTCCGGGAGTAACCTCAACTTCCCTGCCGATCATATCAGTAACGATGATCGAAGCTGCAGGAGCATCTGTTACTGCAGGCTTATCGGTAACCACAGGTGCATCTGTTACTGCAGGCGCATCTGTAACAACCGGAGTATCGGTAACCTTAGGTTCATCCGTTACAACGGGTGTATCGGTAACAGCTGCTGTAGTCTCGGGTGCCGTTTTATCATTCCCGTTACTGCTGCAGGCACAAAGACCCATTATAAGTATCAGAGAAAGCAATACGGCAAGTATTCTCTTTGTTTTCATTTATCTTTCCTCCCAAATGTTTTACCGGTAACAGTCATAACTCCAACCTTCCCGGCTTATAATACCCATACATGATGGGATTACTAACAATTTACTACGATCATTTTCCCTTCATGATCTATGATGCTCACATCGGCATCAAATACTTCCTTAATCAGCTCTTTTGATATTATGTCTTTTCCTCCGGAATGCAAAAGCTTTCCGTTTTTTAAGAAAAAGAACCTGTCGCCTATAGCCAGAGCCTGATTAAGGTCGTGCAGCGAAGTAAGTATACCTATACCCTTTTCCCCCGCTATCCTCTTTGCTTCATTTAAGATAAGCTGTTCGTTAGCTATATCAAGGTTGCCGGTAGGTTCATCAAATACCATAAGCTCGGGCTCCTGTGCAAAAGCTCTCGCTATAGCCGCCTTTTGTCTTTCACCGCCCGAAAGCTCCTCTACATTTCTTGATGCGAGGTCTGTTAAACCCATCTCATTTAATACGCTATAGGTCTTTTCCTCATCCTCTTTTCCCGATCTTAAGCCAAAATAAGGCATGCGTCCCATAAGTACCGTATCAAATACCGACAAGGCTCCGAATTCGACATTCTGGGGAACATATGCGATATATCCCGCTCTTTCCCTGCGGCTTACCTTAGAAAGGTCTTTTCCGTCAAAAGAAATACTGCCGCCGGTAGGTTTGACAAGCCCCAATACATTTTTAAACAATGTGGTCTTACCCGAACCGTTTTTACCCAGTACCACTCCTATCTCGCCTTTATTAAGGCTGAAGCTGACATTATCAAGCACCAATGGGGCTCTTTTGGAATATCTGAAGCTTAAATCTTTAATATCCAAACTCATGCTTTGTCCCCCTTCCTAAACAGTATAATGATCAGGAAGAACGGTGCTCCGAGCAGTGAAGTAATGGCGCCCACGGGCAAAGCCGATCCGTTTCCGATACTTCTCGATACAGTATCAGCCAAAAGCAGCAGTATGCTGCCCGCAAATACACTTGCAGGTATAGTGAACCTGTGATCCTGTCCCAAAAGCTTTTTAACCACATGCGGACATATGATACCGACAAAACCTATCATACCGAGATAAGAAACACACACTGCCGTGATAAGAGAAGCCAACAGCATTGATACAAACCTGAGTCTGTTAACATTTACACCGAGGCTCTTTGCTGCAGGCTCTCCGCTTAAAAGTGCGTTAAACCTCCAGCTCATTACCATAAAAAATATTATCCCGGCCACTATTACCAAAGCCATGATGATATCTGTTTTATATGTAGCTCTGCCTAAGTCTCCGAATGTCCAGATAACTGCGGCGGAAAGTCCGACATCCGTTGCGTAAAACTGTAATATGGTGGTAGCCGCCGTCCACAGCGAACCGACCGCTATACCTGCCAGTACCACTACGCCCGGTCTGAAGGACTTAAGTCTGCACAGACCCAGTATAAGTATGATCGACAAAGTGGAAAAAATAAACGCCATAAGGCTTGCCGCATACGGATTAAATCCTGTGGTATAGTTTTTAAGGTTATTGCCCGTGGACAAAAAACCTCCCGCAAAAGCTATGATCGAAAGATTCGCTCCGAATACCGCCGCATTGGAAACTCCCAAAGTAGACGGCGAAGCCATCGGATTGTTAAGATTGGTCTGCATGATAAGACCTGCTGCGGAAAGCCCCGCTCCCGCTATTATCGCAGCCAGTACTCTGGGTATCCTGATATTTCTTATGATACGTATCTGTGCCGAACTCCCGTTGCCGAACAAAGCGTAAATGCATTCCGATAAAGACATATTCGACGAACCGACAAATAGACATACAAAACCAAGGACTACAGTGATCACTATCAAAATAACTATAGCCGCAGTCTTTTTATGTTTATCTTTTAAAAGTGCCGACCTGTCTCCCAACTTTTTCTCCTTTTTACCTGCCGGCTGTCAGACTCTATTTCAAATCTCCGGCAAAAATAAAAAGGTATACCCTCTCATTCTTGAAAAGATATACCTTCATGGTATACATCTAACATTCTATTCCGTATAATGATCAAATAAACCACAGGTACTTCTGTACCTTCAGGCTTGCTTCAGCAAGTCCAAGGATTATTTTACATATATCAGTACTAATGTCAAGTATTTTTTTAACATATTTTTGTATCTGTTTTATTATCAAGCATGGTCTTAAGATAGCCTACCGCATCATCAACCAGCTTTCCGATACTTGTTTCGCTGATACCGGCAATATAATTATCACAATTTGCAAATGGTATGAGTATCCTTTTAGCATCTGCCTGAGCAACTGCACAAGCCATCTTGGGAGTGATCTCGCCCAGCATGGCATCGGCTATTACCATACCTATCGGACCTATTATAACATTTGCCCTGCGTGAAGCCACCATAACGGCATTTTCACCTGTGGCCGCTTCATCCGCACCGGCTTTTAACATTGCGGCTGTAGCAGTTGTATTGGTACCCACAGCCATAACAAACGCTTTAGGATAATCCTTTTTTATCGATGTTATGATCTGCTTTCCGAGTCCGCCTCCTTGGGCATCTATAACCAATGTCTTCATGCTGACAAAATCTCCTTAACTTATCGAAGCCTTCTTTTTCTTTTTAAAAGAAAGAAATCCCTTTTTGGCACTGATCGCATGTCTTGGACACATCTCCTGACAGCAGTAGCATCTGATACATTTCTTATAATCATATACGGGCGGACGCTGTTTTCCGTTCTTAAAGTCCACAGCCTTACCCGGCACGGGACAATGATCCACACATACACCGCACTTTACACATTCATCTTCATCTATCACAGGCCTTCTGGCAAGCTTTGTCATGAAGCCCGAATATTTCATAAGAAATGTTTTCTTCGGCTTTTCCCTGCCCACATCAAACGAGCCGTTGCCAAGTTTTTCAAACAGTTCTTTTCTTGTGATGGTTTTTGCCTGATCCACGTTACATAAAATGATATCTATCTCTTCTTCCTTATCTGTACCAACACCCATGCGGCAGCCCTGCGAATTTGTCGGCACCGCTTCCGGGTCCAGATCTATCAGATAACAATATACTGTATCAAGCGCTACGGGGTCTTCCGATATAAGTATCACATTCATCGGAGTGGGCGTACCCGAACCCGGTCCGTTTCCTTCCATGGCAACTATACCGTCCATAATATGAAGCCTGGGATGTGTGCATCTGTGTATATCTGCAAGCATTCTGGCAAACACCGTATCATTCGGGAACTTTACATGCCCTGCAGCTTTCCTGTAACCACATACAAATCCGTAGACATTCTTTACCGCTCCGGTAATACGCTCCAATGCATGCGTTTTCATCTTGCAGACATTTATTATCGCATCACTCTCGACTATTTCCTTACAAAAATCAAACTCCCTGCAGGTAATGCCATCAGCGAAATCCACATGGACATTATCGGACATAGGAGTAAATTTTGCACCGAATATATCATCTTCTTTAAGCCCGAGAGCTTTAAGCGCTCCCTCACAGCTGCCGTGTCCGGGTGAATCACCAATTTTAACATCAACGCATCCGCGTTCATTAAGAAGACGGAGCACCGCTCTTAACACGGAAGGATGCGTAGCTATAGCCTTATCAGGCACAGAAGCAGTAAGCAGGTTGGGCTTGACCAATATCTTTTCTTCAGCCTTAACAATAGCGTCAAAGCCTCCAAGCTGACCGAGACCTGCTTTTATGCAATTATATACTTTTTCCTCATCATAGCTGTCACACGGGATAACCATGACTTTAGATCTTTTCTGTTCCATTCTTTGTACCTTATCATAGGCAGGAGTACCTGTTAAACAGCGGGTTCTTCTTCCGTATCAAGTTTGAGTACGGGTTCGATGGGCATAGGGATATCGTTTTCAACATCAAGCCTCATCTGTTCCTCTGCCAGCCTGATCTTAAAATCTATTATAGGAAGCTCACTGTAATACAGTTCCTTGGCCGCCTCTATATCATGTTTCGCATTGGCGATCTTTTCTTCAGCCTTGGCAATAATGGCTTTCTGAGCCTTCTTCTCTCCGAATTTGAAAAGTCCGAGACTGTCCAGTATATTCTGTGCTTCTATAAGCTGCTTTTGATACATGATCATGATCTCGGTCGCGGCTTTTATGGAATCGTCACGGCGGTTGGCAGCTTCATCCTCAAGTTCGGTTTTTCTGTCACTGCAGCGTTTTTGGAATACTTCTTCTCTTTCTTCCAGACACTTTAAGCAATGCTCTTCCCAGATCGTGTGCTCTGTTTCAAATCTTTTATATGCTTCCTCGATCTTTCTCTGAGCCTCGGCTATACGCTCCTCTTCAGCACGTCTGGCTTCTTCTGCCTTACGTTCTTCTTCGAGTCTTAGCTCCTCGGCTTTTCTTTCTTCCTCGAGTCTGCGTTCTTCCTCTAACTTTCGCAGTTCTTC
The DNA here is from genome assembly GCA_024684355.1 of Lachnospiraceae bacterium. GTDB lineage: Bacteria > Bacillota > Clostridia > Lachnospirales > Lachnospiraceae > RUG11977. Next base: position 30,459 of record JAIKXA010000166.1, read on the forward strand.
GGCCTTTTTCTCTTCCTCGGCTCTGCGCCTGAATTCTTCCTCGGCCTTTCTCTCATCCTCGGGCTCAACCTTTTTCTCAGGCTCTTCATCACCCTTTGGTACGATTTTTTCTACGGACTTTGTGACTTCATCAAACCTCTTGGTTTCAAGTTCTACTTTATCTTCAGGATTTACTTCCGGCTTAGCTTCCGCCTCTATACCGGAGCTGTCAGCTGCACCGGACTCTGTCACTGTATCGGCCACTGTACTTGTGCTGTTATCTGTCTCTGCATTTTCCGCTGTATCCGTCCGGCTGACCGATCCGTTCTCTGTTTCTGTCTCTGCCCGGTTCTCAGATACGATCTCGTTCTCACTCCGGTTCTCCGGTCTTATCTCAGCAGCAATCTCTACATGGCTCTCCGCTCTGAGTTCGGCGTCAATCTCCGCATCGGATGCCTTCGCGGTCTTTTTCTTTAGTCCGATAACACCGATCTGTTTTAAATATAAAGCGAGCGTAGTACCAAACAGTTCCCTGGACTTTCTGCCCATTGCCTTTATCCTTCCCGCATAATCGGGATTTTCGGCATAAATTGCAGTCAAAGACTCTGCTTTAGCTCCTTCGTATTTATCCTGCAGGAGTTTTATCAGCAGTTCATGATCATTATTCTGTTTTTTATTGTCTGCCTGTATCATACAAAACTCCTGTTTCATAGACCGATCACGTTTGATCCTATTTTTCCCAGTATTCATATTCTATCGACGAATAATAGGTCTCGCTGTATATGAATTCACTCTTATGTATCGAACCGTCTTCGTTATAAAAAGTTATATCTTTATTATTTTCAGCAGTTTTTTCTACTTTGGTCAATATATCATCTTTGTCATAGTAATACTTAAAACAAATTGTACCAATGAACATTTTAGCAGCAACAGCCTGCTCGTCATTCTGCGTTTTAGCCTCTTTATCCTTTATTTTTGATTCCAAATAATAACCGTCTCCGTCATCATGACGTTCATATTCAAAATAAAGATTAATCGTTATTTCAGGATCATAAAACTCATATAAAATCTCAGATACCTTATTATCCTTATCATAAGTAGACATCGTAGTATTACCCGGAACATATTCATTGTTCTCGATATTACCGTTGATCTTAGTTTCTACCCATGAACCGTCACTCTTTTTCTCTGTAAAGGTCACTCCGTAAATATGCTGCTGAGTAGTTCTGCTGTAGACATTTTTTTCATCGGAACGCTTAATGAGTGCTCCGGTACCGGGACACTCAAAATCCACATCACGATAATTGTCATAACCCGTTATCAGAGGAAGAAAAGTACTTATATACATAGCAGGCTCATACTCAAGCTGTTCGCCTTCTTTTGAAAGATCGATCTTCCGGTCATCGTATTCCAAAGCTGTTAAAAAAACCTTTTTAAGCTTATCCCCTTCATAATCGTTTTCCAGAGTAAGCTCTACTTTCTCATTATCTCTCTTAGCCACTACTTTTGTAGGATTATCATGTTCATCAAAGTCATATTTGAAGTCCATCGAATCACCCTGACTTCTCATCTCGGTAGCAAGGCCCTTTTCGTTATACAGTACTTCGGTAACAGTTTCTATATCATCACTATAATGGATTGTCGATATATACTTTTTTATATGTTTGATCTCTTTTTCTTTTTTCCCGCAGCCGGTAAGGCTGATCGCAAGTACAGCCATCAATATTATCGCTACTGTTTTTTTCATTTCCTTTTTCCCCATACAGTGTGCTTCACCACACCATCAAACTCCCAAAACATTTTACAGGGTATAAAACCCTAATTTTAACCTATTATATACCAAAAATAAGAAAAATTCAAGACTGACAAAAAAATAAAGCGGCAGGCTGTCCCTACCGCTTAATGCATATATTATTTAGCAAATATTTTACTGAACACATCAAAGTTTCTGCTTCCGTCCGGAGGACAGTATACCGCAAACTCAATATGTTTAAATACCTTCGGAAATACTTCAAGTGCTGTCTTAAATGCTTTTGATACCACTTCCGGATCATTTTGAAACGCTCCGCATCCGAAAGCTCCGAGTACCAGGATGTCCGCCTTCTGTGCGGCTGCACAGGTCAGCATATGGATTATCCTTTTTACCTGGTATCCGAAAAGCTCCGCATCATACATCCTTGCTCCGTTTCCGACAGTGGGAACATGGATATTGTGTTTGCTCCTCAGATCCGGAGCTGCTATGGTGATCACATCCACCTTTATCCAGTCTTCCTTCGGCATACGTCTCGGAAGGTCGACATCGGTCTTACATACTACAACGCCTTCCGTATATATAAGAGAATCGGATGCCTTTGGTGTATTAAGATCATAATGATGTTTGTAATAGGTATCCCTGAGCGTCATACGGTATAAAAGCGGATACAGTGTGGATGTACGGCAAAGGCACTCTTCCTGTGCTCCGGCACCTGTGGTAACTCCTCCGCCCGGTTTAAAAGCATTGGCAAAATTCATTACTGCGATCTTTGCATCGGGATTTTCTTTCTGCAGTCTCATAGCTGCCGCAAAACTTCTGTCACCCGATACGGAAACGGTCATATCTTTTATCGCCGACGGATCGTATTCCGGATAATCATCTTCATAATATACCGTCGTCTTTTTCTTGGCTGCCGAGATTGAATCAGCCAGATCCGGATCTTCATTGATCCAGTTCAGCGTATCCTGAAATATGTCCAATCTTTCTTCACGTGTTGACATTCTACCCCTCCTTTATTGTTCCGGCCAGAACTCCAGTACCTCTTCCTCGTCCTTGGACAGATTTTCTGTGTTGATCACCGATCTTATGCAATCGGTCACCTCTTTGTATTTCTTTATCATGGGAGCACAGCCCGAACAGATAGTATCCGTATCCCCTTCTTTTGATGCCTGCTCCTGCTTTGCCGCCTGCTCCGATAATTCTGTGGCGCCTATCATCTTTGCACTGCTCTTTAACGAGTGTACCTGGATCATATAATTATGCCAGTCTTCTTCAGCATAGCTCTTTTGGATCAGCCCTTTCTTTTCCTCTAAGCCCGCTGCAAAATCGCCAAGCACCGAACGGTAGAACTCCGCATCATTTTGAACATACTGCAATCCTATTTCCGGATTTATGCCGGCATCACGCAAAGCTTCAAAAACGGCTGTTCTGTCATCTCCTGCTGTTTCGTCCTTTTCTTCGGCAGCTGCATCGCTGTCCTGCACCTTCTCCAGTTTATCTTCCGGCAGGTATTTCATTAACATTTTTTCAAGTGCATATCCATCTACAGGTTTGGACAGGTAATCGTTAAAGCCTTCCTGCAGATATTTCTCCTTTGCGCCGACCACAGCATCTGCCGTAAGACAGATAACAGGTACGTTGCTGCTTTTTCCGTTTTCTTTTTCCCTGATATGGTGCAATGCCTCCGTTCCGTCCATCTCAGGCATTCTCTGATCCATAAGGATAATATCGTATTCGATTTTTTGAGCCTTGCTTACAGCTTCGGATCCGCTTATGGCAGTATCGATCTGTACACGTGTATTCTTAAGCAGGTTCGAAACAACCGTAAGATTAATCCTCGTATCGTCCACGATCAGTATATGGGCATTAGGAGCATGGAAGGATTCTTTGTAAGCACGTGCCTTAAGCACATTTTCCTCAAAGCGTGCCTGGAAATCACCCATCGGCACATCCTTTATGATCTTCTGAGGTATGGTGACGGTAAATACCGAACCGTCACCATACCGGCTTTCAACGCTTATGCTTCCGCCCATCATGTCAAGCAGACGTTTGGTAATGGCAAGTCCGAGACCGGTGCCTTCAACCGTACTGTTGCGGTCCATTTCAAGTCTTTCAAACTTGGTAAAAAGCTTCTCCAGATCTTCTTTTTTGATACCGATACCGGTATCTTTTACATCTACAACAAGTACCAGCGTATCGTTACCGTGTCTTTCGCCTTTGACCGTCAGCCCTACGGATCCGAACTCGGTATATTTTACGGCATTGATAAGCAGATTGGTAAGTACCTGTCTTACCCTTACCTCGTCTCCGTTCAGCTCATCCGGCAAGGTTTTATCGACATCTATAACGAACCCGAGCTTTTTGTCCTGGGCCTTTAATTGTACCATATTGCTCAAGTCGCTTAAAAGCGAGCTTAACTGGTAAGGTGCCTCAACAAGGTCAAGCCTTCCGGCCTCTATCTTTGAGAAATCAAGTATGTCATTAACTAAAGCCAGCAGATTATGGCCAGCATTCTCCACGTCGCCAGCATATACCACTATGTTCTTAAGTGAATCCCTTACAGCCTGCTCATTGCCCTCTTTGATCTCCTGTGTCCTGCGGCTTTCGCGGAGTATCATCTCGTTCATACCGAGCACCGCATTAATGGGTGTGCGGATCTCATGGGACATATTGGCCAGGAAATCGCTCTTGGCAAGGTTGGCACTCTCAGCCCTCATCTTTTCTTCCATCAGTTCACCCTGCATACGTACAAAGGGTCTTACTATAGTGAAAGAAAGAGCTGCTGCCAGTAAAAGCGAGAAACAAAGGATGATCAGATAACTTTTAACAGTGGATTTCATCTGTTCCGTAAGCTGGTTGTCAAACCACTGTGCGGAAAAGTCCACCGCAATGATTCCCGCAACTTTGCCTCTGTAGTCAAATACAGGGCTGTATGCGCTGTAAAACTCACCCCACGCATCCGAATAAGGTACTTCGTCAACAGCTGCAGTACCTTTTCCTGCTTTTGCGAGCGCTTCTGTGTATTTTACCGGATCTCCGAATGATGCGGGAGTGTCCGGGTCAGTGTCCATAGTGAATATGAACTTGCCGCTTTCGTACTCTTTAATGCTGTATACATATTCCAGCTCTACATTATCACGAAAGACCGCAAGCGTATTATACTGCTTGTTGTATTCCTCACTTCCGACATCTTCAGCTGTTAATGAGCCTAAGATATCACCGTTTACCGAACCGGAGGCACAGTTGGCTATATCGAGCATTCTCTGCTGTATGGCTTCCTTTATTCCGTTTCTGGCTCTGATTATCGAAACAGTACAGAACAGAATACTGGACACCAAAAGAATTGCTTCGACCATAAGTATTATTTTAGTCGACAGGTTGTTTTTCTTAGCCACTTATATCTCCTTTCTCCGGTCAGGCAGATTTTTTTATTTGGTAAAAAATGCCGGACTTTTCACAAGGTCCGGCAATATAATCTATTTTATTTTTTATTGGCTAACATTCCATATGCCCTTGATGGTTATATGATACAATTACGTGTTTCTTTTGTCAAGAAAAATCAGTTTCCTGTACGGACGCGTAATCAAATCTGCATAAATTACCGAATACATCCCAGTAGAATATGCATTTTTCCTCTTCATCCATGGCTATATATCTGCCTTCCCACAGCTCGCTGTACCTGTCGTCATCGGCATCAAAAGAATATGTCTTTCTTGATCCGTACATACCGTTACCGGCCATATCAAAAGATTTCGGATCATATCCGTCCCTGCTGCCTCGCAGTTCATCGGTAAACAGGAAGTATTTCAGGTCCGGAGTACGGTATTCCGTAAGCCCCCAGGTGGCATCTATCAGGTACCCCTGTCCGTCAAGTGTTATATAATTCCATGCATGCGAATCGGCACCGTACTCGTAAGGCATGCCCGAAGACTCTTCCGCATCAACACCGCACTGCAGCATAAGATACTGGTAAAGACATGCTATCTCCCAGCAGATACCCTGCTTTTCCATAAGACAGCGGTATCCGGACTGTTTTTCCATCCACTCAACACTGTGTTCGAGCATTTCATAATCGTATACACAGTACTCCGTCATAAACTCATATAAGGCCAGAGCCTTTTCAAAATCCGTATAATCCTCCTCAAGCACATCATTAAGTATAGCGCAGATCCTTTCCTCAAAATCCTTTTCTTTCTCAAGGAATTCTTCCTTCGGGATAAGATAAGTGATCTCGGCCCATCCGTTGCCTACATAATCCGCTCTCGCATAAATACTGCCCAGCGGGAAGAAATAAATTGAAAGCCTTCCGCATCCCCATGCCGCACATCCCTCATCCGGACATTCAAATCCGTCCTCACCGGCACGAAGTGCATCTACATAGTTAAAGAACGCATCACGTCTCTTTTCGCCGTGCTCCAATGTATAAAAATGTGAAAAGACATGAGGATTAAAGGTATAGTTTGCTCCGTCATTGCTTCGTATGTTTTCGGGGTGTATGGCTTTGCCCGACTTTGTCTCAAGTACTTCCGGATCGTCTTTTGCCGCAAGTACAAAAGTATTAACAAACTCTATCTCCAGCATATAATCACCGATAGCGGTGATCGTTCCGTCATTTTCTATACGGTCGGGAGTTATCTCGATCCCGTATTTTTCCTTTGCCCCTATTACCAGATCCGACAGGTATTTTGCAGGATCATCCTTTGAAAAATCAATGAAGTCCCGGATAGGTTCTGTCTTATCGCTTGCTGACCAAAGAAGCAGTTCTCTTTTATTGTCTTCATAAGTGACACTTAAAAGTACATTCCTGTCATCTACCATTCCCCAGGTATTTATATATGAGTCCTCAATGATGTCAGTATTGCTCAACACGTCGGAAACAGTCCTGTTTTCGATATCGTACAGACGGAACTCCTGTTTATAGATAAAATTCTCCGGGTCTGTCAGAATACTGTTATCGCCGCACAATATCTTATCCTGTTTAAAGCTGATCGACTCATTCCTTGAACACTTCGGGAATGCACATATTTCGTTAATATTGCCCGGCACATGGAAAAACCATGTCGATCTTGAATCCGTTATATCCACCAGATCGTAAGGAGCTACATCATAGCCCTTCCATCCATCCCCGAGTTCAACCTCATCCTCCGGCTGTGAAGTAACCACACCATCCTCGGAAATAAAGAGATACTCATATGTTAAGTAATCATCTTTCTTATACAATGTAAAGATCTTTTGTCCGTTGTATGTACCCAGATATCTGGAGACTTCATACTGTGCATCTATGCTGTATTCACCGGCATTACGTCCCTGCAGGTCGGTTGCGATAAGCATGCTGTTTTCAATGTCCATATTCCAGATATAGCCGTCCGTATCAATGCCGAGGATAAGTGAAAGCTTTTTCTCACCGGGTGTGAAGCTTTGTATCTCAGTCAATGTATCATCATATACATGTATCATACCTGTTTCATATTCTTCCACTACGACCTTGCCATCATTAAGCAGCTTGGGCTCATTAAAGGCAAAATCCATTTCTCTTCTATACTGTTCGGTACTTACTGCAGGCTTAAACAGTAAAAGGATGTTCTTTTCCCCGAACGGTTCTTCCTCTTCTATTACATCAAGCCATAACAGAGCATGATCCCCTGCACATTTTGCAGAAAGTATATAACAGAATTTTTCCTTAAGCTCTTCTACCGGTATACGGTATACATCCTCACGTCCGATCGTTTCATAAGCTGTTTTTACAAAAGGTACCGGGGTCGGTGTGGGTGTAGGTATCGGTGTAGCGGTCGGCGCCGGAGTGGCTGTAGGTGATACAGTGGTTTCCGGTGTAACGCTTCCGGTTGTTTTACCCGTATCTGTCGTATTATCCTCATTCTTGCTGCAGCCCGTCATCACAAACAGACAGACTATAGCTATTATCATCAGGATGCCGAGCTTCTGTCCGGCATTCTTAACTTTTAACCTTACTAACGGCATAACTTTTTCCTTTCTCTTCCTATCTTTGTGTCACTTTCTACGGTCATTTGACACATAAGATCAAATTTTCCTTAATAGCATGATAATTATCCCATGTGACTCTTAGGTGACATATCTTTGAAATATTTAAAAATTTTTCTTTCATCAGGCTAAAGAACGTATAAACGTTTTTTTGCTCTCTTGACCGAACGTATGTTTTGTGTTATAATAAAGTGCAGAAAGGAGGACCGGATATGTGCGTAAGATTTTTTATTGATACTCACAGTGATGAACTGGACGAGATAGTTGAAAAAGCCAGAGCTACCAAGACAGGGATAAAGCTCTCTCATCTGTGGGGTCCCGTAAAAGACGGTGAGATCAAGCCCACGGATATCGCCCCCGTGATAGCTCCGGCTCCTTCCGGCAAGCCTAAGATATATGCCATGAAGTGGGGCTATTCCGTACCGGGTAAAACCACCATCCTGTTTAATGCCCGCTCGGAAACGGCAGCCATAAGACCGACCTTTAAAGAGGACTGGCTGCACCACCGCTGTATCGTACCCGCATCCTATTACTACGAGTGGGAACATCTTACAGATGAAAAAGGCCGGAAAAAATCCGGCAGCCGATATCTTATACAGCCGAAAGGGCATGACATCACATGGCTGTGCGGACTATACAGAGTCGAGGACGGCTACCCGTATTTCATAATACTTACCAGGGAGCCGGGCGAAGAAATAAAGTTCATTCACAACCGCATGCCTTTAATACTTCCAAAAGAAAAGATCGAAGAATGGACTGATCCAAACTCCGATCCTCAAAGACTTATCAGATATGCACTTACAGTAATGGTGGCCGACAAGGGTTGATCCTTTATCCGCCGCCATTTTTTTAATCAGATAACCGCCTCATAAGCTGCGGCCCGTTTTTCTTCAGCCATGCCTCACAGGTAAAATACTCCGGATAAGCCTGCCTAACTACTTCGTAGAACCTTGCAGAATGGTTCATCTCTTTTCTGTGTGCCAGTTCATGCACCACTATACTGTCTATCACTTCAATGGGAGTAAGCATAAGCAGGCAGTTAAAATTGAGATTTCCTTTTGCGGAGCAGCTGCCCCAGCGTGTCTTTTGTGCACGTATCGTTATGCGCCCGTATGTAATACCCATCTTGGCAGCATACAGTGTTACTCTTTCTGGGATCACCTTAACTGCTCGGTCTGCCAGCTCTCTTAACTCTACAGCCGTAAACGGAGGTAATGCCGGGTCCGCCTGTCTCTTACTCACATGCTTTTTTATCCATGGTTCTTTTGCTCTTATGAAAGCCTCAATATCCCTTAATGCCGCCCTCATGGGAGCTCTTACTATTACCTCACCGGTACGGGATATCTGGATGCAGATGGTTTTTCTTCTGCTTCTTATCAATTGGTATTCCATAATTAATCTTCTAATATACAGTTAGGATCTGTTACCAGTACTCTTCCCTCGGAATCAAGTAAAGGCGTAATAGCGCTTCCGCCGTTTCCGTTGGCCAGTGCCAGATAGTTAACGCCGGTTGCAAGATCGACAAATATCATACGCACGCCCTCTACGGAAAACTGGCTGCCTTCCTGGTGCACCATAACAAATCTCTTAAGTTTCTTTGACATTTCATCCTCCTTTGTGTCAGTAGGGACGTTTTTCTTTGACACATTAAATAATTATTTTTGGCTTGGAATTTTCTCAAGCCTATCAGAGAAATCAATCATTTGACCGTCCCTGTGATTGGTTTTCTTTTAGAAAGTATTAAATAAATCGCCACGGGTATCAGTAATATACTGATGATCTGGGATGTGGAAAGGAAGCCGATGCTGCCCCTTACGGTATCATCCCTGAAAAACTCCAGTACCGTTCTTACCACGATATAGTATGCTAAGTAAAATCCCAGTAGCTGACCTTGTCTGATTTTTCTCTCTTCACTTTTAAACTTTATATTTTTCAAAAGCAAATACAATAAAACCGCAAAACAAATGAAGTTAAGAAAAGCCTCTATCAGCTGTACCGGAAGTCTGGGCACGGTACTCAGCTCCGGATTCGCTTCGTTATAAGGAAACTGTACTGCACATGCTCCATGATACTCTATGCCGTAACAGCAGCCCGCCAAAAAGCATCCGATACGTCCAAACGCATGTACAAACGGTAGAAACGGTGTATACAGGTCGATCACGCTAAACACATCGATTCTGAAATGCTTACAATACACTGTAACTCCCAGGATAAATCCGATAAGCCCTCCATAAAAAACCATGCCTCCGAATGCATAGTCAAGTGCACTCACAAGATCAGTCTTTATCAGCTCTTTAAACTTATCAGAGTTTTCGATGATGGAGGGAAGTCTGGTAATAAAGTACACCAGTTTCGCTCCTATTATCAGTCCTACAGCTCCCCATATCGGAGCGGCTACGGCATCGGTCTTTCCGACGCCGCAGCGTGTAGATAAACGCCGCACCATTAAGCTTGCCAGTACATATCCGATCAAAAACATCGGTCCGTATAGTGACAGCTCTGTAAATCCCAGATTTATCGACGGTAACATAAATACTCTCCGTTTTAGTACATTATACTTTTCTGTACTTTTCAATATTCTTGATCATATCGCTTTTCAGAATGATCTTCCCATCACGGTCCATTTCATTTTCCATATATGCAGGCTTCTCGCCTTCAGTTCTAAACTTGGGTCCTCTTTTTGTATTCATATGTCCGGTACATCCGGCTTCAACACATACTTCTTCCACTTCCATGCCGGGGATACGCTCACTTATAAGCTCTTTAACCCTATTTCTGATCATATTCTTATAATCCGAAAGAGGTAATTTAGCCCTATGATCATCCTTAGCCATAAATGACAGGTATCCGATCTCATCTTCTATGCTTATCAAAGCCGGGTAATCAGGAAAACAACTCTTATACTTTACTTCAACATAAAATATATAACGTCCGTAATTGGGGAAATCAAATTCATACGGTCTCATCCTGAACCATCTGTTAGTTATAAAATCGTGTGATGTGATCCTCCATTCCTCGGAGATGATACTCTTATACTTCCTATAGCTTTCTTCAATCCTCTTGGTCGGATATGTCAGTGTAACCTTTGATGCATCAGTCATCGTAAGGTTTTTACACAGTTCGTAATAAGGATGACTCTCAAGTCTTTTTGTATTCTTACGCCAGCTGTTTATCTTAGTTATCAGGATTATTATTCCGATAAGTACGATCTCTCTTAACACAAATTTAAAAATCTTTGTAAAGAGATCAACAGTTTCATCAGCAGGCTTAAATATTTCGATAATGAAATTAATGATCAGCCCTGCAAAGAGAAAAATACATACCGCCATCGGTATGGCACATATTGCTATATCAATCCATAACTGTCTGGATAATTTTTCCGTACTTTTATATAGTTCTTCCGTACTTCGCCTTTTACGTTTCGGGGACGGATAGTTCTTTTCCATCTTGTACAGATCATATGAAAAGCTTGAGCTGCTAGCAGAAGACTGATCTGCAAACAAGCCCTTATTTCTTTTCTTACATTCATTGAATATGCTAAAGAACTCAAAATTCTGGATTGAAGTTTTAAGAGGTTCAAAATCATACGGTTTAAACCCGTTATCCTCTGTTAAATCCGCAGGTGTGGCCGGAAGCATCTTCTTATATTTTATGTTTTTATTCTTCTTCGCCATTTTTCATCCTTCAGCGGTCTGTACACAATAGGTGACGGTATTATCCCTTAACACATCCGGCTATCTTATAACTTACATCCTTATACTCAGCTATGAAGCCTTCGAAATCCTCCAGGATAAAGCTTATATTATCCTCTTTAACGGCGAATTCATGCTTCTTTGCTCTCTCACTCTGCTTCATTAAGCCCACTGTAGCAAGATTGCCCTTTATGGCATGCACACTTATCAGATATGACTTATAATCCTTGGTCTGTATAAAAGACTTAAGGTCATTTATCTTACCTTCGCATGCATTGGAGAAATCTGTAAGTATCTCAGCTAAAATATCTTCATCTCCCGCACAGTGCAAAAGTGCATTATCATAATCCATATCCGGTAGAACCGATAATAAGCGCTCCTTTAAAGATCCGTCGGTTTTCAAAGCATTGCTCTGCTGCCCGATATATTCGTCCTTATCGTTATTTACAGTCTGGCTTTCTTCCTGCTTAAGATGTACCTTTTCCTCAGGCAGGTATTTCTTTACCGTATTTATCAGCTTCTTGGAATCCATAGGCTTTACCAGATAATCCGTAAAACCTGCTGCCATATACATTTCCCTGCTGCCGGATACTGCATTCGCTGTAAGCACAATAACCTTTGTATCCTTATTTAGTGAATCAGTTTCACTCTTTATCAATTTAAGTGTCTCCATACCGTCGGGATCCGGCATCATGTGGTCAAGTAGAATAAGATCATACTTTTTCCTCTTACATAACTCCACAGCTTCCGTACCTGTACTGCAAAGCTCTGTATCTATGCCTGTATCCTTTAAGAACAATCTGACTATAGTCAGGTTGGAATTATTGTCGTCCACTGCCAGGATATGCGCATCGGAGGTATAGTCACATACATATGCTTTTTCCGAATTGCTGTCTTTATTGGAATAATCCTCTTTTGCAGGGGTACTGTCAAATACTCCTACAGGTATGGTTACGCGGAACTCGGAACCTTTTCCGTATTCGCTGTACACAGTTATCTCTCCGCCCATGGAATCAACGATGCTCTTGACTATTGTAAGTCCCAGTCCTGTACCCTCTATACTGCTGTTCTGCTTACGGTCCGCTCTGGCAAACGCATCAAACAGTGTGTTGATCTCGTCCTTCTTGATACCGCGTCCTGTATCCTTAACCGATATCTTAAGCTCAAAGCTCTTCTCATCCGTATAGCTTCCGTCAAATGTTACATCTATCGAGCCTTTATCCGTATATTTTACCGCATTGCTGATTATATTGACCAATATCTGTTTGAGCCTTGATTCGTCACCTATCTGTCCGTCAGGTATATCTGTATTAATATGAGTCTTAAGTAAAAGCGACTTATTCTCCGCTCTTTCCAATAGCATGGGCATGGTCTCGGAAAGGACTTTCGAAAAGCTGTATTCTTCCTCGAGTATCTCCATTTTACCCGCTTCTATCTTAGAGAAATCAAGTACATCGTTAACCAGAGTAAGCAACATATGTCCCGAACTTCTGACCGTCTTTGCATACTGGTCGATGACTTCATCCTTGTTTTCCTTTAAGATTATCTCATTCATACCGAGGATGGAGTTGATAGGCGTACGGATCTCGTGTGACATGCTGGCTAAGAACTTTGTCTTTGCATCGGACAGATCAACAGCTCTCTGCTTCTCCTCGTATATCTTCTTCAGATCGTCAACCTGCTGGATAACGACAAATACGAGCAGGAACGCAAGACCTATCAGCATGGGCAGATCATCGCTCTTTAAAGTCATAAACATGAGAACATATATCTCAGCGGTACAGAATACAAGGAATCCGAGGAAACCGATGACCGTGTACTTGTATTTGCTGAAGTTTCCTTTTTTGATATCAACGATAAGTATAATAAATCCTGTTAAAACGAGAATGCCGAGTACGATATCAATAGGTACAAGCGACTTGTTAAAGGGCTGTATCCCGGTAAAATGCAGCACGGTCCAGAATGCGGTATTTATCGAACAACAGATAAGAAGTATCGACATTATCCTCTTATAGCGTGCACGCTGTACCGAATTAACATACAGGATGAAGCCGAAAGGCATCAGCAAACAGAACATGTAATTGGCTATTCCGTCAACATGGTAATGTCCGAATGTAAACGGATACAAAAATGAGTTGGTAACCAGCCATGCAGCTACTATAAATACACCGAGAGCACCGTAGAGCATCTTCATCTTCTGACGATACCAGACCATAAGTCCAAGTCCTATAAATATAACGATCAAAGAAAATGCCAAAAGCACTAACGCAAAACAGAAGGAAAAACCATATCTCTCAAACAGGAAGGAGTATACTCCGTTTACTGTTGTCACGAATGTCTCAGGTACTACCTCGGGACGACTGAAACTCGTATTTCTGACTATCTTTATCTCCTGTCCGCTGTCCTCGTCATAAAGCGGTATGGTAACATAAAATGATTTTACATGCCCCCCGGGTATTGAAGAATCATCTATAATGGTCAATTCACGGCTCTTTTCCCCGCCTATATATACAGAAACTTCAGTATAAGCACTAAAACAAAGCACCTGATTATTATAGATATTGTCAGGCAGCTTTGACGTAACGGTAAAATCACCGTTATATACCTTATTGTCTCTGAAAGTGCGTCCGGTCTCAAAAGTATTGCCTTCTGCGTCCACCACGGTCCAGCTTTCTATGAACCGACGCTCGTCCCTATGTATTGTGCTTTCTTTGTCAAAAATACTGTAGATTACCATAAACATTATGGTAAACGCCAGAAACATGAAAAAGAATATTTTCGATGCATACATTACGTTATTGTATGCATTTCCGGCCGGTTTATCTCCCGATCTTTGCATTTTCTACTCCTTAGGGCATTTCTGTTAATACCTTCGTTTCCATACCCAGTTCATCGTATTCATATCGTAATCCGTATTCCGTATCCATTGATTCCGTAAGATCCCCTATCAATGTCTTTGAGATATGTGTCTCATGGACCATGTTATGCACCTTATCGTATTCGTAGGTACTTATACGTTTTAAATGATCATCGATCAGATATTCTTCCTTTGATAACAAAAATCCGTTTTTATCAAATGTATAAGTTATGTTCCAGCTTTTTCTGCTTGAAAGACTTCCGTCAGCGGAGAACCACATCTTTGTTGTCTCTTCGTATATCATAAGCCCGTTGTCATCATAAGAATAACTTATGTCTTCACTGAAATACTGACTTGAATTATGAGCTTCAGTCAATCTTCCGTCCTTGTCATATACATTTTTATATGTGACAACGGTCGGTGCAAAGGCATGATCTATTTCCTCAACAACCTTATAATCCTCGTAGACATAATCATAATAACCTGTCAGTTCCAGATCTCCCGAGCCGGCGTCATATTGTTTCCACTCAATACGGTTTCCGTTTTCATCGTACTTGTTTTCATCACGCAGTTCGGTCGCCCAGCCTGTATAAGATGACCTAAATATCCTTCCGCTCTCATCGAGGACCATTGTATAATGTATAGGATATTCTTCCGTTACCAGATTCTCTGTGGTTCCGTAATAATCAGCATCATAGGAAGTCCATATCCCCACCGTATCAAATGTGAGCGTCCTTGTTTCTTTATCAAAAGTACTCTTATGTGTTTTATCAGCTATCTTTATGCTATTTATAGAACCGTTTTTCCTGATATCATAATATACAGGTGCTTCTGTTGAAACAAGTTTTTTAACTTTAACTCCTTCTCCCACCAGCATATATGCACCCGATGAAAGCTTAATGGTATTACCTGATACCGCTTCAATATACTTTTTAGCCTTGATCACTTCCACCTTTTTAAACTTAGCTGTATTGGTGATCACTGCATTCGGAGCATCGATAATGATCTTCTTTTTTCTTGCTTTGCTCGATTTAATGGTTATATCTTTGTAAGATACTGTTCTGAAGACGACAGTGCTTACATCAGGATTCTTTAAGGCGGCTTTAAGCTGTTTTTCCGTTGCCGCACGTACTGTTTTTTTAGTTGCTGCATCGGATGCGGCTTTTACTTCCTTTGTTTCCTGTAAAACAAACGGTGCTATAAGCGACAAAATAAGTAAAAGCGAAAAAACCGCAGTTTTTGTAATCCTCTTCATACCTTCTCCTTGTACCCCATCAAACTGACAACAAACTGTTTCGCGGTTACCCTGACTGCTTTACGGGCATTCACGAATTGCTCGTACTATCAATATTACATCAGTATATATTTTACCACATAGCCTGTCAAAATGCTACAAAAAAATACCTGCCGTTTATACGACAGGTACACGTTTTTGTTTTATTTCATATTCTTTATAAACTGCATCTGAGGGCTTCTCTCATCGATCTGCATAAGCTCTATTTTATTGCCGTCCGGATCGTGGGTCCAGCACTGCCAGTTAAAATCGGCACCCTGCTTGGGAGCATCATCCTGAGGAGCACCGGTCTCCACTATCTTTTTCCAGATCTCATGTAAATCATCAACCGCTACGCAGAGATGGAAAAATCCGATATTCTCGTCCTTATAAGGTATCTCTTTTGTTCCGCCGTAGAAGAGCTCTATAAACTGGCCTCCGCCCGCGTACAGATAAACGATCCAGGGCTCACCGTTTTCGGGCTTCGGGATATCAAATGCACGCTTGAACCCCAGTGTCTTCTCATAGAACCCTATAGACTTATCCATATCCTTTACATTAAATGCCACATGCGCAATACCCGTTACCATACATTTCCTCCTCGTTTTTTGTGATACACCTGAAAAGTTGTTAACTTATCGCCGGCTTATTGTTATATAAGACTGATCATTATCAAATTCCGGTACGAGTCCATGGTAACATATTGCTGTATGTATTATCCATACCTTCATGTGGTATTATCTTGTCCATCCGCCTTCGCTGCGCTAAGAGACGGGTGATATCTTCATATTAATTACAAAATCATATAATTCTTCCGCAACCAGATCGACACCCGCCGGATCGAGCTTCCCCGAAGCATCAAGGAAAGATGCGTCCTTAAGCTTTTCCTCGAACTCTTCACTGTGATCCTGTAAAAAGCTTTGTATTTCCTGCCTTGAAGATGCAATACTTTCCTTAACATCGTCTCTCAGCTGCCCGTCCTCGGTATAGATATTATCATCGGACTTATTTTGGGTCGACAGCTTATTGGCCGCGTAGCTTATAAGGTACGGATAAACTTCGCCGATAGATATCTTTGCTTTTGCAGGTCTCGTTCTGTCGTATATCCGCGTATGCGTCGTATTGTTTAACTTTCTTCTGCGTCTCCTGTTAAGCAAAAACGAACCTACGCTCAGCAAGATCACCAGAAATATCAATACGAAAATAAGCAGAGCATTACGTTCCATCCGTTATTTCTCCCTCATCTCATATGCCACATCTTCGTCTATCATTTCTATCATGATCTTAGCAAAAGCAGGATCAAACTGGACTCCGGAACACTTTTCTATTTCGGCACGGACTGTGTCCTGAGGCAGCGGGTCACGGTAGCTTCTGCGGCTCGTCATAGCATCATATGCGTCAGCTACGGCTATTATCCTGGCCTCTTCAGGTATATCGGTTCCGGCCAAGCCGTCCGGATACCCTCTGCCGTCAAACCTCTCATGATGCCAGCGTGCTCCCGTAAACAGTTTCGGAAGCTCCTTAATATTTTTAAGTATCCTGGCACCCATAACAGGATGATTTTTAATAAGAGCAAACTCGTCATCGGTAAGCTTTGCGGGCTTATTGATGACCGCATCGGGAACACCGATCTTTCCTACATCATGAAGTATGCCCATGATGTAGATATTATCCTGATCCGAAGACGAATACCCGTATCTCTTGGCTATCTCCCTGGCGTATCTTGCCACACGATCCGAATGACCGTTGGTATATGTGTCCTTGGCGTCTATCGCATCGGCAAGGGACTGTACGACATGCAGGAAAAGGGATTCCATCTCTTTTGTCTTCTTTGCTACTTCCTGCTCGAGGTTAAGCTGAAGCCTGCTGAGTTCTACGGTATGTCTTACACGCAGGATAAGAACGTTGGGCACGAAAGGCTTTTTTATAAAATCCATGGCACCCAAAGCCAGACCCTTTGTCTCGGTCTCATTGCTGTCATCTCCGGTTAAGAAGATGATCGGTATCTCAAGAGAGCTTTCCTCCTGCGCACGCAGTCTTTCAAGCGTTTCAAATCCGTCCATCTCGGGCATATTTACATCCAGCAGGATAAGGTCAGGTTTGTTGTCTTTGATCTTTTCGAGGAGCTCCTTCCCGGACTTCATGGTGATCACTTCGATCCCGTTTTTCTCCAGGATGAATGAAGCCATCTTAAGATTAAGGAAATCATCATCTACGATCATAACCTTGATCTTTTCATTCTTTCCGAATTCGCTGTCCGTGAAGCTTTCAAAATGGACCTCGTAGGAAATGGTGATCTTGTTCTCATGCCTCGAATACCATGTGCTCATGATACTTCCGACAACCTGTTCTATATAAACTTCCTTGATATCGGTAAGCAGCACCATGATCTGGTTTTCCGTAGGTCTGGTAACTATATCGCTCTTTCTGAGCATATGGATTATGTGATTAAGTAACTCTTCTTTCAGCTCTTCAAACTCGTCATCATCCCTTGTGGCAACATTGTTGATGGTCAGGAAAAGATTGCATGCATTTTTGTTGTAACGCTTGATATAACGCATGATAAAGCGGTATACGTGTACAAACTCGTCGCGGTTTAACAGCAGTGCTTTATTTGACATGTCATGCTCTTTTAACAGATCAGAGTAACGTGCAAGCGATGTCAGCTCTTCCTTTTTCGAGCCGTCATGCTCGATGTCAAAAGGCTGCATAACCTCATCATAATCAAGCTTTTTATCAAAGATCATATTGATCTTCTTGATAAGCTCATCACTGTCGATAGTTTTGCTGAGACATCCGGCCACACCCATTTCGCCGTACATGATCTCATCATCCCTGCTGGTCTTGTTCTTAAACAGTACAATGGGAACATTTTCCGAAACGAGCTCTTTTACCGCATTGATGGTGTCCACACATCTGTCGCCTACTACCTCGGAATCGATGATGATCATATCGGGATTATTGTTTCCCCTAAGGTAATTGATCAGCACATCACCGTTTTTAAACGCAGTAACTCTCATGTTATTGCGGCTCAAAACCTGACCTACGCTTTTAAGGGATACAGTATCCGAATCAACAAGAAATATCCATTTAACCATAAGCTACCTTCCTTTCCGGAATGCATGATTTTTTGAATTATATAAAAAATGTCGATCTTGCTTTTATGATACAGCGTGTACCGGTTAAGACCGGTTTATTGCCAAGATTATATATCGTGCTCACGGCGATATCTGATTGTTTTTCTATAGCTGTTTTTTTAAGAAACTCCGGTATCTCAAGTTCATAGTCATTGTCGGTAGGATTAACAGCCGCCAATATCTGCTCTTCCCCTGATGACCTGACATATACCAAAGGTTTTCCCGGTGCTCCGTCACATAAGAATTCTATTTCCCCGGAATTCATCAAAGCTTTATGCGACTGCCGCACGGATATGAGTTTTTTAACTTCATTAAGCAAAGAATTTTCATCTGCAAGCTGGTCAGCGACATTGGGTCTGTCTTCGTCGGGATCTATGGGTACATACAGACAGCTGCCGTTTTTAAGGGATGCAGCAGTTGTTTTGTCATATGTTTTAGTTGAAAAACCGGCATTAAGATCTCTGTTCCACTGCATAGGAGATCTTGAACCGGTGCGGTTATATCCGCCCTCTACCGACGTAAGCCCCTCAATATATCTCATGCCTATCTCATCACCGTAATAAATGTACGGCGCTCCGGGCATGGAAAGCAAAAATGCAAAAGCCATCTTGGCCAGATCACCGTCTACATACTTTCTTAACCTGTCCATATCGTGATTGCCTGAAGGGATGCAGATAAAACCGTTACCGTCGGCTTTTTGATAGCTTTCAAGATATTTTTTTACAAACAGGGAAGCATCGCCTTTTCCGCAGAAAAACGGAGCGTCACAACGGAAAAGATCATTATAATGAGACGGGCCGAAATGGAGCAGGAAATCCATATGGAAGCCGGCCTCAATACTCTTATCCGGCTCTCCCCACTCGGACACGAGCACTGCCTCGGGGAATTCCTCATTAAGGAAGCTTCTGATATCCTGCCATAAAGCTATAGTGCCTTTGCCGTTCTCATCATTTTTTACCATAGCGCCCGCCATATCTACACGGAAACCGTCGCATCCTTTTGACAGCCAGAATCTCATTATATTTTTCACTTCGTTGCGAGTAGCCATGGCGCCTTCGGAATCCATCGGCTGCTGCCACGGACGGTCAGGCTTGTAAAACCCGTAATTAAGTGCGGGCTGATGACTGAAAAAGTTTACCAGACAGCTTCCGTCGCGGTCCGAAATGCCGCGCAGTGACCCGTACCCTTCGGGAGACTCCCAGATATTATCGGTCCAGATATAGCGGTCGGTGTATTCATTTTTTTCAGCCTTCATACTCTCCTTAAACCAAGGGTGGTCCCAGGAAGTATGCCCGGGCACAAGGTCCAGCAGAATGTGGATCCCAAGCTTATGAGCTTCGTCAAACAGAGCCGCCAGGTCATCATTGGTCCCGTAACGCGGTGCCACTTTATAATAATCCGAAACGTCGTATCCCGCGTCACCGAACGGCGAATCAAAGCAGGGATTGATCCAGATAGCGTTACATCCCAGCCCCTTTATGTATTCAAGGTTTTCTGTGATGCCGTTAATATTTCCTATCCCGTCACCGTCAGTATCCTTAAACGACTGCGGGTATATCTCATAAAATACGGCATTTTCAAGCCAATTGCAGTTTTTGTTCATAATTTGCTCCTAATCGGTATCATTTTGTAACAGGGGACGGTTCTCTGTTACATTTTTTTGCCGCATACATGTGACAGGGGACGGTTCTCTGTCACCAAAAATCTTCAAAAAGTTCTCCAAAACAAATAAACACTAGAATTATTATACTACATAATTCCCCAAAATAATATACTTAATTTAAGGAATTTTCCGTTTTGTGGAAGTCGTATGACAGAATCGTGTGACAGGGGGTGACAGGGGGGGTGACAGGGGACGGTTCTCTGTTGCGTTTTCTCCGAAAAAATGTGACAGAGAACCGTCCCCTGTCACCCTGTTGCGTTTTCTCCGAAAAAATGTGACAAAAACCGGCCCCTATCACCAAAAATGGGCAAGATATATCAAAAATTTGCCTTTATTTTACTATTATGAACAGTCCGACATATAGTATATTATTATACAGTCAAAAAACTATGAGAGGACTATTGGGAAATGAAGAAATTATTTGCAGTGCTGCTCGTAGCAGTGATGGTTTTATCATTTGCGGGATGCAGCGAGAAAAACACAGAACCTACCAATTCAACAATTACCGATGTTCCGGCAACACCTGAAGCTACTCCGACCGAAGCTGTTACCCCGGAACCCACCGCTGAAGTGACACCTACGGAAGCTCCCACCGAAGCACCCACAGCCACTCCTACTCCCACTCCCGACCCGATCGAAGGCATGAGCCTTATCGATCTGTTCGCAGAGCACGGAATGAAGGTTGGTACCTGTTTAAATTCACAGATGATCGACCGCGCCGGTGTAAAGAAGCTTCTGTTAAACAATTTTAACAGCGTGACCATGGAAAATTCCATGAAGCCCGATTATATTTTCAACAAGAAAAAGAGCCAGGAAAGCGGCGAACTTGTTATCGAATTTAATTCCGACGCTTTAAAGATGTTGAAATTTGCCGCAGAAAACGAATTTTCCATGAGAGGCCATACTCTTATCTGGTACAGCCAGACACCCGATTGGATATTCCATGAGGATTTTGACCAGAATAAGGACCTCGTAGACCGCGATGTCATGCTGAACAGAATGGAAATCTACATCAAAAATGTTTTCCAGACCATTGACGAGTTAGGCTACACCGACCTCTTCTATGCTTATGATATCGTAAATGAAGCATTGATGGAAAACGGTACGAAGCGTTCGAACCGCTGGACTCAGATTATAGGCGAAGACTATCTGTGGTATGCATTCTACTATGCTGACAAATACGCGCCCGAAAGCATTGACCTGTATTATAATGATTACAACGAGCAGTTTAAGACACAGACATTGTATGATTTCGTAAACACTCTGGTAGATGAGGACGGCAGGTATTTGATCGACGGCATCGGACTGCAGGCGCACCTCTACACTTCCGACAGTCTTGATCAGTATTTCAAAACTATAGACAAACTTGCCGAGACAGGCTTAAAGCTTCAGCTTACCGAACTTGATGTATGTTTGGGCAAATATCAGGCTCCTCAGGCTGGCACAGATGAGAATTTAAGGAAACAGGGCCGTTTCTACTATGACCTCATCAACGGTTTATTCGAGCGTGTGGATGCCGGGACTATCAAGATGGATGCGCTGACATTCTGGGGTATAACCGATAGCATGTCATGGAGAAAAGAATACAAACCTCTATTGTATGATACTCTCCTCAAGCCCAAATATGCTATGTACGGTGTATTCCAGTTGAAAGAATATGCAGGCTTTGATTAAATGAAATTAGGCTTCGTACTATTGAAATAACAAGATTTGATCCCATGTAACCGTGTTGCCTTTTCTTTCCGGCGTCGATCTGTTTAATTTGTCGTTAAATGGATAACCTATTATAAGGCCTCCGGTTATGGTTTCATCTTCTTTAAGACCATGCCTTATCATAAAATCGCGTATAGTCTTATTTTCATCGAGCCAGTGCAGCTGGTTAATCCAGCAGGAGCCAAGGTCCAGTGCATTTGCGGCAATCATCATGTTTTCGATGGCACATGCACTGTCAGCCATAGCATTTCCGTAGCCTTTTTTATTGGAAACCGATATAAATACCGGTGCTCCGTAATGGAACACAAATTTGCCTCTTTTTGAAACCACGATGCATCTTTTCAGGGAAACGTACATCTCATCGGTCTCTTCCATCTTGGCAAATTCGTTCTGCACCATATCCGCAAGCTCATCGAGCACTTTTTTGTCCGTAAAAACAATAAAATGCGAGGTCTGGTTGTCATGACCGCTCGGCGCAAATCTGCCAGCTTCCACCACTTTTTCGATAAGCTCCCGTGACGGCATCTCATCAGAATACTTTCTGGTGCTGCGTCTTGTAAAAATCGCTTCAAGTGCATCCATGTATTTGGTACCTCTCTTTCCTTTTGTTACATGAAAGAATTATCTTCCCGATAGTCCCCTCTATACCCGAACCGTCTTCTTCGATGACGATATCCGCGTATTTTTCATAAAGAACACAGCGATGATCGTACATATCATCAAAATTTTCTCCATCCTTAAGTACCACACCGCGTTCCTTGATATTACGCAGTCTGCGGGTTATTTCATCCTTATCGGCTTTAAGATAAATGACTGTGGCTATCCCGGACAGATACTGCATCGCTTTTTCGCTGTATACCACGCTGCCGCCGGTAGCGATCACCGTATTTACGGGACTGATGGAAAGCGCCGCTTCTTCCTCGCTTTTAAGGAAAGCATCTACTCCCCTCTGCTCTATGATCTCGCAAAGAAGCGCATGCTCACGCTGCTGTATCACAAGATCCGTATCCAGGAAATCCTTGCCAAGCATCTTAGCCAGAATGACGCCAACAGTACTTTTCCCGGATGCCGGCATGCCTGTCAAAACAATATTGGATTTTCCGAGAATGCCCAATTTTTCAAGCTCTGCCATAGTTTCGCCGGAACTGTTATTCAGAATACCGGTACCTCCCATCGCTTCCCATTCGCGGATGTTTTTCGTAAAATCATCGATCAGGATGCAGTCCTTCCCGGTACAGAAGCGGGCTTTTTCCTCGCGATATACGATGTTTACCTTTATTTTATCAGACAGCAGCCTTTTAACCCAAGCCTTCTTGTCATCTCCGGCACTGTCAATGCCGCGCTTCGGCTTCGGAATACCGGTGAGGATCTCGCATTTATCGCCATACCTGTTATATAGCTCGTCAAACATCTCCTTCGCCCCGGGCATGAGCTCCAGCTTATCATAGAAATGTCCGGCGTCTCTTATCGCATTCCACATCCTGTCTTCCTTGGCAGAATCATTATTTTTTGCGTTCTGTGATATGGGTTCAAGCCGGCAGATTTCTCTTACTCCGCGAGCAAAATCAGCCAGCACGCCATCCATATCAAAATAAATTTTCTTTATTTCCATATTGTTTTCCTTATTGTGTGATTAGTGATGAACGTGACAGGGGACGGTTCTCTGTAACATAATGCTTTCGTTTGGGGAAAACGGTATTTTTTCATTTTTGCAACAGAGAACCGTCCCCTGTTACATCCTCAGCTTTTCCATACGCACATACCCTCGGTAGCCGCGATACTTTTTACAAGCTCCAGCATATCATCTGAGGGATTATACAGGCTCATATACATATCATCCGGATCTAAAACGAGCAAGGCCTCGCCCACTATTATCTGAAGATTCTTGTGGCCGACAAGTCCCCATAATTTATAAACTGTAGCATCACACTCTGGCATTACGATTTTAAAATCAAAATAGCATCGAAGCTTCATCAGCGCATTATAGAATTTTCTCTTCAAATTCTCCGTATACAGGAAAACCTTTTCCAGTTCTGCATACTCCTTAGCTTTATCCTCCGGAACGCGCCTCGGCAGGATATCGATTATCCAGCAGGGAGTATTTAACAATTCTTCGATACGATCATTTATTTCATCTGCCATAACCTGATTCCCTCTTTCTATATAATCCTGGCACCGACCGGCATAAACGCGAGCTTGGCCATTTTAAAATGCTGCAGCCCGAATGGTATACCGACTACCGTTATGCAATAAATTCCACCGATCACCAGATGCAAAACCGCCAGTTCAAATCCGCCGAAGATGATCCATAAGACATTTACGAGAAACTTGACTGTTCCTCCGCCATACTCCACTTCCTTTCCAAACGGCCAAAGGACAAGTATAGCCGCTTTAAAGCACTGTACTCCTATAGGGATTCCCACAACGGTGCAGCACCACAAAAATCCGACTATCGCCCACATTACTGCGCCGATAAAGCCGCCAAACAAAAACCAAATGAGATTTCCAAGCAATTTCATAAATCTTTCCTTCCAAAAAAAAGTAACTACAATCAATGTCGAATCTAATAGTAGTTACATTATACAAATGGTATTCTTAAGTGTCAACAGAATTGGTAATTGAAAACAGTCCCCTGTCACTTCTTGCAAAACGGGAGGCTTTCTGTTAAAATCAAACTGAGGACCATAACCCGGTTCCTTCTGTCTCCTGCTGTCCCAACGCCACATTCCATCGCATGCCGGGAGGTGAAATAATTTGAAGAATAGGATTATCATCTTAATATCGCTGATCATCATAATCTGTCTTACGGGATGTGCCACAGAAGACCCCGATATAACCGGGGAAGTTGAGGAGCATCCGCTAAATGAAAAAGAAATCATCAAATACGTACAGGATTATATGTATAACAAGTACAACGATGAGGTAGAAGTCACAGTACTCGGGAAGTATGATCTGACGCATACAACGGAAACCCGTCCGGGAATTGACGGAGGAACGAGCATTTTCGGCGGCAAATATGCAAAAATAAAAAAAGGCCACCGCTATCGCTTAGAAATAACAAATTCGAAGTACAACATAACCATAAACGGGAATTATTATGACGGATACACTTTGTATGATCAACGCACGCAAGCCTACCAGACTGTTACCAGAACTGTAGAAATCGATTATCAGTATACCACGATGAAGGATGAAATACACCTGAAAAAGGAATATGACGAATTTTTAAGCGGTTATTTTACAAAATTTCATTTATACAAAGACCCTGCAAGTCCGGAGCCCCAGGTCAGTTATTATAATCTCTACTTATACAGTACAGATTACGAGAAAATAAACGAAGCTTTGAGCAAATTGGTTGAGATCAGCCACACCAAATACTACAACTGTGTTTATGAACTCAGGGCATTCATTTTTACAGACGAAGCGTTCTATGATTCCATTGATTTTGACAAATGCAATAATATCGATATAGTTCATCTCTCCAGCGGTCAAAAAGAGGAGGACCATCCTGACTGGCTGACCGATCTGGAAACAAAATATCATCCGCAAATGATCTTGGAACAGTATTTGAAGCTGAACTTAACGTTTATTTCAAGCTGTACAAATCTTGACCGGGAAATCTTTATTACAAACGGGCTTTCCGGATGGATTGAAGATAAGGAAGATGGTTCATGGTATAATCAAGACATTGCAGAGGAAGATATAAAAAAATTCGATCATGTAGTATTTATTTACGAGGGAAATCCGCAGGCATATGCAAACAGTCTGAAACAAAAAGAAGATATTATAATGTATGCCCATACCGAAGTATACGGGATCAATATGGACGATGTACTGACCAGAAAAAAAGAACAACAATAAATAAGACGGGCCACTTTAAAATGGCCCGCCTTTTATTGTGTCTGTTTCTCTGCTTTCCTAAATCTTTCTCTCCAGCCAATGTATTTCCCGGATGATATCCCCTTATCTGCCGGTTTCTGTGTGTAACAGGGGACGGTTCTCTGTTACGTTTTTTCCAAAAAATGTAACAGAGAACCGTCCCCTGTCACCTGCCGCAGAAAATAC
>JAIKXA010000006.1 GCA_024684355.1 Lachnospiraceae bacterium
AAGAATACAGCCGCTAAGCCAGATGATAAGAAGGATATGTCCGATACCATGATCATGCTCGCTCTCAGTAAGCACAGTGTTTGTTGTGTCCGGGTTATACTCAGTCTCAGCAACCGATGTTCCTGTTATACCCAAAGTATACTCTGTCCCATCAGGTGAAGTGTTTGTTATATCAGCGTCAGACTCAGTAGCAACAATTGAGGGAACTGTTATATCCGTCTGCGATACACCTTCTTCATCAAAGCCTTCCCCTTGAGGGGATACATCGAGCCACGTAGTGGCTTGATGCCGTCCCTGGCGAAGGGAAGCTGTCTGCGGAGCAGACTGATGAGGTGGATACCTGCAGTATAGTGTATTTATAAGTCGGATCAGTATTTGAACGGCAAAAAATATGTCAGGTGGCAGGTCTAAAACAGGCGTGCCACCTTACTTGCGTTTTTTAAATAGATGTGATATTATATTTCTCACTTATGTTTGAGGTTAGATAAACACCTCATCCGTCAGCCGTTGGCTGACAGCTTCCCTTCGAGGGGAAGCCCTATAGATTCTTTAGTGTGTAAAAAGGTTTATTGGTTTAGATACAATCAGAAAGGCTGGAATAACATATGTCAAACTGTGCTATAGTAGGCATTAACTGGGGCGATGAAGGTAAGGGCCGTATGGTCGATCTGGTAACCAAGGATTACCAAGTTGTAGTACGTTATCAGGGCGGCGGAAACGCAGGCCATACCGTAATAAACGAATATGGAAAGTTCGCACTTCATCTTCTTCCGTCAGGAATATTCAGAAAGGACACGATCAATATACTCGGAAACGGAGTTGCGCTCGATCCTGAAAATCTCATGAAGGAAGTGGAGGATGTAAGAGCAAAAGGCGTTGCTGTCGGTCCCGATAATCTTAAGATAAGCGACAGAGCCTCACTGTTACTGCCTTGGCACAGAGATCTGGACGGACTTGAAGAGGCAAGACTTGCCGATAAGAAATACGGTTCGACCAAGCAGGGTATCGCTCCTTTCTATTCGGACAAGTATTCAAAAAAGACCATACTTGCCGGAGAACTTTTCTATCCTGAGGAGCTCATGGAGCATTTAAAGGACCTGCTTGAGTGGAAAAATCTTACAATTGAAAAGGTATACGGAGCTAAGCCTGTTACCATCGAGGACTTAAAGGCATGGCTCGATGAGTATTGCGAGAAGATCAAGCCTTATGTAGCTGATACGGGTGAGATATTAAAGAAGGCGGTAAAGGACGGAAAGAACATTCTGTTCGAGGCACAGCTCGGAGCATTACGTGACCTTGATTACGGTATCATTCCTTATACCACATCTTCAAATACACTGGCAAGCTTTGCACCTGTAGGTTCAGGACTTCCTTCAGCAAGGATAGACAGCGTTATAGGTGTTGTTAAGGCATACTCTACTTGTGTTGGCGAGGGTCCTTTTGTATGTGAGATGTTCGGTGAAGAGGCTGAAAAGCTCAGAGCCGAAGGTCAGGAATACGGAGCAAAGACCGGAAGACCTCGTAGAGTAGGTCCGATAGATATTGTTGCTACACGTTACGGTGTAGAGTGCCAGGGTGCTACCGATATAGCTCTTACCAAGCTTGATGTATTAAGCTATATGGAGAAGATCCCTGTATGTACAAAGTATAAGGTTAACGGAAAAGAAACCGACAGGTTCCCGTTCCCTACAGCACTTAATTCAGCAGAGCCCGTGATAGAATACATGGACGGCTGGAACTGCGACATCTCAAAGGCCAGGAAATGGGATGATCTCCCTGAGGCAGCTAAGAAGTATGTTCTCTATATCGAGAAGGAGATAGGATGCTTCATTAAATATGTTTCTGTAGGACCCGAGAGAGAGAGCATTATAATAAGATAATATTCAATCACCGCGATGGTGCTCTGATTGATCAAAAAACGGAATTATACAGCAAATGGCAGGAGATTTAACGCTCCTGTCATTTCTTGATTTTTTTCTTTACAATTTGAAAAAATTTTGATAGTATATCCCTAATTGGTTTTTATTTAACAACATGAAAATGTCACTTGTATTCCAGGACAAATGAAGGAGAAAAAAATGTCTTACAAGATTATCAGAAAAGAAGATCTGAATCCTCAGGTATTCCTGATGGAGATCGAAGCACCTCTTGTAGCAAAGAAGGCAGAGCCCGGTCAGTTCGTTATCTTAAGAATTGACGAGTTTGGTGAGAGAGTTCCTTTTACAGTATCGGATTTTGACAGAGAAAAAGGAACCGTAACCATTATCATCCAGGCAGTAGGAAAGACAACAAAGGATCTGGCAGCTATGAAGGCCGGAGAGTCGATCCTTGATTTTGCAGGCCCTCTGGGTATGCCCACACCTCTTGATCATATCAAGAAGGTAGCCATCATCGGTGGCGGACTCGGTACTGCTATCGCTTATCCCCAGGCTAAAAAATTAAAGTCACTCGGTGCTGATGTAACCGTTATCACCGGTTTCAGAAACAAAGAACTTATCATCCTTGAGGATGAAATGAAGGCCGTATCAAACAAGCTCATTATCACTACGGATGACGGCTCAAACGGACTTCAAGGCTTCGTTACAGACAGATTAAAGGAAGAAATTGAAGCAGGAGAGAAGTTTGACGAAGTTATCGCCATCGGACCCCTTGTTATGATGCGTGCAGTATGCCGCGTTACAGAGCAGTACAATATCCCCACTACAGTTTCCATGAACCCCGTAATGATCGATGGTACCGGTATGTGTGGCGGCTGCAGGGTTATCGTTGGCGGCGAGACAAAGTTTGCATGTGTTGACGGACCAGACTTTGACGGACATAAAATCGACTGGGATGCAGCATTAAAGCGTTCACAGATGTTTAAACCTTATGAGAAGAGATCTTGTGAAGAGGGAAGATGCCGTATAACAGGAAAGGAGCACTGCAATGCCTAATATGTCATTAACTAAAAATCCTATGCCCGCACAGGCACCGGATGTAAGAAATAAAAACTTTTTAGAGGTAGCAACAGGCTACACAGAGGATATGGCAGTAGACGAGGCACAGAGATGTCTTAATTGTAAGAACAGACCTTGTATGACAGGATGCCCCGTAGCAGTTAAGATCCCCGAGTTTCTTGCACTTGTTGCAGAGAGAAAGTTCGAGGAAGCTTATGAGAAGATCACTGAGACCAATGCACTTCCTGCAGTATGCGGAAGAGTATGTCCTCAGGAAAAGCAGTGCGAGTCAAAGTGTGTAAGAGGTATCAAGGGCGAGCCCGTAGGTATCGGACGTGTAGAGAGATTCGTAGCTGATTACCATCTTCAGCATGGTAAGGACAAGGCTGTTGAAGTTAAGAAGAACGGCAAGAGCGTAGCAGTAGTAGGTTCCGGTCCTTCCGGTCTTACAGCAGCAGGTGACCTTGTAAAGCTTGGTTATGACGTAACTATATTTGAAGCATTCCATACAGCAGGCGGTGTGCTTATGTATGGTATCCCTGAGTTCCGTCTTCCCAAGAACATCGTTCAGAAGGAAATCGACAAGTTAAAGAGCTTAGGCGTTAAGATCGAGACCAATACCATCATTGGAAAGACCTTAATGGTAGATGAGCTCTTAGAGCAGTTTGACGCCGTATTCGTTGGTACAGGTGCAGGCCTTCCTTCGTTCTTACGTATTGAAGGCGAAGCTCTTAACGGAGTTTATTCTGCAAATGAGTTCCTTACACGTATCAACCTTATGAAGGGTTACAAATTCCCTGAGTATGATACTCCTGTTTACTGCGGTAAGAATGTGGCAGTATTCGGCGGCGGAAACGTAGCTATGGATGCAGCAAGATGTGCTAAGCGTCTCGGTGCAGAGAATGTATATATCGTATACAGACGTGGCAAGGAAGAGCTTCCCGCACGTAAGGAAGAAGTAGAGCATGCAGAGGAAGAGGGTATCCAGTTTAAGCTGTTAGAGAATCCTACAAAGTTCATCGGTGATGAGAACGGATGGCTTAAGGGAGTAGAGTTACTCAGCATGGAGCTTGGCGAGCCCGATGCAAGCGGCAGAAGAAAGCCCGTTGAGATAAAGGGTTCAGAACATGTACTTGATATCGATACAGCTGTTATCGCTATCGGTCAGACTCCCAATCCCCTTATCAAGAAGACCACAGAAGGTCTGGATACAAATGCTAAGGGCTGTATCATAGCAGATGAGAAGGGTGCTACTTCAAAGGCTTATGTATATGCCGGCGGTGATGCCGTAACAGGCGCAGCTACCGTTATCCTGGCTATGGGTGCAGGAAAGACTGCGGCAGCAGCTATTGATGAGAAACTTCAGAACAAATAATTGATTGTTGCAAAGGTGTGACAGGGGGAAGGTTCTTCCTGTCACATTTTTATACAGTTTTGTCCGGGTCGGGCGCAAATAAATTCTGCCACACCGCAGATAAGCGGATTTTGCGAAGACCTTGACATATCTAGAGCTAGTATTTATATTATAGTATATCTCTATACGCAAAATCCTTACAGACCTTTTTGCAGCTCGCAAATCCGGCTCGCAAAACGCAAAAAAGTCTGCGCGTAGCGGACAGCGGGTGGCAGAACATATTTGTGCCCAACCCGGTAAATGGAGATGTACAAATGTGACAGGAAGTAACCTGTCCTAATAGGAGTAAATATGGAAAAGATAATTGTCATTGATTTCGGCGGTCAGTATAACCAGCTGGTAGCCCGCAGGGTAAGAGAGTGCAATGTGTATTGTGAGATATATTCTTACAAGACTGACCTTGAAAAGATCAAGGCTATGGAACCTATGGGTATAATCCTTACAGGCGGTCCTTCGAGCTGCTATGAGGAGAATGCCGCCACATGCTCAAAGGAGCTGTTTGAACTGGGCATACCGGTACTCGGACTCTGCTATGGCGCACAGCTAATGAGTCATGTGCTCGGAGGCAAGGTTGAGCGTGCGTCTCAGAGAGAATACGGAAAAACCGAGGTTGATCTTGATATCACATCACCTTTGTTTAAAGGTGTTATGCAGCATACTGTATGCTGGATGAGTCATTTTGACTATATTTCGAAATTGGCTCCCGGTTTTAGATCGGTCGCACACACGCTTAACTGCCCGGTAGCAGCTGCAGAGTGTGTTGAAAAACAGCTTTATGCCATCCAGTTCCATCCCGAAGTCCTTCATACTCCCGAAGGTTCAAAGATGCTCTTTAATTTTGTAAGGAACATCTGCGGTTGTACAGGTACATGGCGCATGGATTCATTTGTGGAGAACAGTATAAAGTCCATCAGGGAAAAGGTCGGAGACGGTCGTGTGCTTCTGGCTCTTTCAGGAGGTGTTGATTCATCCGTTGCGGCAGGTATACTTTCAAAAGCTATAGGAAAACAGCTCACCTGCGTATTTGTAGATCACGGTCTTTTGAGAAAAAACGAAGGTGACGAAGTAGAGCAGATCTTCGGACCGAACGGTAAATTTGATCTTAATTTCATAAGGGTAAATGCTCAGGACAGATATTATGAAAAGCTTAAGGGTGTTACCGAACCTGAAAGAAAGAGAAAGATCATAGGTGAAGAATTCATCAACATTTTTGAAGAGGAAGCAAAGAAAATAGGTGCTGTGGATTTCCTGGCACAGGGTACCATATACCCCGATGTTGTAGAAAGCGGACTCGGCGGAGAATCTGCAGTTATAAAGTCACATCATAATGTAGGCGGACTTCCCGAGCATGTTGATTTTAAGGAGATCATA
>JAIKXA010000034.1 GCA_024684355.1 Lachnospiraceae bacterium
AACCGCTTCTTCTCGGTGTTTTGCGGTCATCCGATCTGCCCACCCGCTCACAAGCAAGCTTGCAGCGGGTGGTGCAGTCGGACTTCCCTTGGTATCATATCATAGCCTCTCACCCTTATAAATGTCAAGGAAATATTTATAAGTATCTACTTTTAATTCTCCGCAGGCCTGCTCATCGCATGCGATGATGGCGTTGTTATGGAGCTGAAGAGCACTTAAGGTCCACATCTGTGATACGCCGCCCTCTACTACAGCTGCCAAAGCTCTAGCCTTATTATGTCCGTTGATGAGGATCATAACTTCCTTGGAATCTGTAACGGTGCCTACACCTACAGAAAGAGCCTTTGAAGGAACCTGGTTGGGATCGTTGTCAAAGAATCTGGAGTTAACAATTCTTGTATCTTCTGTAAGGTCTCTTACGCCGGTACGTGAATTAAGTGATGTGAAGGGCTCATTAAATGCGATATGTCCGTCTACACCGCATCCGCCCATGAAGAGGTCAATACCGCCGTATGACTTGATCTTTTCTTCGTATCTTGCGCACTCAGCTTCGGGATCCTCAGCTAAACCGTTTAAGATGTTGATATTCTCTCTCGGGATATCAATATGGTTGAAAAGATTGTCATGCATGAAATACCAATAACTCTCGTGATGCTCTTTGGGAAGTCCTACGTATTCATCCATGTTGAAGGTTACAACGTTCTTGAATGTTACACGGCCTTCTTTGTTAGCCTTAACCAGGTTCTTATAAACACCGATGGGTGATGATCCTGTAGGAAGACCAAGGATAAAAGGTCTGTCTTCTTTGTGAGCATTGATTGCCTTGATGATGTGTTCTGCTGCCCACTCGCTCATTTTCTCATAATTTTCCTGAATTATGACTTTCATTATTAATACCTCTCTTTTATCAACGTTTTTTATATCATTAATCTTACCTCGAGAAACACTCCATGTTTCTTTTCGGTAAAATAATTACAAATATCTTACCTCGAGAAATGCTTCGCATTTCCCTTCGGTAAATAAGAGTTGCTTCGCAACCACTTGGTCGTAAAAAACGACCAAGTAAAAGCTACTTAAGTAGCTTTCTTATTTATACCCTAAATGCAAATATGTCGCCCCTTATGTACTGGCTTGATGTATGAAGGGGACGTCCCTTTTGATCGTATATAACCTCATGCAGATAAAGTACCGGTGTATTCTCTTCTATCTTAAGAAGTCCGGCCACCTGTTTTGAGGCATTTTTCAGGGATATCACGTGTGTTGCCTGCGCCGGCTCAGCACCGCATTCACTTAACAGGTTATAGAGCGAACCGTTTAAGTCGCTTTCCAGCAGATAGGAGTATGCCATGGAAAAATGGTTTTCTTCCAGGATAACAGGCACCCTGTCTGCAAAATGGACTCTGACTGTCTCTATGACTCTGCTGCCGGGAGCTACACCCAACTCATCCACATCCTGCTTGCCTGATACGATGGTTTTTAATACAAGCACCCTGGTAGAGGGCTTTTTCCCGTTCATACGGCAGGTATCGTGGAAGCTGTTTACTGCATGCAGTTTTCTGTGTATGGCCGGTACCGTAACGAAGGTTCCCTTGCCTTGTTTCTTTTCAAGGATGCCCTCTTTTTCCAGCTCGGTTATGGCTTTTCTTACCGTGATACGGCTTACCCCGTACACGGAGCACAGCTCCTGCTCAGGCTGGATCCTGGATCCGGTCTTCAGTTCCCCGGTACTGATGCCGTTTTTTATTTTTTGCATCAGCTGTACGTATAAAGGGCTCGACGCATCCGAATTCAGTTTGCTTTGCTTTTTGTTCTCCAAGTTTTACCTCCTCTTCTGCGTCATCCTTTTACACCTCATCCACCACTTCGTGGTCCCCCTTGTCTTCGCCAGACAGGCATCGCACCACTTCGTGGATGCGATCTGTCCCCTCAATGGGAAGGCTTAATCAGCGTACCTTTTGTAAGTGTCCTGATACCTTCATGGACTCTATGATGTTGTCTACCTGTCTCTCGCACTCTTCAATTGTGCCTGCTTCCGACATAACACGGAGTACGGGCTCGGTACCGGATTTTCTGAGTAATACACGGCCGTCATTACCAAGTTCTGCGGCAGCTTTCTCAACTGCTGCCTTAACAGCATCGTCATTTAAGGTTTCATCCTTATCGTCTACTTCTACGTTCTTGAGCACCTGAGGATACATATCGCAGCCTGCTGCAAGTGCGGATACGGGAAGCTTTGTATCTATCATGACTGACATTACCATGATAGCTGTGATCAGACCATCACCGGTATGAGCATATTTACGGAAAATAACGTGTCCGGACTGCTCGCCGCCGATCATGTGATCGAATTCCTTCATGTTTTCATATACGTATCTGTCGCCTACTGCTGTCTTTTCGTACTCGATGCCAACCGCATCAAGTGCCTTGTAAAGACCGAAGTTTGACATGATAGTGGTTACTACGGTGTTTGAAGGAAGCATTCCGTTTTTCTTCATCCACTTTGCGCAGATATACATGATCTTGTCGCCGTTGATTTCTTCGCCGTTCTCGTCAACTGCCAGACATCTGTCGGCGTCACCGTCGAATGCGAAACCGATATCCATCTTGTTGGCTTTTACGTATTCCTTTAATGCCTCTAAGTGTGTGGAACCGCACTTCATGTTGATGTTTAATCCGTCGGGAGCATTGTTTATAACATATGTTTTTGCACCGAGTGCGTTAAATACTGCGGGTCCGATCATCCAAGCCGCACCGTTTGAACAGTCAAGTGCGATCTTATAGTTTTCAAATGAACGTGTAGCAAGGCCTGCGAGATATCCGATGTAGCGGTTTCTTCCGGTATAGAAATCTACCGTGCTCCCGATAGCATCCTCTGTAGCCTCGGGCAGAGATGCGGGATCTCCGTCTATGAAACGCTCAAGCTCGTCCTGAAGATCGTCATCCATCTTCTCGCCTTCGCTGTTCATGAGCTTGATGCCATTGTCAAAATAAGGGTTGTGTGATGCAGAGATCATAACTCCGCAGTCAAAACCTTCTGTTCTGGTGATGTAGCTTACGCAGGGAGTAGTGGTTACATGTAAAAGATATGCATCAGAGCCTGTAGATGTGATACCTGCAGCAAGTGCATTCTCATACATATAGGACGACCTTCTGGTGTCCTTACCTATTACTATCTTTGCAGCCTTTCCGTCGTGCTTCTGCTTGTAATACCAGCCAAGGAACTGTCCTGTCTTAAAAGCATGCTCTGCTCTTAATACTTTTCCTGCCTTTCCTCTGAAACCGTCTGTACCAAAATACTTGCCCATATTCTCTTTTGTCCGAAACCGGACTTTCCCTTCTCCCGGATGTCCCGGGTATTATAATTGTATGATGCTAAGGTTAAAAGTCCAAAAGCCGTTCAAGCTTGCTTGAAAAGGCTTTGAGACTTTCAACCGCCCAAACACCGAGAAGCAGCTATTTTCCTTGGAAAATCGCGGGATTCGAGGTGTTTGCAGGATTGCCGGAGTTGCTTGCAACGAAGCAATCCGTGGCATCGGTTGGGAGCAAAACAAAGTTTTTCCCCATCTTTTTGTAATTATAATGAAAAAAAAGTGGTTGTCAATATAACATTATATAACATCATGTTTTTAATGCCATTTTACACCTCATCCGTCGCCTTCGGCGACACCTTGTCTTCGCCAGACGGGCATCGCACCACTTTGTGGGTGCGATCTGTCCCCTCAAGGGGAAGGCTAAAAAAAATCAGGTAGATACCTTATAAAGATATCTGCCTGATATTTACTTGATTTTTCGTCGCCGATCAACCGGTTCAGTCTTTTATTATCTTCCTCAGACCGCGCATTTTCTCTTTTTTCGCATACATCCTGTTATCGCTTAATGTAAGCCATTCATTCAGGTTCATGCCCGGATTGATGCAACAGATGGAGTAACCGCAGCTGGCATAAATATTATACGGCTTTCCGGCACCCTTATTGATATTGTCAAGGTATGCATCCAAGCGGCTGATAAATTTCTGTATCGAGTTCTCGGAATAATCCATAGCCAGCACTTCGAACTCGTCTCCGCCTACTCTGAAGCCTATCTCATTTACGAAAGCAGCTGCTCTTATGGCATCCGCCAGTACTCTTAATGCATAATCTCCTTCAGCGTGCCCATAAGTATCGTTGATCACCTTCAGGCCATCCATATCGATACCTATGATAGCCATCGTCCTGCCCTCGGTCTGCACCAGGTTGTACATTTTGTGGGATTCCAGTTCGAATCCATGACGGTTCTTTAAGCCTGTAAGCACATCCGTGACATACATGTTGGAAAGCTTGTCTATCAGAGAATTCGTCCTTCTGGTCGACCTCATATGCTCTATCGCATTACAGATAGTTATGAGCATGAACTCGTAAAAGCTTCCTATGGTCCCGCCCGGATAGAAATCTATCACGGTATATCCGAAGCTGGCTCTCTCAAAATGAAGCGGTATGATGTAATAAGCCTTTGGTTCTTCGCTTATGAACTCATCGGGAAGGAGCTGACGTCTTTCGACAGGTATGTTTACGTTCCTCTGTCTTTCCGTAGTGACAAACGCAGACCGCACATACATCCTTTCCGTATAACCGACCATGTCGGCATTTTCTATGCTCTCCCAGGGATAATCATTGAGTACTACAAAGAAATCCTTGTAATAATCGTTGTTTCTTATGTATCTTTCTACCGCTGCGTTCAGTTCTTCAATATCCGTAGCCGTTTCCATGGCAAGACTCATGAAGCTGGCCTGCAGGTTTTCATCCCTCTGTCTTGCCCATGCCTCATAATAACTCCTGCCTGCATCAGCCAGTGATTGAGGTGTGCTTTCGCAACATCCGCAGCTCTGTCTTCTGACTACGGTAGTCGGTATATAGTCTATCTTTTTCGCAGGCTTTCCATCGCGCAGCTTTACAAACATATCTGCAGCGGCCTTTGCCATTTCACGGATATCCATCCTGACTGATGTCAGGGACGGTATGTTATGCGATGCTTCAGCTATATCGTCAAAACCTGTTACTACTACATCGCGAGGTATCACAAAACCTCTTTCCTGAAGAGAATGACATACGGCTATGGCCATATAGTCGTTGGCGCAGACTATGGCCTGAGGCAGCTTTCCGCCCCTTCTTTCCAGTATCTCATCCACTACCTGATCTCCGCAGTTTCTCCAGAAATCACCATGGTACAGGTTCTCCTCCGTAAGCTCCATTCCGTATTCTTTAAGGATGCGTTTATAGCAGTTAAGTCTCTTTACCGCATCCGGATGTCCCTTTATGCCGCTCACATAGAACAGGTCGGTAAACTTATGGTCATCCAGAAGGTGCCTGACGATCGCTTCCATTGAGTTCTCATCGTCGATAAGAATGGTGTTGTAATCATCGGCCTCACGTCTTAAGCTGATAATCGGACACTTGCAATATTTTCTGATCCTGTCAAGTACCGCTTCTGCCGCATCTGCGTTCGAAAAGGTGTCAAGGCATAAGAATATACCGTCATAATCCGAATAATCCGGCAGATAGGCGGCATTAAGCTCTCCGGCTTCAAAGTCCGCACATTCCCCATATCCGCCGAACCAGTTATATATTATTGAATAATAGCCAAGCTTAGCCATCTCCGTTGAGAGGTGACTTACCATCTGCTCCTGATATTCTACTACGCTGCCGCATATAAATATGGCAACCTTCTTACGTCCCACAAATCCCATACGCTACACCGTATTATTCAAGCCCGCGATAAAGCAAGCCGATATTATCATATAAGATATATATCGGCTCCATACTCGTGAACGCAATCAATTACTGTCAACAATTATAATCTTTCCGCGTTCACTCGTTATACATTTTAGGTTCCAGCAAATAGTTGCATTGTCAAGGTGAAATTAGTAAGTTATACTAAATATGTTATGCTATTTGAC
>JAIKXA010000136.1 GCA_024684355.1 Lachnospiraceae bacterium
AGCTCCGTTTATAACGCCGTATCCGGTGATTACACCATCTGAAGGCGCTTCTTTTGTCTGTAGATTAAAATCGGTGTTTCTCTTTGTAACAAGTGCTCCGATCTCTACAAAACTATTGTCGTCCAGCAGCGTGGCAATACGATCACGTGCTGACAATTTTGTTGAGTTACTCATCGTTTACCTCCATGATTAAATTTTTTCCAATTTTCACCAAATACCATTATACAGATTAAAATTCGTTTTGCAACATCTTTTTTTAGAAAAAGAAAAAATGTCCGCATGAAGCGGACATTTGTTTTATTGTATTAAAATATCTTACAGGAATACCTATAGATCAATCAAACATATCGATACCGTCGAAGATATCCAGTGCACTTACTCCGTTGATCTGCATCCATTCATCCTTGTCAAGCATGAACACACCCCACTCACCGTTATCGGTGCAGAAGAATATCGTTCTGTCGCCGTCAGTCTTCTTAATGTATATCTGATCTCCGGCTTTAAGCTCAACCTCGATATCAAACTCTCCTGTCACATCGGTATCCTCGTTAAATACATGTTCCGGATCGATCATTCCTGCCTTAAAGTCAACCTTAAGAGTCAGGGGATGCTGCCTTGTAAAGTCAAGATATTTGCTTAACTGTTCGATCTTGCCCTCACTTGAAATAGCAAAAGTACCTGTTTCAAATGTGGTACCGAGCATATCGTATCTTACATATGCTGTGAATGATGCGGGATCAAATAATGTCTTTTCGGCATAATCATAATCCCACTCGTCTTCACCGACAGGTCCCTTTATACCGAGAGGATCAAGACTGTAATAATCATCTTCTGTCTTTACCACTTCGCCGTTTTCGATTGAAAGGATATTGACCGTATCATCTTCGCTGTCCTGAACGGTATGTATAAATATAAATGCTTTATCCTGCATTCTTACATAATATATGTCGTTCTCATATCCGTATATGCGCTCATCTTCATACACTTGTTCCCCGTTAAGGGTTACGATGATACCGTTCAGATCGCCCCAATCGTCAAACGCTTTTGCGTATACGCATAATTCTTCGTATTCGTCTGTAGCGGGATCAAGTATTTCGATCGTGTTGCCTAAAGCCATTGATCTCATATAAGTCTCGGGAACGGTACGGTATTTTTTCTTAAACAGTCCGACCATTTTGGGACCGTCCTCGGTCTCTGCCACAAATGAATCGTAGAATGAGAAGGTTACGGAAAGATTTCCGTCAGCATATGAAGCACCCTCTAATTCATAAGGTACAAAATAGAAAGTAACTCCTTCGTATCCGACAGTAAATGATAATCCGTCTTCAGCTATTCTTTCGTTAAGATATTCTGTCAGCTTATCTATATCCTCCTCTTCATCCCAGATATCATATTTGCCTGCAAGCTTATAAGCTATCATGGTGCCGAGAGAATCACAGTCGTTGCATATTTCTGATATGGCAAGCAGCTTACCGGTCTCGGAATCAATAGTGAATCCGGTTTCGCCGGTGTAAGGATGTGCTCCGCCCGCATAACTTGAATCGATATACTCAAAGCTTAATACACACGAATCAGATCTTACTATATCAATATAGCTGTTATCAAAATAAGGCGGATCTATAGGCTCTTCATCCACATCCAAAAGACCCTTAAAATACTCCCTCATATCATCGACATACAAGTCGGTCTCGGCATTAAATCCTTCAATCTCCGTCTGCAGATCGGGATATTTTGTCCTGTCCTCTTCATTCATTATAATATGAGCGTATTTTAATTCTATGAGCTTTGCTTGGGAATCCCCTTCATCCCACTCGCTGTCTTCCTCGGAAGAAACACCTACAGCTATAAACTCAGGTATATCATACTCAACATCCTCATCATAGAGCGAAAGCTCCGCTGTGGGAGTAGGTTCCTCCGTAGGAGTGGGCTCTTCTGTCGGTGTGGGCTCTTCGGTAGGTGTAGGTTCAGCCGTAGGCTCGGCTGTGGGTGCCTGAGTGATCACCTCGGTAGGAGTCACCTCTTCGGTAGGTGTGACTTCTTCAGTAGGTGTTACATCCTCAGTGTCATCCTTGCGGCGTCTTCTGCCGGATGTCTCTTCTTCGTCATCGCTGCTCGAACATGCTGAAAGTACCATAGCCATAACAAGCAGGCAGACCATTAATAATACTTTTAATTTTTTCATTTCATTCTCCTCATACTAAATGTGTCACTCTTTATGAGTACTAACAGGATATGATAATACCACATTTATACCCCGGATGTAAACTATCATTTTACACAGTTTTTAAGCATTATCCATAAGATTATTATACGCTTTTTTTATACTGTCCTGTCTGAATCCCTTTCTGAAAGCCGATGCAAAAAGCTTTTGTCTTTCTTCATAAGGGAGCTCTTCTTCCAAACTAATGCTGCTTCCGAGCTTTTTCTTTAAAAAGTTTTCGGCCGCCTTAAGCTCGGTATTTTCTACGTCTTCATCTACAAATATCTGCTCATATGCCATGTCTATAGTTTCGGAAGTTATGCCCTTTTCCTCCAGCTTATAACGTATCTCCTTCTCGCTGGAATAATCGATCTTTGTCCTTATAAAGCTTTCTGCAGTACGCAGTTCATCAATATAATGAAAGCTTCTTACATATTCGACGGCCTTTTTCGAAACTTCATCTCCATATCCCGCTGCTTTAAGTTTCCGATTAAGCTCGGTCTCTGTTTTATCAGCCTTTACAAGCAGGTTCATAACATACCTTTTCGCTCTCGGGATCAGGATCTCATTCATTATTTTGACTACTGTATCCACCTCTGTATCGGCTCCGTCCTCCAGACCGTATGAGTTTATTTCCTTTGGATATAAAGCTCCTATGAGCTCCCCGTCAGCATAAACAGCAGTCTTTTTGCTTTTCATGTTTTCATTTTTGAAAGTTATTTCCATACTCCTCCTGTATAAACCCTTACCGGACAGTTCTTATATCAACTTCTCATGTAAGCCGGTCCGGTGTAAACAATAACACGAAGGGCAGGTATATAAAATACACCTACCCTTATATCGCAATCTGTTTTTTGATCAGCTGTTACCCTTTAAAAGTTATAAAAACTGCCGGGCGGATCAATCCTCAAGATCCTCAGGAAGCTCTTCATCCTCTTCTTCCGTTACATCATCAGGCTTGATA
>JAIKXA010000122.1 GCA_024684355.1 Lachnospiraceae bacterium
TTTTGGCGGAAATATCAGGATTACAAGTAAAAAAATACTACGGATTGCTGCGTGCTGCGCACTCTCGCAATCCTAAAAAACACCTCGAATCCCGCGCTTTTCCTGAAGGAAAACCGCTTCTTCTCGGTGTTTTTTGGCGGATCAAAATTTAAAAGGCCGTTTTCAAGCAAGCTTGAACGGCCTTTTTATTTTGATCCTTAGTATTTTATCATATCATCTCATGGTAGCTTCCGAGGTATATGAAGCTGTCGCATACTTCGCCGAGCTCGTTCATGAGCTGCAGGAGCTTCGGGTTTTCTGCGGGTATTTCTATATCGAAATAGAACATGAATTCAAATTCTTTGTTCGGTAAAGGACGGCTCTCAAGTTTGAGCAGGTTGATGCCCAGCATATGGAACTTTGAGAGCACCTTATAAAGTGAACCGTACTCGTGAGGGAGTATCAGCATCAAACTTGTTCTGTCTGCGCCGGGATATACTTCCAGGTTCTTTGAGATACAGATAAAACGGGTATAGTTATTATCTGTGTTCTGTACGGAAGAGGCTAAGGTCTCAAGTCCGTAATACTTTACACACAGTTCCGAAGCCAGAGCGGCTATATCGTCTCTGTCGGATTCGGCTACCATTTTTGCTGCTTGGGCAGTGTTTTCAAACGGTATGATCTTTACGCCCTTTAACCCTGATAAGTATTCCGAACACTGGCTTATGGCCTGCTCGTGAGAGTAGATTTCTTTTACGTTTTCAAGTCTTGTACCGGGTTTTGCGAGCAGATGGTGTGTGATCTTAAGACGGATACTTCTTACTATAGAGAAGTTATGTTTCATCATCAGGTCGTACACCTTGTTAACGGTACCTGCGGAGCTGTTTTCTACGGGGATCACACCGTACTTGCACAGTCCCTTTTCTATGGAAGTAAATACCGCATCAAAATTGCTGAAGAACATGATGTCGGAATTCCTGAATATCCTGTCACATGCTATCTGGGAATTGGCTCCTTCCGTACCTTGGCAAGCTACGGTCACATAATCGGGGAAAAGCTTGGGAGTCTCGTTCTTTGCTCTTTCTATCTTGCCGGCTAATGTACCTTTAACGCCGCTAGCTCTTGTTTTTGTGCCCTTCATCTCATTTAAGAGGTTGACTACCACGGGTATGTAGTCGCGCATCTCTTCGGGATATTCTGCGGCTAAAGCCATGATCTTTTGTTTTCTTTCGCGAAGGTCCTCTATCGGGAGTGCTTTCTT
The DNA here is from genome assembly GCA_024684355.1 of Lachnospiraceae bacterium. Taxonomy (GTDB): domain Bacteria; phylum Bacillota; class Clostridia; order Lachnospirales; family Lachnospiraceae; genus RUG11977. Next base: position 1,241 of record JAIKXA010000122.1, read on the forward strand.
TTCTGAGCCGTCCGATTCATCCAGTACCTGGACTCTTTCTGCGAGGAGCTTGATTATCTCTTCATCTATAGCGTCGATCTTTGATTTTTTGTTCTCATTTTCCATAGATATTTTATATCCCTTCTAGATTTTTTCTAAAACTATTATCCCAAGTGATTATCCCAAGCGATTATCTTGAGTGCATCATTATGTTATCATAAACCCCATTGGCTCATCCTAAACTCCATTATGTCATCCTGAGCGGAGCGAAGGATCTTTTATCATAATGCAAGAAGTATATCAATATTAATATATGTTGTCAATAAAAAACATATAAAACATATTTGACATGTTTTTTTATAATGTTATAATGAGGGTGGAAATGTAATCAAACACACGACAGAGGGAAAAATGGAGATCATAGATAAGATTAAAGAAAAAGCATCAGATATGGTAAGATATAAAGAAATAATCGACCGTTTGGCAAGTACTCACGACCTTACAGATGAGGAATTTGCGGATCTGATAACTGCTGATGACCCGGCGGTAAGTGCATATCTTACTGAAAAAGCTGATGAAATCAGACAAAAGATATATGGGAAAAATGTATACTTGCGCGGACTAATAGAGTTTACCAATTACTGTAAGAATAACTGCAGGTACTGCGGTATCCGCTGCGCAAACAAGAATGTGGAGAGATACCGCTTAAGTGAAGAGGATATACTTTCATGCTGTGACATGGGATATGAACTAGGGTTTAGGACATTTGTGCTCCAGGGTGGCGAGGATCCCTTCTTTAATGATGACAGGCTGGTATCTATAGTTAGCAGTATCAAAAAAGCTCATCCTGACTGTGCCATCACTCTTTCAGTCGGGGAGCGTGAAAAGGAGAGTTATAAAAAGCTATACGACGCAGGTGCAGACAGATATCTTTTGCGTCACGAAACGGCGGATAAAGCTCATTATGAACTGCTCCATCCTGCTGAGCTGTCCTTTGATCATCGTATGCAGTGCCTGAAGGATCTTAAAGAGATAGGCTATCAGGTCGGATGCGGCATGATGCTCGGGTCTCCGGGTCAGAAAACAGAGCATCTGGTAAAAGACCTGCGTTTCATTCAGAGCTTTAAGCCCCACATGGTAGGGATAGGTCCTTTTATCCCTCATCACGATACAGAGTATAAAGACTGCAGTGCCGGTACTGTGGAGATGACACTTAAGCTTTTATCCATCATCAGGCTTTTGCTGCCTGATGTATTGCTCCCTGCCACTACCGCACTCGGTACCATCGATCCGCTTGGCCGCGAAAAAGGATTAAAGGCCGGAGCAAATGTTATCATGCCAAATCTTTCTCCTACCGATGTGCGCGGCAAATATCTGCTCTATGACAACAAGATCTGCACGGGAGATGAGGCGGCAGAGTGCATACGCTGTATGACACAGCGAGTTTCAAACGCTGGCTATCAGGTAGTGCAGAGCCGCGGCGATCATGTGGATTTTAAGATCGATTAAAAAGGATTTAGTATTATGAGGATCATAAATCTTATAGAAAATACCGAAGGAACAAACGGATGCGCATACGCACACGGGTTATCCTTTTATATAGAAACGGCGTTGCATAAAGTGCTCGTCGATCTGGGACCCTCCGGAGAAACCCTTGAAAATGCCGAAAAACTCGGGATAGATTTAAAAAAAGCCGATACGGTTTTTTTAAGCCACGGGCATTACGATCATTCGGGAGGGATAATGCCATTTTCAAAGCTTAACAGCAGCGCAAAGCTCTATATACAAAAGACTGCATTGGAGGATTACTACGCAGATGACGGCATAGTTCCGAATGCCGAGCGTTACCGTTTTATAGGTATCGATAAAGATATAGCGGGGCTTCCCGGAGCAGTGTTTTTAAACGGGGACTTTAAGATTGATGATGAGCTTGAGATCTTTACCGTTAAGAACAAAAAGTACGAGATCCCGTTTACCAATAAGAGGCTTCTTAAAAAAGCCGGGGACGGATTTATCGGTGACACATTTGATCACGAACAGTATCTGGTAATAAGATCTGAAGGCAGGACGATCCTGGTGTCCGGCTGTGCGCATATCGGGATACTGAATATCATGGATGCTTACTATGATAAATATAATGCATATCCCGATATGGCTGTAAGCGGTTTTCATCTGATGAAGAGAACTCCTTATCATAACTCCCAGATAAAGGAAATAGAAGATATAGCACATAAGCTTAAACAATACCCAACACAGTTTATAACTTGTCACTGTACCGGGCTTGAAGCTTACGCACTCATGAAGGAAATCATGGGCGGACAACTCGGTTATGTGCATTCCGGCGAGCAAGTAATATAACAAAACATTGACTTACAATATATAAGGATGAGAGTACCTGATTTTTCAGGTGCTCTTATTTTTAAAAAAAAGTACTTGACAAACTGTACATAACTGTATATACTGTGTATATCAAAACAAAAAACAATCATTACACGTATACTAAATAGTGTAACAAACAGATATTGGAAATTGCTTAATACAGATGATGGAGGAAAGAAAAATGTCCTTGTTTAAATGTGAACATCTGAATAAAACGATTGGAGATTACAGGCTGAAGGATATAAGCTTTGAACTTGAACCGGGTACAGTACTCGGACTTATAGGTGTTAACGGTTCGGGAAAGACGACACTCTTACGTTCCATCCTTGGCAGCTATCGCTTGGATGAAGATCCGGCAGACAGTGGAGAGCTTTGGCTGGGAGGTAAGCATTTCAAAAATGACATGAAAGCCTACAGATCCTCTATTGCGTATGTTCTACAGGAGTCTCCTTTTCCAAGATACATGACAGTTAAGGAGATAGGAGAGACCTACGGCCATTACTATAAAGGATTTGATCTTGAAAAATATCTGAAGCTTATAAAAGATTATGAGGTCCCGGAAAAGAAGTGGCATGACTGGTTGTCAAAGGGACAGAAGATCAGAGTCCAGCTTGCTTTTGCACTGAGCTATCCGGCTTCCCTTTATATAATGGATGAACCGGTCGGAAATCTTGATGTTGAATTCCGTGATGTTTTTTATGATACGGTGAGAGCTTTGATGGCAAATGAAAACTGTTCCGTCATCCTTTCAAGCCACCTGGTTACTGAGCTGGAACATATTGTGGACGATCTGTTGTGGCTCAGCAAAAAAGATAATACTGGTTATACAAGATACAGCGGTAGTATTGATGATCTGAAAAACAATTACAGGTTGCTTTCCGTGGCGGGTGAATCAGCTGCAGGTATTCCGAAAGAGCTGATAATCGGAGCTAAGCTTAATACTTCACACAATGAATATATGTTATACAGCGAAAACGGTAATTTTGACCTGGTACCTGCGGGACTTCAGGATACACTCAGATACCCTGAGTTACAGGAGATCATGTATTATACCGAGAAAGGAAACAAAGAATGAAGGATTATATAAGACAGAAAAAGATCTCATACCGGAACAGACCGGTGTTTTTGGTCATAAGGCTGATAATTGATATTTTACTTCTGCTCATTGATAACAGGATGGCTTTTATTTTGATAATTGTTTTCGGTGCTTTGTCGGTAAGTACTAAGTACAATATGGAAGAAGAGTACCTGCTTCCGATGACATATGAAGAGATAAAGAAAAGAAGGATGACAGAAATTAAGGTCATAATGCTCAGATCAATTTTGCTGGGAGTAGGAAACACCGTTATTTCGTATTTCATACCGGCCCTTCGTTTGGGAGATGAATTCCTTTCCGGTAGACCTTTGGTATGCCTGGCAATGTTTGTGTTAAGTATGATCGCTTTGTGGAGCTGCCTGGTTGACAGTCTTTCCTTTAAGAAGAGAAACAAATCAAGAAATTTCGGTATGAGCTTAATGGAGTTTATTCCGGCTTATACAGTCGGAATGTATTGCTGGAAAAGGATAGACAAACCGGAGACAAGCTTTTTCTATGAGGGACCGGAATGGGTACATGTTCTGATACTCTTGGCAATAGCAGTTATGCCGTTGATATTCGCTATTTCGCTTTTAAGAAAATGGCAGTTCCATGATTATGTACCTGTTCAGCAGGGTGTAAGTAAAACACGCGAGTAAAGAGGAGGACTATATGAATATAAATGTACAGACCAAAAGCGGGCTTCCGATATATGAACAGATAGAGCGCCAGATAAAGGATATGATAGTATCGGGAGTGCTCAAAGAAGGAGAGATGCTGCCGTCTATAAGGACTCTGGCAGCCGATTCCAAGATCAGTGTCATAACCGTAAAAAGAGCATATGAGGATCTTGAGCAGGAGGGCATGATCTACTCTGTCCAGGGTAAGGGATTTTATGTAGATAACCCCGATCTGCAATATATGAAAGAGAAGCAGACGGTAGGATTA
>JAIKXA010000153.1 GCA_024684355.1 Lachnospiraceae bacterium
TTAGTATTTTTTCTGTTGATCACTTTATCAAAATCGAGATTTCTTTCACCCATAAATATTCCTTATGCTTCAAAAGCTTGTTGTAAATCCTCTATGATATCCGAAGCTGCCTCAAGTCCCACTGACATACGGAGCAGTTTCTCATTTATCCCCAATCTTTCCTTCTGTTCTTTGGGCACATCCGGATGTGTCTGTATCACCGGATAAGTCAAAAGACTTTCTGTTCCTCCGAGACTTTCGGCAAATGTAAGAAGTTTAATATTTTTCAGTACCGAAAGAGCCTTTTCTTCTGACTTAACATAAAAGGATATCATCCCGCTGCCCGCATAAAACACCTTTTCCACTTCTTCTCTGCTTTCAAGCCATCCCCTGATCTGAAGTGCATTTTCTCTATGTCTTTCCATCCTTACCGCCAAAGTCTTAAGACCTCTTAAAACAAGCCAGCATTCAAAAGGACCGAGTGTCGCCCCTGTAGTCTTGGAAAGCAGTCTGAATCTGTCACTTAAATCTTTGTCCTTACAGCATAAAAAACCGCATACCGTATCATTGTGTCCGCTGATATATTTAGTTCCCGAATGAAGTACTATATCAGCTCCTTCCTTTATCGGATTTTTAAAATACGGAGTCATAAAAGTATTGTCAACCGCCAGAAGAATACCGTGTTTTTTTGCGATCTGTGATACAGCTGAAATATCCGTTTCCCTCATCATAGGATTTGTAGGTGTTTCAAAATATATCGCTTTAGTATTGGTCTTAATATGCTTTTCAATACTGTCGGGATCGGTAGTATCCACATATTCTATCTCGTATCGGTTCTTCTTACAGACCTGCTCTATCAGTCTTACCACCCCTCCGTACAGGTCCTCTCCGCATATTATATGATCGCCCGGGCCGAAATACTCGAAAAATGCCGAAATTGCAGCCATTCCCGAAGCATAGGCGATAGTATCATAAGCACCCTCAAGAGAACTGACCGTTTCCTCAAGATATCTCCTGGTAGGATTGGACTCTCTTGAATAGTCAAATCCCGTCGGATTGTGACCGGGTGTCAGGTGACTGAAGGAAGCCGTCTGATATATAGGAAAGCTTATCGAACAGTTCTGATCCGGATTATTATGTTTTTCTCCATGTATACATCGTGTTTCTATAGAATACATTACAGCTCCTTTTCCATATATACACATATAAACCTCGGATCTCTGACTCTTAAAGTCTCACCCTCTTTATAAGGTTCAAGTGTATCCGGATTCATATCTTTTCTTATTTTGTAACCAAGCTTTTCATAAAACCCTGCAGCCTCCTCACGGCTTGTTATTACTATTTTTCTGTAACCTTTTTCATATATCACTTTCTCGGCCGCTTCAATCCCGAATTTCCCCGCACCGATTTTTCTTGCATAAGATACTGTCGCCACACGTTCGATCTTGGCATAACCTTTATCCGGAAGCACATGTATCCTGTTGGTGCTTAAAGGCTTACCATTATCATCCGTTACCAGAATATATTCAGAATCACGTCCGTCACCTGAAAATTCACCTTCAAGATTAAGATTAAATCCCAGGACCATAGCTTCAGTCCTTACGTAATATACTCCGGCTCTGGCCCACTCATCTTTAACTTCTATAGCTTTCATTTACTCTTTAGTTCTCCCATTTAATGATCATATTTTTAGCTTTGTTTACTGCCATGTCTATGACCGTTGTGATCACTCCGACTGTGACTATACCCGCAAGCACACATCTGTAATCGGCAAAGCTTTTATATTTTTCCGTAAAGTATCCTATTCCGAGGTTTACTCCGAGCATTTCAGCTCCTGCCAGACACATGAAAGCGCCTCTTAAACTTTTGGATAAGCTGCTTATAATACCAGGTAAGCAATACGGAAATATTACCTTTACAAGCATCCCAAAAGTACCTACGCCCATAGTCTTGGCAGCTTCAATGATCTGCCTGTCGATCTGTCCTACTCTCACTACCGTTCCCTGAAATGTAGGCCAGAATACCGCAAAAAATATAACTGCTATAGCAGCCTGTCTGAATGTGGGCAGAAGCATGATAAGATAAGCCGAAAACATAAGCGGCGGGATAAGGGTTATAACATTTGATATGGGCAGAAGCACTTCCCTTACTCGCGGTATCCATCCTGCTAAAAGTCCGAGCAGTGTTCCAAATACTGCTGCCAGGATAAAACCTACAAACAACAGTCTTACCGACCCCCACACATCAGCAGTTATCTCAGAGGATTTTTCGACAAATACATGGAAGAGCCCTTCAGGTGACGGAAGAAGCAAATCATTATGTATCCATCCGAGCTTATAGGA
>JAIKXA010000151.1 GCA_024684355.1 Lachnospiraceae bacterium
TCTTTATCAATTATAGTACATAATTCTTATTTGTCAAGTTATTTGAGAACGTTTATCGAATTTTATTTGAGAATTATTATCATTTTTCTTGACATAATATATCCGCTGTGTTAGAATCTCTATCGAATCTTTGGAAAGGAAGGGAAAAATCATGTGTAATACTCGCTGTTTCAGGAAATCCGCGGCAGGTTTAATTGCTGTACTCTTACTCATGCTGATGCTATTCTCTTCCGGCTATATCGTAATCGAAAGTGAACATGAATGTGAAGGAGAAGACTGCCATGTCTGCCGTATCCTGGAAGTCTGTGAAGCCATACTTCATGAAACAGGTACTGCTTTCTCTTCTTTACCTTCAGCCGCTTTCTTGTTTATAACAATCGCTATTCTACCGGGTTTTATATCAAAAGTTTTAATCAACCGGACTCTTTTTGATCTGAAGGTTCGCCTGAATAATTGAAAATCCTTCTTTTATCTTAATCACAATGATTATCAGGAGGTAAATTTATATATGAAAAAAATCATATCGATCATCGTAGCCGTTATGGTTATGGCCGGCTCTCTTTCGGCATGTTCAAATAAAACAGATAATAATACCGATAGTAAGAAGATACAGATTGTAACTACCATATTCCCGGAATATGACTGGGTTAAGAATATCACGGGTGACAAGGCAGAACAGATAGAGCTCACACTTCTGGCAGGTAACGGCGTAGATCTCCACAGCTACCAGCCGTCAATAGATGATATCTTGAAAATATCATCATGTGACTTGTTTATCTATGTTGGCGGAGAATCAGACAAATGGGTTGATGATGCTTTAGCTCAGGCAACCAATAAAGACATGGTGGTGATCAGTCTGCTGGATGTGCTCGGAGATAAGGTAAAGAATGAAGAGATAGTTGAAGGTATGGAACATGAGCATGATCACGAACATGAGGATGAAGATCATGACCATGATGAAGACCATGACGAAGATCATGATCACGACCACGAGCATGAGGAAGAACTCGATGAACATGTATGGCTTTCATTAAAAAACGCTATGATCATATGCGATAAGATAACCGAAAGCTTAAAAGCCATTGATCCTTCAAACGCCGATCATTATCAGGAAAATGCAAACGGATATAAGGGAAAACTTTCCATAATGGATGCAGAATACAATGCTGCTGTTAATGAAGCTGCCGTTAAAACACTTTTATTCGGAGACAGATTCCCTTTCAGGTACATGACCGATGATTACGGTCTCAGCTACTATGCTGCCTTTACCGGCTGTTCCGCCGAGACCGAAGCAAGCTTTGAAACCGTTATTTTCCTGGCAGGAAAAGTTGATGAATTAGGGCTAAAATCAATACTCACAATTGAGGGCAGTGACAAAAAAATAGCCGAAACCATAAAAAACAGCACCAATACAAAAGATCAGAAAATACTCACCTTAAACTCTATGCAGGGGATAACATCAAAGGATATCGAAGGTGGTGTAACATATCTTTCCGTTATGACCGACAACCTGAAAATCCTTAAAGATGCTTTGAACTGATCACGGAGGTAAACGCGGGAGAAAAAAAGAATATATATATTGCTTAGCGTAGTTATCTTACCTGTTATGACAGGATGTACTACAGCTTCCGTGACATCGGACAGGGTAAACGATCAAACATCTCAGGGTGATAAAGTTTTGCAGCAGCTTGAAAAAACTGAAACTATAACAACCACACCTGAGCCAATTACTGAAGTCCCGGACAAAATAACCGACATACCTGATGAAGTAACCGATATACCTGTAAAAACAACCGACATACCGGAACCGATTACCGAAACACCGGAAAAGCAGAAAAAAGATAACGGAAATCTGAAATATGAAAAGGTCGATATTGACCTTACAGAGCTTTCAAGTACACTTATCTATTCAGAGGTGTACAACATGATGATGGCACCGGAGGATTATATCGGTAAAGCCGTCAGAATGGACGGTGATTTCTATACTTATTATGATGAATTCCTAAAACAATACTTCTTCGCCTGCGTCATTCAGGATGCTACCGCATGCTGTGCACAGGGTATAGAGTTTGTATTAGCCGGCGATTATACATATCCCGAAGATTATCCTGAAGAAGGCAGCTATATAAAAGTTGCGGGAGTTTTTGATACTTATGAAGATGGAGAGTATATCTATTGTACTCTGAGAAATGCAGTATTAGAATAAAATAAATTTATACACCAAACAGTTCTAAAGTCATAAAAAGGACTTCATAGCGAAGTCCTTTTTTATATTGTTCTTTTGTCTTTAACCGATATATTCACGTTTAATACCAAGCACCCTGTATCCTGTTTTAGTTATGATATCCTTCAATCTTTCATCGGATACCACATCATTGGTCAGGAACTCGGAAAGACCTGTAATGTGTGAAGTTTTAAGCTTTTTTACACTCAGGTTCGACCTTATGGCATCATTGATATGGCTTTCACACATACCGCACATCATACCGTCTATTTCGATGGTTATTTTCTTTATTACGTTGCGGTCTTCTATCTGTATGGGAGCGGTGCCTGATCCGGTGATTTCTAAGCCCGAATTTAATGCTGCGTCCGTATTACTGCCGGATTTTGCCGGACTATGACAGCTTCCTGCCATACCGCAGCCGGAGCAGCTTCCGCCACATGAGCAGGAGGATTTACCGGACTTTTTATCTTTGATCATCTTATAGATTATAAGCCCTACTATTATAACCAGTACGGCCAAAACCGCTAATGTACCGGGATTCATATGATCGGTCCTCCTTTCTGATTTACTCTTTTATTATACTATCATTTGTCAATTTATATTTCAATATAAATCAATGTCATCCTGAACACTTTGAAGGATCTTAAAGATTCTTCGCTGCGCTCAGAATGACACCTCATCCGGCACTTCGTGCCACCTTGTCTTCGCCAGACGGGCATCGCTCGCCGCGAGGGCATCAAGCCACAGCGTGGCTCGATATGTCGCACTACTTTGTGGTTCGATCAGTCCCTTCAAGGGGAAGGCTTATTCTTATGCTGCTTTCTTGGCCTCGCCCTTATATTTTGCTGTTCTGATATTTGCCTCTTTGTAAGGTCTGAACAGCATGTAGAACATACCGGCTATTGCTGCTACAGATACTATAACACCTATAACGTTTGCTTCACCGGTGAACAGTCCGCCGATGTGCATGATGCAGAGTGCTACAAGATAAGCAAATCCACACTGATACAGAATAGCGAACCAGGTCCACTTAGGGCTGTTCATCTCACGCTTGATAGCTCCGATAGCTGCGAAGCAGGGTGCGCAAAGAAGGTTAAATACCAGGAATGACATACCTGCTATACCGCAGGACACCGACTGGAGCCGGAAGGTCGCGTTCTTGATGTTTATCGTAGCCCTATTACCAGAGGAAACGATGTTTGGATTGGGGGTCATTCCACCAGCTTACCAGGAGTAACAATTGGCGATGGTGCCGTTA
>JAIKXA010000039.1 GCA_024684355.1 Lachnospiraceae bacterium
TGATACGGATCTTACCACAGAGTTTTCAAAAGAAGGCGTAAACCTTTCAGGCGGTGAGAGCCAGAAACTCGCGATATCCAGGGTATTCTACAAGAACGCGGGACTTATGATCCTTGACGAGCCTTCGAGTGCTCTCGACCCCATAGCGGAATATCAGCTGAACCATGCTATGATAGAAGCAACCGGGGACAAGACAGTCATATTCATATCCCACAGACTATCAACCACCCGTATAGCCGACAGGATCGTAATGCTTGAAAAAGGCCGTATCGTAGAGCAGGGAACACACGAAGAACTTCTTTCCATGAACGGGAAATACGCCCAAATGTGGAAGGTCCAGGCAGGTGCCTACATCGCGGTGTGAGCCGGGGGGGACGGGGTTAATGGTCCATTTTATCGCCCCCGAAACAGGTTAGGAGGTTTAAAATGATAATAAAAGATATTGAATTTACATTAAAAGACGGACGTCATGCCATAATACGAAGTCCCAAGGACGAAGATATACAGGGGATGCTTGACTACTTGTATATCTCGGCGGGAGAAACGGAGTTTATATTACGTTATCCTGAGGAGTGCGGTAAATATACCCCTGAAGGGGAAAAAGCACTATTCGACAGAGTAAATGCATCTGAAAATGAGGCGATGCTTGTATGTGTAGTAGAAGGTAAAGTAGCAGGCAACTGTCAGATCGTATGGAAGACAGGACTTAAGGTAAGACACCGCGCGAGCGTAGCCATAGCACTTTTAAAAGAATTCTGGAATCAGGGTATCGGCACCAGACTGTTTCAGGAGATGATCAGGATCGCAGAAGAGAATGAGAACATTACCCAGATGGAGCTGGAGTTTGTCGAGGGAAACAGCCGTGCCAGAGCTCTCTATGAAAAAATGGGATTCAGGATAGCAGGAATAAAACCCAACGCGATCCGTTTGAAAGACGGAACCTTTCTGAATGAGTATTATATGCTCAGGGAGATACAGAGATAAATATGAAAGCGGTACTTACGAAAAAGTGCTTGACTTTTAGGGGACGTTACTTTATAATCTGTAAATGTCAGCGGGATCTGGCTGATAAATGCAATTAGAATTGGATGACACCGCAAGGTGAGAGAAGGAGGCAGCAATGTCAATTATTATTAAGATCAGATTCGTAAACACAATTGAAAATGCAAAAGAAAATGCCTCCCGGAGAAGTGCAGACTGAAGCGGTTTATTTGGAGTATGTCTTTTTATGCCATGACGCATAATAATACTGCCACTATGATAACAAGCTTTATATGCCCTGATACGTGAAGGTATCAGGGCTATTTTTATGCCTTTCGGTCACCGGAAGTATCTTAAGACCGAAAGAGTACCCCGGGAGTGGAGAACACCGATACGGTGTTCCGGTTATGGAAGGGGGAATGTGTATGTTCCAGATTAAAAATGTTACGTTATCACATAAAAAAGATTTAAGAACTATTTTGGAAGATTTCTCGCTTGTATTGAATGACGGTGACAAAGCCGTTATGATCGGTGAGGAAGGAAACGGAAAGTCCACGCTTATGAAGTGGATATATGATCCGGAGCTTGTAGAGGATTATATGGATTATTCCGGCGAAAAGATCATTATCGGTGAAAAACTCGGATACCTGCCCCAGGAGCTGGCCGAGAATGAAAAGACTAAGACGGTAAATGAATATTTTACGGAATGTCCTGATTTCTTTGATAAGTCTCCCAAGGAATTATCGAAACTTGCAAACGATTTCCACGTGGAGCAGGAGTTTTTCTACAGGGAACAGGAAATGCGGACGCTTTCGGGCGGTGAAAGAGTTAAGGCGCAGATGATGAGGATACTTATAGAGGATCCGACCATCCTGTTGCTTGATGAACCGTCAAATGATATCGATATCGAGACCTTAGAGTGGATGGAAGGCTTCATCAACAGCCGGAAGCAAGCTGTACTCTTTATTTCACATGATGAAACTCTGATAGAACATACGGCAAACAGGGTGATACATTTCGAGCAGATAAGACGAAAGACCAAGTGCCGTCATACCATAGCAAATGTGTCATACAGGACTTATGTGGAAGAACGGCTCAATGCTTTTGAGAAGCAGGAGCAGATTGCTTTGGGCGAGAGACGTGAGAAAAAGATCAGGGATGAAAAAATCCGGCGTATGGAACAGAGTGTCGGAGCACGTCTTGATAATATCTCTCATAAAGACCGTGATGCCATCGGCAGACTGCTCAAGAAAAAGATGAAAAGTGTCAAGTCAATGGAAAAACGCTATGAACGTGAAGACGAGGATATGACGGAAATGCCGGAGCAGGAGGAAGCGATCTTCTTTAAACTCGGTGACGAAAACAGCAGGATACCGTCAGGAAAGTGGGTACTTCAGTATGAGGCTGAGGACTTATATACTTTGGATGGCAGCAGAATGCTGGCAAAAAATATGGAACTGAAGATCCGCGGTTCTGAAAAGATAGGTATTATCGGTACTAACGGCTGCGGAAAGTCAACATTGATAACAAAGATAGCGGATGAACTGCTGTCGAGGGATGATATCAGGGCGCAGTACATGCCTCAGAACTATGAGGTTTTGCTTGATCTTGATATGACACCGGTGGATTATCTGGATACCTCGGGAGAAAAAGAGGAAAGAACAAGGATACGCACATATCTCGGAGCATTAAAGTATACTGCAGATGAGATGGAACATCCGATACGTGAGCTTTCAGGCGGTCAAAAGGCAAAAGTACTGCTGCTTAAGCTCAGTATGTCGGGAGCAAACGTGCTGATACTTGATGAACCGACCAGAAACTTTTCACCGTTATCCGGACCCGTGATCCGGAAAATACTTAAAGAATTTCCGGGAGCGATCATCAGTGTATCCCATGACAGAAAATACCTTTGTGAAGTCTGTGACAAAATATGCCGCTTGACTCCGGAAGGGTTGAAAGAGGAGAAAAATGGATTACGAAATAGTTTTAGCTAAAGAAGAAAACAGAGCCGAGATCATGGCGCTCTATAAGGCACAGATAGGCCGCGAGTTTTGCCCGTGGACGGACGGATACCCCTCGGATGAGACGATAGACTGGGATTTTTCAAGGGATGCGCTGTATGTCCTTAAAATGGACGGAAGAGTTAAAGCAGCAGTTTCACTTGAAAAAGATGAGGATGTTGATAATCTTGAGTGCTGGGATCAAACAAAAGCACCCGAGGGTGAACTCGCAAGGATCGCGGTCGATCCGGAGGAACAGAGTAAGGGTCTGGGACGGATCATGCTCAGGTTCGGAATGGATGAATTAAAGAGACGTGGGTATAAGGGAATCCACATGTTGGTCAACAAGCATAATAAAAAGGCGATCAGATGCTATTCGGTATTCGGATTTGATGTGGTCGGCGAATGCCATATGTATGACCAGGATTTCCTGTGTTATGAAAAGGAATTATAAAGAAATGGAGAATAAGGAATATAATAAGAAATATTCGGTATTTCAGAATTTTGAATACTGGATCGGATCCACAAAGAAAGGCTACCCGAAGCTTTTGATCTTCTGTGCTCTGATCGTGGTAGTAAATACTGTGGTTCCGGTCATTACGACCTTCCTTCCGAAGGTGGTGATAGACCTGATCGTAAACAATGAAACAATATCATATCTGCTTATCGTTACAGCTGTATTTACCATTGCACTGGCTGTATTTTCGGGATTGCAGAAATACTTGGAACAGCTTATTTACTGGAACAAGTTTAAGATGAATGCCTTTTTCTTAAGGCTGATAACAAGAAAAGGTCTTACGACCGATTACAGAAATCAGGAAAACGAGCATTTCAGAAAGCTGCAGGATGAAAGCTTTGCAAGCTGTAACGGTAATTTTTCGCACTATGCGATGATATGTGATACAAGTGTGCAGTTTTTCTCAAATCTTTTGGGATTTCTGGCATTTATGGGAATACTCATAACATTAAGTCCCTGGCTTATCCTTTTTATCGTTGGGACGACACTTATTGCCTATTTCCTGAACCGGAAGGTTAATAAATGGATTGAAAAGAGCATAGATGAGAAGGCAGGTTATGAACATGCAATGCAATACGTGATCTCAGCGTCCGATGATGTACAGGCGGCTAAGGATATCCGTCTTTACAATATGTCTGTCTGGCTGAATAAGATCTATGATAAAAACCTTAAAGGGCTTACCGGATGGTACAGAAAATATACCGCAAAACTGTTTGGTGTAGCGGCAGCAGACGGTATGGTCACACTTGTAAGAGAAGGGATAACCTACCTGATACTGATAAAAATGGCGCTGTCGGGAAGCATTACCGTAGCCGAATTTGTCCTGTACTTTAATGTGGTAGCGGGTTTTTCGACATGGCTCGGAAGCCTGATGGGGCAGATATCGGCTTTGGAAAGGCTTAATCTTTCAATGAACCGTTTCCGTTCATATCTGGAATATCCCGAAAAGTATCTGAGAGAAACCGGGGATCCGGTTAAGGATCAAGATACACCTAAGGAGATCGAGATAAAAGATCTTAGTTTCCGTTATACAGAGGACGGGGAAAATGTATTAAAGAACATGAACCTGAAAATTAAACCGGGTGAACACATCGCGGTAGTCGGTCTTAACGGAGCCGGAAAGACCACGCTGATTAAGCTTATAAGCGGACTGATCGATCCGACGGAAGGTAAGGTTTTATATGACGGAAAGGATATCCGTGAATACAACAGGACAGAATATTATAAGCTGTTCGGAGCTGTATTTCAAGATTTCTCGATACTTCCCACTGCTATCAGAGAGATAGTGGCCGAAAAGACTGAAAAGGATGTTGATGACATTAAGGTGGAAAACAGCCTGAAACAGGCAGGACTGTTCGAAAAGATAACTGCATTTAAGGAAGGTTTGGAGAGTAAATACGACAGAAGCTTCTGGGATGGCGGCGTGAATCTCTCGGGCGGCGAGATACAGAAGCTGCTGCTTGCAAGAGCGCTTTACAGGCAGTCGCCGATAGTTTTGCTTGACGAACCGACTGCAGCACTTGATCCCGTTTCGGAAAACAAGCTGTATGAGACTTATAATGATGTAATGTCGGGAAAGACTACGATCTTTATATCTCACAGACTTGCATCCACAAGATTTTGCAGCAGGATAGTACTGATCGAAGACGGAAAGATCATAGAGGAGGGAACACACGACATATTACTGGCTAAAAAGGGCAGGTACTATGAACTGTTTGAGACCCAGGCAAAGAATTACCGTACGGAGGAAGCCGGAGGCGGAGAAGAAACTGTACCGGTGATGGCATAATAAGAAAGTAGGACCCGATAATGAATATAAAAAAACGGATAGATATAACAAAACGGGGCTACAGACTTCTCGGAAAGTATTGCCCCGGACTGATAAGAGCGAAGGTACTTGCTGTTACGGCAGCCACGATCTTACCATTCGCTGCGATCCTGTTTTCTGCCAGGATCATTAATGAGATAGCAGGAGAAAAAAGAACAGGCATACTGATATTGTACGTTTGTCTGACTATAGGACTTACATTTGTATTTCATCTGATAAAAAACGCCTTCGAAAGACAGGCGAGCGAAAAAGAAGCCGGAATGTGGAATTATTTTTCGAAAATATTCTCGGATAAGCAAATGTCCATGGATTTTGCGGACTTAGAAGATGTAACTGTTCAGAAAAAAAGACAGAAGGCACAGGAAAACCTGTTTATGTTCGGAAACGGACTTGCGCAGCTTGTCTGGGATACCACAGGACTGGTGGAGGTGTTTGTCGGAATAGTTGCGTCGGTATCATTGACATTTACACTTTTTGTTTCCAAGACCGGAAACGGTGTCCTTGATTCGTTCCTTTGGATACCCGGATTGTTTTTGATCATGGCTTTGGCCGGCATCATCAATTCAAGGTTTAGGAAAAAGGAAAATGAAGTGTTTGAAAAATGGATGGACGGAACTGTCTGGTACAACCGTACATTTATGTTTTACGGACATGAACTGTATTCAAACATAGCAAGAGCCAAAGATGTAAGACTTTATCGTCAGGATTTCACGGCCGACCGTGAGATGCAGAAACTGGAAGATCACAACTTAAAAGACAATGCAAGCTTAGCTAAAATGAGCGGCTACAAAGGTAAAACGGTACTTGTTTTAGGTGTGGCAAATGCGTTATGCTATATGTATGTTGTGGCAAAGGCCGGTTTCGGTGCGTTTGCGGTCGGAAGCATAGTTCAGTATGTCGGAGCACTGATGAAACTAATAGAGAGCATTACCGAAATGTTCGAAGTGGTTTCTGAAAACAGGATATATACGGAACACCTTGACAAATTGTATGATTATCTGGATATTGACAGTGAGCGGCACGAAGGAAATGAGAAGATCAAAGAGGATCCGCAGAAGGATCTGACCATCGAATTCAAAGATGTTTCATTTAAGTATCCGGGTACTGAAAATTTTGTATTGAAAAATATCAGCACCAAACTTAAAATAGGTAAGAAACAAGCTTTTGTCGGAGCAAACGGAGCAGGGAAAACCACATTTGTCAAGCTGCTGTGCAGGCTGTATGATCCGACAAAAGGGCAGATACTGTTAAACGGAAAAGATATAAAAGAGTATGATCTTAAAGAATATATGAAGCTTTTTTCCTTTGTTTTCCAGGACTTTAAGATATTCGCATTTCCGTTGGGACAGAATATTTCAGCCGATTTAAGCTATGATAAAGAAAAAGCTTTGGAATGTATAAAGAAGGTTTCACTGTCCGACAGATACGAGAAAATGGAGGATGGACTTGAAACATATCTTTATAAGGACGTTTCAGAGAAAGGAGTTAACATCTCCGGCGGTGAGGCACAGAAGATAGCACTGGCAAGGGCGTTGTATAAGGATGCACCAATCATAGTACTCGATGAACCGACCGCAGCTCTGGACCCGATAGCCGAAGCACAGGTATATTCTGATTTTAACAGCCTGGTGAACAACAAAACCGCT
This sequence comes from Lachnospiraceae bacterium, assembly GCA_024684355.1. GTDB lineage: Bacteria > Bacillota > Clostridia > Lachnospirales > Lachnospiraceae > RUG11977. Next base: position 6,973 of record JAIKXA010000039.1, read on the forward strand.
GTATATATAAGTCACCGTTTGTCATCGTGCCAGTTCTGTGACGAGATACTGGTATTTGATAAGGGTGAGATAGTACAGCGTGGAACACATAACGAGCTTGTAAATGACAAGGGCGGCAAATATTTTGAACTTTGGAATGCCCAGGCACAGTACTACAAATGAAATATTTTCGAAACCGATGTTTATTATAATAGGTAATTTGAGATCCGCAGTTTGGTGATATATATGAGAAAAAACTTTATTGACAATTTAAGATGGATGGATGTTTTTCTTCTTATCCCTTATCACGCCGCACAGGCCTTTAATACATGGGGAGAGCTGAATTACGTTACATTTCCGGGAAATAAGGTTTGCAGCAGTTTTATTGTATCTTTGAGCCCGTATTTTATGCCGTTGCTTTTTTTACTGGCAGGCATGAGTACAAGGTATGCACTGAAGAAACGTTCATATGGACAGTATATTATTGAAAGGGTTAAGAGACTGATAGTACCTTTCCTGTTCGGAACGCTTGTGTTCTGCCCGATAATGGCATATATCGGAGATAAGACAAACTGTGGATATGACGGCGGATTTTTTGAGCATTACAAAGTGTTCTTTACCAAGTGGACGGATCTGTCCGGCTTTGATGGCGGATTTGGAGTCGGACAGTTCTGGTTCCTTTATTTCTTATTTGTGATCTCACTTGTGGCGATTGGGATCGCAGCGCTTATCAACCGTATATTCCAAAATAAGAAAAATAAGGAAATACCTTTCTGGGCAATCTGTCTTTTTGTTGTTCCGCTGCCGTTCCTCTATGACATTCTTTCGGTGGGCGGAAAAAGCTTTGCGGAGTATCTCTTTGTTTTCCTTATCGGATATTATGTTATGTCCGATGATAAAGCGATAGAGAAAGCTGAAAAATACAGATATATTACTTTGACGGCCGGACTTATCGCATGTGCAGTTAACGTGTATATGTTTATATGGTCGGGGAAAGATTTTGGAGTAATAAACGTTATCGCTAAAGCATTTGCCGAATGGTTCATGATACTGGGGCTTATAGGTATAGGAAAGAACAAGCTCGACCATACGGGAAAGGTATCAAAGTACATGTCTCGCAGATCGTTCCCGTATTTCAGCTGGCATTTCTTGTGGGTAGTCCTGTTCCAGTATTGGTTTTCCGGTGTATTTGGTTCAAATATCATTCTGTTATATTTTGTACCTATGCTGCTGGCATATCCGGTGACCTTTATCTGTTCGGAAATATGTCTTAGGGTGAAAACGTTATGTTTTTTAATGGGAACAAAATGATATATCTGCTCCCACCCCCATATTTCCTAACAAAATTGAAACAAATGCGAGTTTCTGCTTGACATTCATACTTGTTAGTGTTACTTTTAATATGTTCACGTAACGAAAATATCAGATTCAATTCTTAAAGGAGGTAATTGACATGAAGGGCTTAAGTACAGTGATCAAACTTAATATTCAGACAATACCTCGGGAATTGGATAATTAATTCAACTTAATATATCCTTTACTTTTCCGTGGCTGTTTGTCACGGTATTTTTTTGCCCAGATAGCACTATTCACAGGCAATATGCCAAGCGTGTCTACTGCAAGCTCGCTTGCAAGGAGACACACTGGCATATTTGACTATGGAGGCTGGACAAGAGGCACGAGTAAACATAAGCCGCATAAGCGGCGACTTGCGGCGAAGCCGGAAGGTTTATGAGTGCCGAGTGTCCGGGCGGTGAATAGTTACGTATTTCGTTAGACATACAATTTTCTCAACAACGAAAGGTTAAAAGGGTGAAAGAATGGTTCGACTCAGAAGCTACTTATGGGCTATGGGCAAAGAAACAAAAGACTGGAAAGAAATGTATGAAGGCCGGGTTATGGTCCCGGCATGTACTCCCGGAAATCCAGGCGAATTTCCGGAGTTTATCAATGATACAACTTATTGGTCAGAAAACATATCATATACGATAGAGCTGAGCAATAAACAGTTGTATGACAGACCGACTATACTGTGTAAGATTCCTGCAGAATATCTTGGGATCGAAAGTTACAATACAGCGGTTGCGGATGATTGCTACAGGCAGTGGATACCTTATCTTGATGAATTAAACGAAGACCTTTATAACAGGCATAAAACACGTGAGGAGACCGGGTGGTACTATACAGCTCATCCTGACGGGGAGATTTTGGAGAGAAATTCGGCATATTTTGAGATGCGTGCTCCGAAATGCTATGAAAACCGTGGAGGATGTGTGATAGTACACTATGAGGACTCCGAGGTGGGAGATGAACAGATGTGCCTGTGTATGCGTTTTCAGGTCCAGCTTAAAAAGAACGACAAGAAAAAGGCAATAAAACTGATAAACAGCAATCTTCCTTCAACGGTAGCTCTGTTTATCAAATACTTTGATAAGGAAAGAAGTAAGAAGGTAAGCGAGCTTGCCGAAAAGCAGAAAGCGTTAAGGGAATGGCTTAAAACAAGTGATTACTGTGCTTTTATCGCAAACGGGAGTATACTTCCGAGAGATTCCCAAACCGGAATGGCTATGGAGGGAGCCGTACCTTTTGCAGCTCCCAATGACGAAGAGATCGAGGCCTGCGGTATAAAAGGCCTCGGCATCAAAAAAGGAGTGACCATAATCACAGGTGGAGGATACTCCGGTAAATCAACCGTGCTCGATACTATCTCGGCCTGTATTTACGATCACATTTTAGGTGATGGCAGGGAACTGTGTGTTACCGATACTTCAGCCATGTCTATATCGGCAGAGGACGGCAGATGCATCAAGAACCTTGATATCTCACCGTTTATTTCATGGATACCGGGCGGCGATACTAAGAAATTCATGACGGAGCACGCATCGGGTTCTACGTCACAAGCTGCAAACATCCTGGAGGCTATAAGCGGAGAAAGCAAACTTCTCCTTATAGATGAGGACAGGAGTGCTACCAACTTTATGATCAGGGATGTGCTGATGAAGGAACTGATAAAAAGGGAGCCCATCACGCCGTTTACAGAGCGTGTAAACGAATTGTATTACTCGCTCGGAGTATCGACGATACTGGTAATCGGTGGCAGCGGTGAATATCTGTCCGTAGCGGATAACGTGTATCTGATGGATGAATACGTTATCTATAACGTTACGGGGAATGCAAAGGAAATCTATAATGCTCATGCAGGATCGGTTACACATGGGCAGGACATACCAAAGGTTAGTGACTGGAGCCAGCACCGTATCTTAAGGACAAAAGGCTTTACACCTTATCCGAAGGTATTCGGTCCGGAGGTACTTTCGGTACCGGACATCGGCTATATTATCATTGGTGACGAAAAGATAGACATAAAACCCATACATGACATTGTATGCCATGATCAGAGAACTGCCATAGGCTTTATGATCAGGCTTATAGAAAACAGGAATGGCGGGGATCTTTTCCGTGAGCCGGACAGGGAAACCATTGATATAACAGAAGAGGTTGACAAGCTTTACGCCGAGATAGAAGAACATGGGCTGGATCATGTATATTCCGGATTCTTCCCCGGCTGTGACCGTTTTATGGCATATCCCAGAAAGATCGATCTGCTTGCTGTCATCAATCGTATGAGAAGAGTGGAGTATAAGTAAAAAGTATTAAATAAGAAATATTTTTTATAAAAACAAAAAAGAACTTGACACCGCCCAAAATGCGTGGTAATGTATAAAGGCTGGCGACAGTTCTTTTTTTGTTGCGCAGTTTTTGCGGAAAGCCCTAAGCGTTGGCTGAAAGGCTTCAATAATTTTAGCCGCGGGCAAATACCACATTGTCCGTGAGAATATTTATGGAGGTGGAAGTTGTGCGAGTAAAGATTACATTGGCATGTACGGAATGCAAGCAGCGTAATTACAACATGACGAAAGAAAAGAAAAATCATCCTGACAGGATGGAGACAAAGAAGTATTGCAGATTCTGTAAGAAGCATACGATGCACAAGGAAACCAAATAACAGAAAGGAAGGTGTGCACTATGAGTGATGCAGCAGATGCTACCAAGAAAAAGGAAAGCTTTTTCGCGGGAGTAAAGAAAGAGTTTAAGAAGATCGTTTGGCCCGATAAGGTTACGGTCGCAAAAGAATCAGCTGCAGTAGTAGTCGTTTCTGTGATTTTGGGTGCAGTAATCGCATTGGTTGATTGGGCTATCAAGTTAGGCCTTGTAGGTATTTTAGGAAGGTAACTTATAAGATCACAGACAGGAACGGAGTTTAACTATGGCAGAAGCTAACTGGTATGTGGTTCATACTTATTCAGGGTATGAGAACAAGGTAAAAGCTAACATTGAAAAGACGATCGAGAACAGAGGACTTCAGGATCAGATCCTTGAGGTTTCGGTACCTCTTCAGAATGTCGTTGAGATAAAGAACGGCGTCAGAAAGCAGGTTCAGAAGAAATTATTCCCCGGCTACGTACTTTTAAACATGGTCATGAATGATGACACATGGTATGTAGTAAGAAACACCAGAGGTGTTACGGGATTTGTAGGTCCGGGATCAAAGCCCGTTCCGCTTACCGAAGCTGAGATGAAGGCCATGGGAGTTGCGGATGAAGAGATCATGCTTGACTTTGAGGTTGGAGATACTGTGACTGTAATGTCAGGTGCCTGGGAGAATTACCAGGGTATCGTAAGATCCATCAATGAAAGCAAACAGACTGTTACGATCAGCATCGATGTATTTGGCAGAGAGACACCCGTTGAGATTGGTTTCACGGATGTCAGATCAGAAATGTAAATCAATATTTTAGAGCGTATGTTACGCAGAATCGAGGATTAAAATGGCAAAGAAAGTTACAGGTTATATCAAGTTACAGATACCGGCTGGAAAGGCAACCCCGGCACCCCCCGTTGGTCCTGCTCTTGGACAGCACGGTGTAAATATCGTTCAGTTCACAAAGGAGTTTAATGCCAGAACAGCAGATCAGGGCGATCTTGTCATCTCTGTAGTTATCACTGTATATGCAGACAGAAGCTTCAGCTTCATTACAAAGACTCCTCCCGCAGCAGTGCTTTTAAAGAAAGCTTGCAACCTTAAGACAGCTTCAGGTCAGCCTAACAAGAACAAGGTTGCTACCATCAAGCGTTCAGAAGTTCAGAAGATAGCAGAAAAGAAGATGCCTGACCTTAACGCAGCCAGCATCGAGGCAGCTACCAGCATGATCGCAGGAACAGCAAGAAGCATGGGAATCGTAGTTGAAGACTAAATAAAAATACACTATTGCATAAAGTGGAAGGACATTGTCCGATATTACCACATGGAGGTTAATAATGAAAAGAGGAAAGAAATATAACGAAGCTGTAAAGCTTATAGATAAGACAGCACAGTATGAAGTTGCAGATGCCTGCGCTCTGGTTAAGAAGACAGCAGTTGCAAAGTTTGATGAGACTATTGAAGCACATTTCCGTATGGGTCTTGACGGACGTCATGCAGATCAGCAGATCCGTGGCGCTGTAGTACTCCCTCATGGAACAGGTAAGAAGGTTAGAGTTCTTGTATTTGCTAAGGGACCCAAGGTTCAGGAGGCAGAGGCAGCAGGAGCTGACTATGTAGGCGGAGATGAGCTTATTCCCAAGATTCAGAATGACGGCTGGTTTGAGTTTGATGTAGTAGTTGCTACACCCGACATGATGGGCGTTGTTGGACGTCTCGGTCGTGTACTCGGACCTAAGGGCTTAATGCCCAACCCTAAGGCAGGAACAGTTACAATGGATGTAACCAATGCCGTTAAGGATATTAAAGCTGGTAAGATCGAGTATCGTCTTGATAAGACAAACATCGTTCACTGCCCTATCGGAAAGAAGAGCTTCTCAGAGGAGCAGCTTACCGAGAACCTCAATACTCTCATTGGCGCACTTATTAAGGCAAAGCCCGCAGCAGCAAAAGGACAGTACATCAAGAGTGCTACCATTGCTTCATCGATGGGCCCCGGCGTTAAG
>JAIKXA010000100.1 GCA_024684355.1 Lachnospiraceae bacterium
ATTATACAACAATATGGCACTTACTTTGATGGCCTTAGAGGATTACGAAAGATCGCGTGAGTTTTTCTTAAAAGCATTGGACATACTTGCAGAAAACGAAAACAGTGAAAACGAGCAGGCCATCACATTACTTAATCTTGCAGACCTTGCGGAGAAAACCATGCCTCAGGAAGAAGCAGAGGGAAAAATAGCTGAATATATCGAAAAGGCGAAAGAGAAGCTTGATGAAAGCTTTTTAAAGAAAAACTCCGGGTTTAAATTCACTGCGGAAAAATGCATCCCGGCTATAAAGTATCATGGGTATTTCCTTGTGGCCATGGATCTTGAAGAAAAGGCAGCAGCCCTGTCTGTAAAGAAAATATAATTGATAAAACTACTAAAACGTTGTATAATAAAAAAATCATGACTATAAAAACTCAAAGGAGAACGTTATGGATTATACGGCTTTTGTTAATTCGCTGAATAAAATAGCATGTGTAGTATCCGTTAAGAAAAACAATGACGGTTCCTTTGATATACCCTGCATTGAGGCAGTCAACAAGCCTTATCTTGATTCCGCAAATGTAGAAGTAAAGGATTTCGTACCGGGACGTCCATATTTTGATTATATAAACAAAGACTCCAATTTTGAAGCAATGACATATCGGTGTATTAATGAAAACAGGCTGATCCATGCATATGTGGATGCAGAGTATTATAATGCGTGGATGGATATCTATATGATGCCCATGAATTCGGATGAGGAGTACGGATATTGTCTTTTCTCATATGATATGACTCCTAAAGCCGACACCGATAGATTAGCGGATGTATCACCGCAGACGGCCGTACAGGTGATCAAGACTACTCTTAAGCTTAGAGAAACAGATGATTTTAGCAAAGCTATCAATTCGGTCATAGATGATATAAGAAAAGTATGCAAGGCGGACAGGTGCTGTCTGCTGCTCACGGATTTCGCAAACCATACTTGTAAAGTACTTGGAGACAGCGTTATTGAAGGCGACGATACTCCCAGAATGGATACCTATATAAATGAAGAGTTCGTAAGGATCGTGGAATCATGGTCAGCTATGATAGCCGGAAGCAACTGTTTTATCATACATGATGCAAACGAAATGGAGAAAGTTAAAGACCTGAATTATCCCTGGTATATGTCTATGAAAATGGCAGGGGCATATAATCTTGTACTTTACCCCTTACGCTCGAACAGTGAGACCATCGGATATATCTGGGCTACCAATTTTGATGTGGCAGACACCTTGAACATTAAGTCGATCCTGGGTGTTACCACTTTTATCCTCGCTGCTGAGATATCCAACCATCTTATGTTCAGACGTATGCAGAAACTGAGCGTTACCGACCTGCTTACCGGTCTTTATAACCGTAATGCCATGAACAACAAGGTATCGGATATAGTAAACGGGAAAACAGAGACTCCTGACGAATACGGTATAGTTTTTATAGATTTAAACGGGCTTAAAGCCATGAATGATAAGTACGGACATGATGCGGGCGATGAACTGCTTAAGAGTTCGGCGGCTATTTTGAAGGAAGTATACCCTGACTGTGATATATTCAGGGTGGGCGGAGATGAGTTCCTCGTATTTGCTTCAACACTCTCGAAAGATGAATTCTATGCACGAGTGGAGATGCTGAAGAAGAAATGTGACGAGTCTGAAAATGTCAGATTTGCTATAGGTACATGCTTCGAAGATAAGCAGACCGATGTGAGGGACGCAATGCACATTGCGGATGAAAGTATGTATAAGGACAAGGATGAATATTATGTGCAGCATCCTGAGCTTAGATACAGAAGCAGCAGACTGGATTAAAAAAGATGTTGACTTACCTATTTACCCTGTAGTACAATAGGTGAAAAGTCAAAGGATGGTGACAGTATGATATCGACAAGAGGACGATATGCCATAAGGATAATGCTGGATCTGGCAGAACATGATACAGGTAAGTACATACCTCTTAAGGATATAGCCGAAAGACAACAGATATCCAAGAAATATCTTGAGATCATAGTGAAGGATATGGTAGCGGGCGGTATGCTTGTCGGAGCGAGCGGCAAAGGCGGCGGCTACAAGCTGTGCAGGAAGCCTGAGGAGTACTCCGTAGGCGAGATACTGGATCTCATGGAAGGTACTATGGCTCCGGTAGCCTGTATCGCAGGACACGATGTGGTATGTCCCAGAAAGGACGGCTGCCAGACACTTCCCATGTGGGAAGAATACGATAAAATGGTACATGACTTCTTTTACGGAAAGAAGCTGTCCGATCTTATCAGAAAATAATCGGACAAATGAAAGGGAATACAATGGAAGATATCAATATAAAAAAATGCGGAGAGAACAAAGAAAACTGCATAGACAATATAGTCAGGAGCATCCTGTCGGATTATGACGGGGAAAAGAATATTGATGCCTTCA
>JAIKXA010000155.1 GCA_024684355.1 Lachnospiraceae bacterium
TATCAAGATAAGTATATTGAACAGCTGCACGACAACGAACCTTAAATGTATGATTCTTTAAATCAAATGCCTCGTTTTTAACTGTCTTTTTTAATACGCCGCTGTCTGCATTGTACGGATCCATCAGATCAAAAGTTATACTATTGTCAGTATAACTTGCCCCAAGATAAGCCGCACGTGCAAAACCACCTTCATATGTATCAAAGTCAAACGAATCCCACTTCTTATTATACAGCCAGTCTCCACCATCGACAGATATATCGCATTGGTAAATCACATCAAATCCGGTAACATTGTACTTTTCTTCAAAAGAAGAATATTCCAATTCTTTTTCTTCCTGTTCCTCCAATGCCTTATCAAAATCTCTGACGAGCTTAAGAATATCATCGCACTGCTTAATTGTCATGGCAATATATGTGCCGTCACCGGTATTAATGACCGGTTTTAAAGGTTTAACCTTAGACAGCCCATTGGGAAAATAATCTTCCATGATCTTATCCGTTGCCTTCGCATCAGAGGATTTAAACGGAATAGCCATTGCAAATATAAGAACCAATACACCCACAATTAAAGAAAATCTTTTCTTCATAAGTTACCTTCCTCCTATAAAAATACTGTAAAAAGTATATCACAATTTAGCCATTTTTACAACTGACAATTCATTATTTTACGAGGCTTATTGCATCTTATACATGAATTCGATCCTACTGTAAATATTCTTAAAATCAACCTTGCATTTTCCGCCCCAGATACTTACCGGGACAGCGTCATCAAAGGTGTAACTTTTTCCTGTTACATCTCCGTTTGCTGTAATTTTAGTATAATCATATACAAGTATTATCTTTTCCATAGGAAAGATTATCCAATACTCTTTCACACCAGCATATTTATATTTCAAAGTTTTAATGCTTATATCTATAATTGAATTACTAGGTGATATAACTTCAACAACAAAATCAGGAGCACCGACTACGCGTGTCTTTTTAATCTTATTTCTGTCGCATACTACAAAAACGTCAGGCTGGACCATTGTCTTATCGTCGCAGTCAAGCTGAACATCCATAGGTGCTATAAAAGGAACGCATTTTCCATCGTTTTTGTATATATGATCCCTGAGAGCTACACATATCTCCATTCCGATACTCTGATGAATGGTAGTAGGTGATGCCATATCATAGAACTCACCGTCTATCAGTTCTACTCTGGTACCTTCAGGCAGTGCCAGATAATCTTCTATAGTTTTATTACCAATACTACGTTTTGTTTCAAACGTACCATATCCTTCAGGGCTTATGGAATATGTCCTGTATGCCGGTTGTGCTTCATTTACTTTAGAAATATCCATAGTATCTTGTTCGTCATCCGAATATCTTTTTCCCTTCCCTGACAGCACTTTGGCAAGTGCTTGAACGGTGTCGTATCGGGGTGATGTTGTACTGCCTGTAAAAATCTTTTGAACCGTACCAAAAGGAACATGAGCAAGCTCAGAAAGCTTTCGACATGAAAGACCAAGTTCTTTTCTGCGTATTTTCATTTCTTCTATAGTCATGTGTTAATTCCTCCATTTTCGGTTTAATTTCATAATCAAATTATACCATTAATGGTGCAAACAGTCAACCGTTATTCACCCATTCATGCGATTTTTATATATAAAAACAGCCCTGTAAAAACAGGGCTGCAATAAAGTCATTCTTATATGAATTATTTAATTTCGTAGATCCAGCCTTCGGGAGCTTCGATTCTGCCCATCTGGATGCCTGTAAGAGTATCATACAGCTTCTTGGTGATAGGTCCCATCTCTGTCATGCCGCTGGGTAAGCAGATCTCTTTACCATGGTCAACGATCTTACCTACAGGTGAGATAACAGCTGCGGTACCGCAAAGACCGCACTCTGCCATATCCTTTACTTCCTCGAAAGGAATAACTCTCTCTTCTGCTTCAAGTCCTAAGTAATGCTTTGCAACATATACTAATGAACGACGTGTGATTGAAGGAAGGATGCTGTCTGACTTAGGAGTAACTACCTTGCCATCCTTGGTTACGAACAGGAAGTTTGCACCACCGGTCTCTTCAACGTTGGTTCTGGTCTTAGGATCAAGATACATGTTCTCATCGTAGCCCTCTGCATGAGCGGTAACGATTGCATGTAATGACATAGCATAGTTAAGACCTGCTTTGATATTACCTGTACCGTTAGGTGCAGCACGGTCAAAATCACTAACCTTGATTGTAAGAGGCTTTACGCCGCCCTTGAAGTAAGGTCCAACGGGAGTACCGAAGATTCTGAACTGATACTCGTTAGCGGGCTTA
>JAIKXA010000134.1 GCA_024684355.1 Lachnospiraceae bacterium
TTCATTAATGAAATAGTCGCTAATAATCTGCACCTCCAATGCTATAAAAAGTGATAAAATAAAAAGCGGACAGCAAAGCTATCCGCATAAAGAGTACTATACAGTACTTACATTTAATATCAGAACCCTTTCACTGTCTTAAAGACGCTGGGGGTGAGAGCGGATACTCTGCTTTACATGTGATTTCTCACAACTTGCTGTAGTATAGCATCATTTTTTTTGTGTGTCAAGCACTTTTTTTATCTGACATGATTATTTTTCATCGGATCTTCTTCGAATACCACTCTGCCGTAAAGTCATATCTTTTGTTATAAAACCCTCTTACATCGGAAGCCGTTCCCATTGCCTTTATGTACAGATAAGTCGGGTCAGCTTCCGGTATCAGCCTGTCCAGTCTGTCGTCATCAGCGTACATGAATGTTACCAGATCCTCATTCTCAATATCCGGAAAAATATTTTCCATGCCGATATACACCGAAGCATTCGGGAAGAAAAACTTCGAATAATCATACATATTCTGCTCTAAAACATTATCCGTATAAACTACCAGATTAAACTCATCAGTCACTTTAAGATCATCTTCGTCAAGCGAGTCTCCCACATATGCTATCAGATGCTTCATCGGCTGGATGTATCTGAAATAATTGAAGGATCTGTGCTGCTGTGAAAAATTGAACAGCCCGGCTATAAACATCACAGTCAGTATAATTCCCTGAACAAACTCCGGGATTTTCATCTTATATTTCTTCAAGAAAAACATAAACATTATAAAAATCCCTGTTAAGAGCACCGGTATAACAATCATGTTTCTCTGAAGTATCCAGGCCTTTTCATAGGATGTATAACCGGTCATATGATCCGACATGAATACTACCGCCAGTACCCAGAGGCTTATCAGTGCATCATGCACCTTAAAAGCCCCGGCTATCGAGAGAATGACATATAGAAGAACCAGACCTCCGAATATACCTAAGAATCTTGCATTTGCATCAGTGAAGAAATCCGTCCAGGATGTGAATAAGCTCTTGATCACGGACCCGCTTTCCCTAAACTCGTTCAGTCTGTCTGAACGTCCGGGTATAAATGTAGCAAGAAAATATACGATTATATTTAATGCCACTCCCAAGGGTACCATCGTCTCCAAAGAAATTGTCTTTGCCTTATGCTGCGACTTTCTATCATCACTGCGGGTAACAAGCTCATCATTTTCCGAAGCCGTCTTCTTTTCAGACATATCTCTTAATATCTCATCACTACATTCCGTATCACGACCGCTTTTTTCATCTTCATTCTGTTCTGTCTTTATGATTTGCAGTCTGTTTTTTAGTAGGATGAATACGATCAATAGTCCCATCGAAGCCAATACCGGTGTATACGAGTCAGCCATAAGGCACCCGGTCCAGGCAATGGCTATATAAAGCCTTATGTCACTATGTACAAGGAGTTTCAGGTACAGTCCTATAGCAAGCATAGTAAGAGACACCGGTATTATCGCCTGCTCAAAGTTCTGATAGTATTCTGTTATAAACGGGAAACAAAGGAGCGAAAAGCAAGGTAAAAGTGCATACTCTTCCTTCATGTCTTTGCTCCTTAACCATGACCTTAATCCAAAGAACATCACGGTAAGCCCCACTATAAAATACAGTCCGAACCCTGCATGAAGTGTCCATATGCCTCTGCCAAACAAAAGAGCCGGGATGGCAGCTATAGTATATTGTCTGTTTGGGTAACCCAGGAATGCCTTTCCCGTATAGTTCAGGTCGGCATAAGAAAATGAATCAAGTCCCGCAGCTGCCTGCTGCGCGGCATCGGGATTGATATCCGAATATGAGATGTTTCCGACAAAACTAAAAAATAGGATCACAAGCACAAGGAACCCCAAAGAAACAAAAAACTTCTTTTCTTTGATGTCCATGTAAACCTGCTTTCCTGTATAATATAAAAACAAGATACCAAAAAAACAAGCAGTGAAAAGCCAGACCCATGCCGCCATAACGGAAAATACTTCTCCGGCGGCATAAGCCAGTATTTCAAGCATAGAGCTTATAAGAAAATAAACTATCAATATTTTAGATCTGTTACCTTCTTTTATGAAACCCATAAACCCTTGTCACCCCAAATTACTCCGACATGATACGGCTTTTTCTTAAGATTCTTCGCTTCGCTCAGAATGACAAAGTAAGATATATCTTCAGTGATGTATTTTCCCATCCTCAATCAAATATACCTCGTCACATACTCTCGATACAAGTCTCATATCATGTGATATCAATATATAAGTAAGTCCAAATGCTTTCTTAAGCTTCATCAGCAGGTCTAGGACCTGCTCCTGTATGGTAACATCGAGTGCCGATACAGGCTCGTCAAGGATGATCAGACTCTTCTTCTGGATCAGGGTCAGTGCTATGGCTATCCTTTGTCTCTGTCCGCCTGAAAGCTCTGATATCTTTCTGTTTAATATCTCCTCTTCAAGCTCTGTTTTATGGAGCATGGCTTTTATCTCAGTGAGCATTCTGTCCCTGTTTTTCTTTTTTATCGACCGGCCGAAACCGTTCTTTAAGCGGAGCGGTTCCTCTAAGATACGTCTTACCTTAAATGCAGGGTTAAGCGATGAATACGGATCCTGGAATACCATACTGGGTCTGCCGCAGCTGATCTCGAGCTTTCCGTCGACATATTTCTGCAGTCCCGCGATGGCTTTTACAAGCGTACTCTTTCCGCTTCCGCTCTCACCCACTATACCCGCGGTAATGCCTTCCTTTATCTCAAACGAGACATCATCTATTACTTTCTTAAGCCCCTTCTGCTTTTTCGAAGCCATCTTATATGATACACTTAAATGCTCCGCTTTGACAAGTGTTTTTCCTGTACCCTTTTGTCTGTAC
>JAIKXA010000167.1 GCA_024684355.1 Lachnospiraceae bacterium
TGTGCCGGGCACCGACTCATATACAAATGCTCCGTTTTTCTCAAGTCTGGTAATCTCGTAGAATGATTTAACCTTATAGAGGTCGCCGCTGTGCTCGAAATCCGACTTCTTCTGTTTTTCCTTCTGTGAAAAATCTCCGAAACTTAAAGTGCCGTCCTTCTCATTCTGGATCAATGACTTAACGACTAACATAGAATCCTCCTCATATTTATACTTATCGTGTCATACTGAGTTGAAGATCCTTCGCATTCACTCAGGATGACATAAAATTAATTTATACTTACAATTTTACTATAACAGAAATCAGGAAAAATTACCACTAAAAAAACAATAAATTTAATAATTATTTTCGTGCTGCTTTTCTCTTAAAAATCGTGTTTTTATGCTCTTTGTCATAACCTACTGTTACGGTGTCTCCGGACTTGATGTTACCGATCAGGATTTCTTCGCTGAGTCTGTCTTCGACCTCATTCTGTATGGCTCTTCTTAAAGGTCTTGCACCATACTTTTCATCAAAGCCTTTTTCCGCGATATGCTCCACAAACTCCTCTGTACTCTTAAGCTTGATGTTAAGTTCTGAAAGAGCTCTTGCTGATATCCTGTTAAACATTATGGATACAATCTCTTTTATGTTCTCACGGGTAAGTGAATGGAATACGATTATCTCATCGATACGGTTTAAGAATTCGGGCTTAAATATACGCCTTATCTCATCCATTACGCCGTCCTTCATACGGTTATAATCTGCCTTCGCATCGTTTTCGCTCGAAAATCCCAAAGTCTTTGGAGCAATGATATTCTGTGCACCGGCATTCGATGTCATGATGATAATGGTGTTCTTAAAGCTTACTTTTCTGCCCTGTGCATCGGTGATATGACCGTCGTCAAGCACCTGGAGAAGTATATTAAACACATCGGGGTGAGCCTTTTCTATCTCGTCAAAAAGCACTACCGAATAAGGATTTCTCCTGATCTTTTCGGAAAGCTGGCCACCCTCGTCATAACCTACATATCCGGGAGGCGAACCTACCATTTTGGATACACTGTGCTTCTCCATGTACTCGGACATATCAACTCTTATCATGGAGTTTTCGGTACCGAATACAGCTTCCGCCAAAGCCTTGGAAAGCTCTGTCTTTCCTACACCGGTAGGTCCTAAGAAAAGGAATGAACCGATAGGTCTGTTGGGGTCTTTGAGTCCTACCCTGCCTCTTCTTATAGCCTTTGCTACTGCTGTTACAGCCTCTTCCTGTCCTACTACGCGCTTATGCAGTATCTCTTCTAGCTTTCTTAAGCGCTCGCTTTCTTCCTCCTCAAGCTTTTTAACCGGTATCTTGGTCCAGCTGGATATAACGCCCGCTATGTCCTCTCCGGTTACAAAAAGCTCCTGATCCTCTCTTTTTGCCCTTATCTCTTCGTCGATCTTTTCGATCTCTTTCTTTAGCTTGGCTTGCTTTTTCTTTATTGTCCCGGCCTTTTCGTATTCCTCTTTCTTTATAGCTTCTTCCTTTTCAATCTCAAGGGCTTTGATTTTTTCTTCTGCCTGCTTGCGCTTAGGCGAATCGGTAAACACCTCAAGTCTGATACGTGAAGCCGCTTCATCCATAAGGTCTATGGCCTTGTCGGGAAGGAAACGGTCATTTACATATCTTGAAGAAAGCTTAACTGCTGCCTCTAAGGCTTCATCGGTTATGGTAACCTTATGATGTGCCTCATATGCGGGACGGAGTCCTTTAAGTATCTGTAATGTTTCCTCCTGGGTAGGTTCGTCGACATCTATCGGCTGGAAACGGCGCTCGAGTGCTGCATCCTTTTCGATATGTTTTCTGTATTCTTCTCTGGTGGTGGCACCTACAAGCTGAAGCTCTCCTCGTGCAAGTGAAGGCTTAAGGATATTTGATGCATCTAGTGCACCTTCAGCTCCGCCTGCTCCGATTATGGTATGCAACTCATCCAAAAACAGGATGACATCACCCGAGTTGATGACCTCGGCGATAACTGCCTTGATCCTTTCTTCAAACTCGCCCCGGTATTTCGATCCGGCTACCATACCCGAAAGATCGAGTGTTACGACTCTCTTGTTTTTAACGGTATCCGGTACGTCGCCTTCTACTATCTTTCTGGCAAGACCCTCAACGATAGCGGTCTTTCCTACTCCCGGCTCACCTACAAGACAGGGGTTGTTTTTGGTACGGCGTGAAAGTATCTGGATGACTCTACGTATCTCTTCTTCCCTGCCTACCACGGGATCAAGCTTTCCTTCCCTTGCCTGCTTGGTCATATCACGGCTGTATCTGTCAAGTGTGGGTGTAGCTCCCTTTTCGCCCGATTTTCCTTTAGGGCTGTCAAGCTTTGCATCCTGTGGGTTAACTCCCATGGTATTAAGACAGTCGTTATATATCTTTCTTAAATCGATGCCTATGGTATTGAGCAGTCTGATAGCTATACAGTCTTTTTCCGTAATGAGCGAAAGCAGTATATGCTCGGTACCCACCTGCTTGCTCTTAAATCTGTTTGCCACATCGTAGCTCTTTGCTATGATATTGCGGGCTCTGGGCGTTACATTGCTTACCTCCGCAAACCCGACCTTTCCGTCAGGAGCTATAAGCTGGTCGATAAGCTCCATCAGTTTTTCCTTATCAAGACCGTTAGTCATAAGTATCTTTGAAGCTACTCCGTCAGCTTCCAAAAGGCCTATGAGGATATGTTCGGTTCCCATATAATTATGTCCGAGCTGTTCGGATACATCCTCAGCTATCTTCATTACCTGTTTGGCCTGTTCAGTAAATCTCTCGTACAATTTTTATTCCTCCGGTTCATCTTCATCCGGTATAAGCTCCGGGAGATGTTCATTTAAATATTTTGCTCTGTATTCGTCACGCTGGGCACTGCCCATATTTTTCTTATATATGGTCTGCAGGTTTCCCGGCTGCATCTCTATCATGAGTCTGTGCAGTACGCTGCCCCCGCCTTTTACCTTTATGACACCGCAGTCGGAGCCAAGCTTTAGCTGTGCCAAAAGCACCATAGCGTCCTTTTGCGGAAGGTTTTTGGCATATTTAAGCACTCCGTAAGACCTGTAAATACGGTCGGTCACTTCGGTACCGACGTTTTTAAACAGTCCCTTTCTGAGCTTTTTTTCTATATCTACTATCTGGGCCGTAACCTGCTCCAGGTTCTCTAAGATCTCGTTTTCGGTCATACCGAGGGTCTTTCTGTTTTTCAGCTGGAATATAAAGCCGGCACTCTTGGAACCGTCTCCGTATATCCCTTTCAGAGAAACATCAAATCTGGATATTTCCTCCTGCAATGCATCCACCTTTCCACCCATGGTTATGCCGGGGAGTGAAAGAAGGTACGATGCATGCATGCCTGTACCCGCATCCTGAAGCTTTGATGTGAGATATCCGTATTTTTCGCTGTAACAGTAAGGCATGACGGAATCTATATAATCATCTATCCTGTTTGCGTCCTTAAAAGCTTCCCTTAAGTTATAGCCTGCTCTTATCGCCTGGATATGTATATGATCATCCTCATTTACCATGATGCTTATGCTTTCATCATCCGAAATGATAAGCCCGGCGGGATCTTTCTTTCTCTTAAGTGAAGGAGTTATCGTATGGCTTTCTATCAGGCAGTCCTTTTCCGTATTGCTGAGCTTATCCACTCTGCAGGAATAATAATCCCTGCCCTCACGGGCTCCGAGGTCCACAGTGATGGCTCTTACTTTATTTACCACTTCAGCCGCATCTTCTTCGCTCATCTTTGCCGGGAAATCAAAATCGGCAAGATTTCTTGCAAGGGTTACGCTTCCTGAAAGCACCACCTCATGGTAAGCTTTGGAGTCATAATACCATTTATTTTTTCTTTTTTTCATTCTTCACCTCATAAGCCTTTATCTGGTCCCTTAAGCTTGCCGCAAGCTCGTAGTCCTCTACCTTTAAGGCTTCCTTCAGTTTTTCCTTTAGCTCACTTATCTTGGCCGACCGTGTCTGAAGCCTTCCGGTTTTCTTAACCGGTGCCTTTTTATTTTCTTCTTTGCCGGTGCCTGCCTCATCCGAAGGATCAAGATCCGCGTCAAGAGTTATCTTCCTGTTGATATCGTCTATATCGCCTCTTCCGGGCTTAACGGGTATCACATCTTTTATCTCTATGAGCTTCGCAAAAGAAGGCTCCTTACCGACATGTGTCATACCTCCCTGCATAGCTTTAAAGTTCTTTGCTATCATATCACCGAATACATTGTAACAGAAAGGACATCCCGCTCTTTCCGTCTTTAAAAACTCCGATTCGGTAGTCCCGCACTCGGGACATACGGTTTCCTTATGATCGTCGTTTTTAAGGCTCTTTCCTTTGGCATAGCTCGAAAGTATGCCCGAGAGTATACTCCCGACCGAAGAGAGTCCCTGCCCTCCCAAGAGCTCATTTAAAGGAACGGCCGTATACTCGGATGCACACTGCTCGCGCAGATGCTGTTCCTTTTTCTGTCCGTTTACTATTTCGGTATAAAATATCTTGGCCTGTCTTGTCTGACAAACATCACATAACATAACTATACTTCCTTCCCATAAGAAATCCGGTTAATCATCCAGATCACCGTTTCTGTTTTTTACTGACAGACTTATTACTATTATCAGCAGTGCCAGTGTCAGTCCCGACAGCACCGCTATTATGATCGTAAGTGTGTTCAGGCTTTTCTCGTAGCTCTGTGCAAGTTCAAGCCCTTCTATGGACTGTGTCATAACATTTACCGACGTTTTGGTATCATGGTCGGTATGCCTCTGTATGGTTTTTTCGGTGCGGTCATAATCATAAAGAGCGGGCTTGCCGTTATAGTCCTTTAATACCATGAGCAGCATGGAATCATTATCATCTTTTGCTGCATATACCGGGATGGATATCCCGTTTATCCTCAAGGTGGTTTTCTCATAACCTTCGGGTATTATAATACTTTCATCGGGCTCTGTCACCACAAATTCGTTTTCGGTAAAAAGATGTATCTCTGTTCCGGATACCAGCGCGGTGAATCCGGTATTTCCTGCCGGTGCATCGGTCACTTTTGGCGCTTCTGTTACCGCAGCATCATCGGGTGTAGGTGTAGGCTGTGTTTCCCGGCATTTGCACATGATAGTGTATGTTCCGACGCTTCCGTCCGCTGCCGTGACACGTATCTCTATCCTGTTTTCACCGGACTTAAGGCTGTCATTTCCTATTACGTCCACGGTCGCATCCATATCCGAAGCAGCCGCGCTTACTACCAGCTTGTCCGTGCCCCCCGGTACCTCAACTTCGTACTCCCTTGTTTCCGGCGAGAAAGAAGGGGACAAAGTCCCGGGACTTACCTTAAGTACTGCCAAAGAAGTATCCGATGAAGCATCTTTAGCCGGGATGACCGATATCGTAAGTACGTTGCTGGATACTGACATAAGGTATCCTTCTTCAAACTCATACAGCTCGGGATCTTCTCTTAAAGCTATCTCGGCATTTCCGAGACCTATGGCAGAAAACTTTAATACATATTTTCTGGTATTCCTTTCGGACGAAGAAACATGGTCATTGATCTTTAAAACGCCTTCACCGCCCGTAATGATCTCAGGTCCGGAAACATATTTTAACACATCTACCGGATAAAGGATATACCCTTCAAAGTCGCCCGGGAAAACCTCGGCTTCGATCAAAAGAGAAACGGTTACAGTATCACCCTTTCCGTATACTGCTGCGTCCGAAGATATCGTGATATCCGCACTCGAAGCACTTACTCTTACCATGGGCGATCCGGCTAAAAAAAGTATAAGCGGGCACAATAAAAGTATTAGGATCTTTGCCGGTACTTTCATCATGCCCACCGCCTTTCAGTTAATATTTCCCGTCTTTCGACTGTTTAGTTTTATCAATCATATATAGGTATGCCCACTATTTCCTCTGGTGTGGGTGTAGGTCTGTCTTCCTGCCCGGGAGTAGGTGTCTCCTCAGGAGAAGGACTCGGAGTTTCCTCCGGTGTAGGACTCGGAGTCTCTTCCGGTGTAGGGCTCGGGGTCTCCTCAGGTGTAGGACTCGGGGTTTCTTCCGGTGTGGGACTCGGGGTCTCTTCCGGTGTAGGGCTCGGAGTTTCTTCCGGTGTAGGGCTCGGGGTCTCATCCGGCGTAGGGCTCGGGGTTTCCTCCGGTGTAGGGCTCGGGGTCTCTTCCGGTGTAGGACTCGGAGTCTCTTCCGGTGTAGGGCTCGGGGTTTCCTCCGGTGTAGGA
>JAIKXA010000169.1 GCA_024684355.1 Lachnospiraceae bacterium
TATCGCGATCATGGCAGTTCTGATCGGAGTTCTTGCTCCTCAGTTCTTAAGGTATGTTGAAAGATCAAGACTTCAGAAAGATAATCAGTCAGTAGCTGAGATTGCAAGTGCAGCTAAAGCGGCTCTTGCAAATGAAAGTATCTATGAAGGTCTTGGCACAGCCGGAACTTCTGTAGCACCTGCTGGTGGTACTGGAACCACATATACGTTTTCAGCTCCGGTTGCAGGAAATCCGGCTACATTCCAAACAGAACTAGCTAGCACAGTTGGCACACAGGTTGTTTTATCCTCCAAAGCATATAAGAGTGTAAATGCACCCACGATTAATGTCTCTGTGGATACGAGTACAGGAACCGTTACTGTATCAACTACCGGATATGTTGAAAATGTTGGCGAGGGTACAACTACTAAAATATTCTAAGAATCATGCTACCTGAGAACGCGGTGCTTCACATAGTGATCTTTATCTTCGGCTTATGCTTCGGGAGCTTTTTCAATGTCGTTACAGACAGGCTCCCGAGGCATGAGTCGATAGTTACAGTAAAGTCGCATTGTGAAAGCTGCGGATACGACCTGAAATGGTATGATAACATACCGCTTTTAAGTTACATTTTCCTCAAGGGGAGATGCAGAAAATGTCAAGCAAAGCTTTCGATCAAGTATCCGTTAATGGAAATCGCCACGGGCGCCCTATTCGTTCTGGTCTTTCTGTTTCACGGGATAAGTATTGAAAGCGGGATCTGGTGCTTAGCATCAGGAGTACTGTTGACGATAAGTGTTATAGACTGGAGGACCTATGAAATTCCAATCGGTCTCAACTACTTCTTACTGGCACTGGGCCTGATACATCTTGGACTGGACTATAAAAACTGGTTCTTGTATGTGATCGGCGCAGTGTCGGTAAGCTTGTTGCTGTATATCATATACTTGTTGTCAAAGGGAAGGGCCATAGGCGGCGGAGATATAAAGCTTATGGCTGTCATGGGGCTGCTTTTGGGGTGGAAGCTGTGCGTGTTCGGCTTTGTTGTGGGATGCGTAGCAGGTTCCGTGATACATATTCTGAGAATGAAGATCTCAAAGGCGGAGCGTATGCTTGCCATGGGACCCTATCTTTCAGCGGGACTTTTTCTGTCAATGCTGGTCGGAGAAAGATTTATGGACTGGTATCTGGGAATGCTCCGGCTTTAACTGTTTTAAAATCGAATTACGGAAAACCGGTATTTTTTCGAATATTTAGGTTTACATAACGTGACGAGATTTACATAATTCAAAAATACAATAAAAGCGATTTTATAAGCGCGTGTCAATCAGAAAAACATAGAAAAACGGTTAACATAACAACAAGCGCCGTTTAAGTACATATTTAGCGCAAAACACTGATAGGTTCTTATGAACGATCAGTAACAGGGAAACACATTTAACAGTATCGTTGGTGCGAAGGCTGTTTTTCGAAGGCCTTTGCTTGGTTGGGAGAGGTAATGGCAAACAGGGTAGTCAGTATCGACATCGGCTCCGTTTTCACAAGGATCGCCGAGGTCGATTACAAGAAAAAGAATCCGGGAGTATACAGCTGCTTTTCCATCAGAAATCCGGAAGGATCGGTGGAAGATGGGCAGATCATGGATGCTCTTGTATTTGCGGATGAGTTGAAGAAGGGACTTGCCGAAAACGGTATAAGAACCAAAAAGGCGGTATTTTCCATCACTTCAACAAAGATCGCAAACAGAGAAGTTACGGTTCCGAAGGTCAAGGAAAAAAGCCTTGGACCTTTGGTAAGTGCAAAAGCTTCGGAATATTTTCCGGTGGATATGTCGCAGTACCAGCTGGCGTACAACACTCTTGAGGAGATCGAGGCTGACGGGCGTAAACAGCTGAGAATGCTGATGCTCGCAGCACCCAAGGATCTGCTGGAATCATACTATACTCTGGCGAAGGAGGCGGGGCTTACCATTGATGCTCTGGATTATTCCGGGAATTCCATCCTGCCCGTCCTTAAGGCAGAAGTGACAGACGATGTTACGCTCATCATAAAGGTTGATGAAAACACGTCTCTTTTGACGGTC
>JAIKXA010000170.1 GCA_024684355.1 Lachnospiraceae bacterium
ATTAAATGCAGAGCAGTTTGAGAACTTAAAGGCTGATGTAGCCCAGTTAGATCCCGAAACAATGTTTGCATATAATTATGATCAGGCAACAGGTGAAGTCACAAGTAATGTTGACAATACTGTTATACTTTCCCAGGTGCTGGATATTCTTAAAAAATACACTATTACCGAAGTACAGTGCATAGATGCCCCTGCACAGGAGATAATGGTAGAGGATATGAAGATCAATGTCGGCAGGGCAGACGTTACACTTTTATATAACATCAATGACTGCGAGATCGATGCATTTACACTCATAAGGGAGGATGGTACCAGGATAGAGTTCACTAAACAGGAGTTTATCGGTGGTTATAATGGTGAAACTGCCGAAGATGCTCTCGGAAATATGTGGACAGTCTCCGGAATAGATGCCACCTCAAGGTTCGGTGGCGGCAGCGGAGATAATGACGGAAACGCAACATACACCTACAATTTCGGCTACATACTCGGAATCAACGAAAGAGTAAAGATCGAAGCAAACGGCAAGATATACGAATAATATGAAATGTGGCGCCTTGCGACATACCTTGACACACACCCCGGCAGAAATGCCGGGGTTTTTATCGCAGGGAACAGGGGACAGGGAGAGGAACAGGGGACGGTTCTCTGTTCCCTCCTAAGCAATGTATATATCCTGTATATTCTGTCAGAAAAAAATGCTTGTATATTAATATCTGTGATGTTATAATGTGAAACAGGGGGATGGTTCTCTATACAGCTTTTAAACGAAAATGTGACAGGAGAACCGTCCCCTGTTCCCTTTTTATTTTCCTAAGGTGACAGGAGGCAGAAAATGAAAGACTTACTAAAAAACAGCATTAAAGGATTAGTGTGTGCGCTGGTATTGGCATTGGTCAGCGGTATAGGTGCCGTTACGGCCTCGGCGGGGACGCTCTCAGCAGACCTCGACGGAGACGGTGAGAAAGAGCAGATAGTGTGGGATGAGGATGATCCGGATACCATTACCGTAAACAACACCGGTGTGCTTAACGCAGTAGATGTTTTATCATCAGATTTTGACGCCGAGGGTTTTGGTGTATCCGTAATTGACATATGTAAAAAGGACAAATATAAGGAAATTAGTATAAACAGCTATTTATCCGGATCATTTGACTGTTATATTTTCAGATACGACAACGGAAAAATAACAAAATATGCAGAGTTATCGGATGTCGATGAATTTATAACCGTAAAAACAAAGAACCGCATAAAAATCAGGACTTACTTGTTTGTACACGGTATCGGCAATATCAGAGTCGATGAGGTATACAAGGTTAAGAACGGCAAGGTAACC
Organism: Lachnospiraceae bacterium; assembly: GCA_024684355.1. Taxonomy (GTDB): domain Bacteria; phylum Bacillota; class Clostridia; order Lachnospirales; family Lachnospiraceae; genus RUG11977. The sequence goes on from JAIKXA010000170.1 coordinate 1,334, forward strand.
CTCAAAACAAAGACATATAAACCTAATGGCGAAAACGAGACCAAGACCTTTAAGTCCAAAAAGGAAATGATAATATTTAAGAGCAATAACTGGACAAAGGTGGCCGGTACAGTAAAGCCCGGCGAGAAATTCACACTTGTAAAATTTGTTTCGGATAAAAACGGTGAATATACAAATCTGTACATCAAGACCGAATCCGGTAAAAAGGGCTGGATCAACACAAGCGAATACGATTATGCAAACTTTATGATTGAAAATCCTCCGTTGTGGGGTTGAGAAATGTAACAAGGGACGGTTCAAAACTTATGAAAAAGACAATAAACGCAATAGTAAACCTCATATTTGCTCTGATAACGGTACTGTTTTTCTTATGGCAGACCGGGGGCATCCCGTCTCCATGGGACAAAGGACCATCCGGCACCGCATATGATGTCATAAAGATAGTCTTATCAGTAATAGCTCTTGGCATATGCATATACAACCTTAAAGTGTCAAAAGGGCTTACAGGCATCAGCAAATTAGGAAATTACCTGTGTATGATGTGTGAGGCAGCATGTTTTGTATTCCTGCTGGTAAACGGAAAATTCAGCATATTCTGTTTCCTGAATGTAGCAGGCGCGGTAATGATGTTCATACCGGAGAAAAAGTGAAAGAACGGGTAAAAACGTGACAATGGGGAGGATCGAAATGAAAAAAAGAGTAATAGCAGTACTGATGGCAGTAGTAACTATCATGTGCTGCATGACAGCTGCGGTATCAGTTGAGGCAGCAACGAAAGTACAGGCGCCTGCCGGAGTATATGTGAAGACCGCATATAAAAAAGGGCCGGTCATAAACTGGGGAAAAGTAGAAGGTGCCACGAAATACAAGGTGTACAGAAAAACAGCAAGCGACACCAAATGGGTAAAAGTAGCCACCACATCTAAACTGAAGGCTACAGACACCAAGTGGACAGGCAGAGAAGGAAGCAGGATACAGTATGTTGTTAAGGCATATACCAAGAAAAACAGCAAAACTGTAGCAAGCAAAAAGTCAGAAACAGTAGAGTGGACAATCCCTCATAAGGGGATCCTGCAGAACGGGAAGATCAAAATAGACAGCACACATTTCCCGGATGCGACTTTCAGAAATTACATACGTACCGCATTTGACAGTGACGGGGACGGTTACTTAACTGAGGCGGAGATAGAGCTTATATGGAACGTTCACTGTGAAAATATGGGAGTATATTCCGTAAAAGGCATCGAGTATTTCCACGAACTAAAAGGTCTCTGGTGTAAGGGAAACAAAATAACCGAACTTGACCTGTCCGGAAATGCGGGGCTGAAGGGAATATGGTGCTCATTTAACAACTTTGAAAAACTGGATTTCTCGGATTGCCCTGAGCTGGAATGGGTGTACTGCTTCAATTGCAACCTGAAGGAGCTGAATATCAGGAATAATCCCGAGATGGCGTATCTGGAATGCAATTCAAATCCGGATCTTAAAACGCTAGATCTGTCACAGAACACCAAGCTGGAAAACCTGTTCTGCAGCAGGTGCGGACTGACATCACTCGACCTGTCAAACAATCCGCTTCTGTGCGAACTCGCGGCATTTTACAATAACTTAAAAGAAATAGATGTGTCAAATAACCCGAACCTTAAGCGTTTGGATATCTGGCACAATCCGAAGCTGGGAAACGTGGATGTGAGCGGACTTCCCGGACTTCAGTACTACAACTGCGCATGGACTAAATTAACGAAGATAGACGTGAGCCATAATCCTGAGCTTGTGGAGCTGGTATGCGGATATAACAAAGGGCTTCGAAAACTTGACCTTTCTCATAACCCGAAGCTCGCTTATTTTGCATGCGAATGCGATGTAAACCTCAAATCCCTCGACCTTTCGCATAATCCGAGACTGTATTATCTGCTGGCATTCGGACTTTCCAGTATCGATAAGATCGACATAAGCAATAACAGCCGTCTTTGCAAGGCATATAATGAGGGTGTATATGTGCACGAGACCGAAAATCTCGGTTATGTATACTCCATGACGATCGATTACGGCGGAAGCAGCGATCCGTTTGACCAGCTGCGTCATTGCGTCTGCTTCGATGACAGGGCTGAGATCATCGCCGAATACAAGGGAACGGATGATGTGCCCGACAGCGTAGTAGATAAGAGTGATGGGCATGCGGACACGGAGAGTTTTGTCACCAGAGCCGAAGCCATGCAGGCACTATACGAAGCAGCAGGAAGTCCCAAGGTTACAGGCAAGTCATCGTTTAAGGACGTATCAGCCGACGCATCATACGCAAAAGCCGTAAAATGGGGCGAGGAAAACAAAATATGCTTCGGCTATCCCAATATAAGTTCGGACACATTCTGTCCGGATGAGCTCATCAGCAGGCAGGATTTTGCACTTATGGCACACAGATACGCCGACAAGCTCGGATTCGGTACAGCCATGGACTACGGCAGGACCGACTGGTTCGACGATTTCTTTGATATAGACTTTTATGCATGGGTACCCTTCACCTGGGCGATCCAGTGGCGTGTGATTAGCTACGATAAAGAAAACAATCTCTGCCATCCTCACGGCAGGATCACGAAAGCCGAGCTCAAAGCCGGCGTAGCAGAGATCTTCGACCTTGACGAAGGCGCCGCATACTCCGGAAAAGTCGGCGGAAACGTAGGAAACCCCAACGAGTTAAAATGCAACAGGGGACGGTTCTCTGTCACCAAACGACAACGCGGCTTGCGAAAAACATGACAGAGAACCGTCCCCTGTCACCAAAGTGCAAGCTTAAATAGGGAGGTGGCAAAGCATGTATTCACAACTTGACAGAGCAATATGGAAGACGTTTAATTTCTACCACGAAGAAAAATGGATACCGGCCGCCATCCCGATAGCAATATTTGTCATAATCTGCTTAGTACTGCATTCAAAGGAAGCTAAGAATGCCGAAAAGGAAGAGAGAGAAATAAACCCTGTCATCACGATAATATACGTTATAGGAGTAGTGGTAGGTATCGTGGAATTGTGCGCAGTCCTGCAGGCACTGTTGCTATTAGGTATGTTTATACAGGGGGTATTTTTTATCATAGCAATTCCGATGATCATTTTCTCTGTAGTATCGATAAAAAGATTTGTCTCTGATACCGATGCGGCAAAAAAAGAAGGCAGACACAGAAAAACAAATGTAAAATTAATGTTCATAATATCGATAGTGTTCTGTTTCTATCTGCTTACATTTTTATCCAGATGGTTTTTAGTATTTATATGATAACATACAGATTCAAATGTTCACATCCCCCGGCAGCAATGTCGAGGGATTTTTTTCGGTTTGCGACAGGGGACGGTTCTCTGTCACAAAAAATTGTAACAGGGACCTGTCCCCTGTAACAAAACGAAAAATGTAACAGAGAACCGTCCCCTGTCACTGAAAAAAATCTTGCGTTTTTATTATCTGCATGATAATATTACCTTGTAAGCAGTAAATAAACTCTTTTGCAGCGTGCTGCATTTATTCCGTATGTTGCGGAAACTTCGGTATATTCTAATTTGAGCGTATTTGATTTTATTCTATTTGATTTTTTTTTGTCGATGTGATTTTTGTTGAGAGAATTACCGTTTCTGCATCAGTTTAACCCGGATGATCTAAATTTATTCCCTGCTTAAAAACTAAAGAGTGTTGAAGCAGGGGCAGAGGATATTGATAATATTATACTCATGTCTTTGTTTCTGTATTCAGCGCAGAAAAGGAGGCATATGGGTAAACAGGATATTACTCAGATGAAATTTTTCAGAGATACCAAGCGATTCGCTGATATCTGGAACGGTCTGGCGTTCAATGGCAGACAGGTAGTAAAATGGGACGAACTTGAAGAGATAAGTCCCGTAGGATTGGCTGTGAATAAAGAACTTAAAACCAAAAAGACAGCCGATATAGTAATGGCACGAACAGGGAACGGTGAGCGATTAGCCATCCTGATAGCTGAAAATCAGCTAAGTATCGACTATAGTATGATAGTCAGGGTGCTCTTAAGAGAAGTTATGGAATATGACAGGCAGGTCAGCGAGCTTATTAAGAAAAACAGGGATGAGCTGCGAGCATTGAAAGGACTGAAAAAGACGGAGATTCCTGTGGAAAACAACACCTTTACTTCCGGAGAGTACATGTATCTGTTTAAGAAAACAAACCGTTTAAGACCTGTATCCACACTGGTACTTTATTGGAACAGTGACCCTTGGGATGGGGCTAAAACACTGCATGAACTGGTTGATTTTACCGGATGCGAAGAAATAAAGGAGATAACCGGGGATTTCAAACTGAATATCATAAATATTGATAACATACAAAACGGAGACGAATTGTTCCATAACAGAGATGTTAAGGACGTTGTAAATCTCTATCAGAAGAGAAATGATAAGATAGCATTTAAAGAATACATCGATACTCAGAAGATATTTGACCGTGAGTGTATAGAAGTTGTCACTGAGATGGTCACTTCAAAAGAACTAAAAGAGTATATGCAAAACAATAAAGAAGATGAAGGAGGTAATCTTGATATGTGTAAGGCAATAACCGATTTGATTCAGGATGGAAGAATAGAAGGAAGAATAGAGGGAAGAATAGAAGGAAATGTTGAGGGTGAAAACCAAAAAGGAATAGAAGTTTTCATTAACTGTATAAATCGTAAAATGTCAAAAGATGAAGCTCAGGCAATTGCCAACATAAGTGACGAACTTGTTGAAAAAGCATATATTAGAATGAGTGAAGTATTACAGAGAACATAATAGAGTATTAAAGCTCCGGTATGCTAAAAGCCGGAGCATTTTTAAAATGTAACAGAGAACCGTCCCCTGTCACCATTTTGGGGCGATGTTAACATGCGTTGCTTGTGGCAACGGGATATGTCATGGTAGGGTGATTGCGAAAGGAGGTTTTCGATCATGTTAAACGAAAACATAAAAGCAGTCAGACAATCAAAAGGTCTTTCACAGGAAGAACTTGCAATCAAATTGAATGTGGTGAGACAGACTGTTTCAAAATGGGAACGAGGTCTGTCGGTTCCGGATTCAGAGATGCTTATTTCTATTTCCGATGTATTGGAGACGCCTGTCAACGAATTGCTTGGAGAAGCAATAACGGAGAATACGTCTGAGGACTTGAAGTCCATATCCGAGAAACTTGAGGTTATCAATCTCCAGTTGGCAAGACAGAAGGCCACAAGAAGAAACATTCTTCACTGGACTTTTATTATTACCTCAGCAATTATAGTGGTTCTATTTGTAATCATAACATTATCCGGGAGTCCGTATCTTGATTGGGATTACAGTGACCATGAAATTGCTGTTGTGGGAACATTATTGCATGGATTCGAATTTGTCTTTGTTAGAATTGCTCCGCTTGTGCTGATTGGTACGGTTGCCGGTGCTGTTCTGACTCGAAGGAAGAGCTGAAAACAGAAGCTTCAGTCTAATATGGGCTGAAGCTCTTTTTTGTGACTGGGTTTTGCGACAGGGGACGGTTCTCTGTCACCAAACACCAACTCGAATCTAAAAATGTAACAGAGAACCGTCCCCTGTCA
>JAIKXA010000181.1 GCA_024684355.1 Lachnospiraceae bacterium
GCCGCCGTTACTGTTCCCGCCTATAACAAAGCCCTGATACCTTTCATTTGAAGGAGCAGGTGTACCTTGTGAAGGTGTACTGTTATTTGATGAACCCTGTTTGTTAAATAAACCTGTGATAGATGAGCTGATGGAATTGGATACTTTTCTTGCAGCATCATTTTCCACGTCTCTTTTAACCGATCTTAATATACTGTTTAAGAACCCCATAATATATACCTTTTCCTTTCTAATATAATACCCCGTTTACAATGAAATTATATTTCAATTACACTATACAGTCAAGCAAATTTATGAAACTCGTTAACCAAAGATCTGTATCCGAGTTCTTTTATGTTTTCGTAACGCAGATTGTAGTTTCTTTTACTGTGTTTCCCATAATATATATATCGTATGCACTCCTGCATATAATGGTCTATCTCTTTTAATGATCTGTCTGTCGTGATAATAGGAAAATACCATCTGCACCAAGTAAGCTCTGATTTGACCGGGTTTTCAAAAAATTTCCGGTTAAAATATCTGATGAATACTTTTGCGGCTTTTTCGGGACCTGCATCTTTCTTTATCTTCCAGCGAAGTACGGCTCTTGATTTACGTCTGATCTTTTTCTTTATCTTGTCAAAAGATGTAGCTGATACATCTACAGTATCATCATTAAACGAAAAACCTAAGAACTCAAAGCTTTGTCCAGGTTCGATATAGGACAGCTTATCAGGGTTTAAAGAAAGCTTATGCTCTCCTATTATCCTGAGTGCTTCATCCATAAGGAATTTTCTGTTTTCACCAGTTTCCGTAAAGAAAATAATGTCATCGGAATACCTGGCATAAAAGAAACATTTATCTTCAAAGTATTTATCCAGATCGTCAAGATAAAGATTCGCAAGAAACGGTGACAGGGGACTTCCTGCCATCATGCCCTTATGGACGGGTGAGTCTATATTCCCCTGATTTTGAGTTTCGGTACCGCCAACATTATTATCATTTTGTAATTTGATCTTTGGATCTAGTAGGATGCTTTTGATCAACCAAAGCAGTTTTTTCTGTTCCTTCAAGGTGCCATTTAGTTTATCGATGATCAGATCAGTGTCTGCTGAGTTGAAATAATCATGTATATCAAGCTTGACACCGTACATCTCATTGAGGTTTTTCTTTTTAAGGAGTCTGGCAACGGCAGTTTTTACACTTCGTTCTTTTCTAAAGGAATACAGATTATCACTGAATATATCATCATATACGTGGAGCCTGTAACCGAAAAACTTTAATAACCATGATGCATCTTCATCAAACGAAAAAACTACTCTTTTCTTTTCCGTGCCTTTTTTGTTAAGCATTTTCAGCTGCGGTACCGGAAATGTGCCGGTTTGTTCGAAACTGTCAAGCACTTCAAGATATTTCTTTTCGTCAATATAAGCCCGGAGTTTCTTTACATCTGCTTTATACACATGATCATTAGAGGCATAATCCGAGAAAAAGCTTTCCCAGGCATCTGCCTCATGTGCCATATCGTATATGTTTTTATCACATGTGATATCCACTACTCCAGCCTCTCTTTATGGGGTCAGACCCCTTTACTATAATAAAGCATTAAAGGGGTCAGACCCCTTTAAGACTGCGTAAATATTCTTTATGTTCCTCGGTTACCCTGAAGCTTTCGATAGCTTTCTGAATGGCTTTTATATGTACCCAGTCATCAAGCCTACGGTTTTCAATAAAACCGATGCACTCATCATAGTTTTTAGCCAGTGCTGTAGCAAAATACCAGGCGATCATCATCTTTATATAATAATCATCACCCTTTACTTTGGTTACCAGCTCAGGGTACTCGGGTTTGAAATTATCTCCCAGGTACTCATTCATCAGCATGCGTATGCCGAATCTAGCGGTATATACATGTTTGGACTTCATCCATTTTTTGATATATGGCAAAAGTTTGTCCGTATTTTTCTTGAATGACTTTGGTGATGCCTGATCCGATACCGGCCAGCAGTCAACATAAGGCAGGAACTTTTCAACAGCCGCGATACACTCATCAAAATCCTTGATCATTGATATAACAAAGAAATGTACAAGGTTTTCTTCATAGTATTTATGAGGAAGATCATTTAAAAATGCATCTCTGTCTTTACTATCGAAAACCTCTTTTGCTATGCGCCTCATTTCAGGCGTTTTAACTCCAAGTATGGTATCGGGTGAGATGTTTGGTACCAGCTTTGCCTGGAAATCTTTATATTTATCGTCTTTTACTTCTGATAATTGTTGGTATACTGTCATATATAAACCTTTATATGTTAAGTCTACGATGGGCAATCTGCTTCTGGTCATACATGGAATCGTCGGCTATTTTAACGAAATCATCGATTTCTCTGTTATCATCAGGTTCGATGACACAATATCCGACACTTACAGTTAGTACAAAGCTTAAGTTTAAGCTGTTAATATATGCTTCCATGCCCTTTAAGACCTTGATCTGTGTGCTTGTAACATCGCCGTTAAAGCCTTCGGGACTTCCTACAGCTATAAATTCGTCGCCGCCGTATCTTCCGAACAGCCAGTGCGAACCTGCAAGTGAATCTCTCAACGCATCGGCGGTTGCTTTTATCGCAAGGTCTCCGTTTAAGTGCCCGTAGTTATCATTTATATCCTTCATCTTGTCAATATCCGCAAAGAGCAGTACTGAAGGTTTTCCCTGAGCCTTACAGTCTTTGATAAAGGAATAAAGTACTTTGTCGCATCCGGTCCTGTTGTACATACCGGTCAGGAAATCCGTCATATAGATTTCCTTTAATTTCTTATTGGCCTGTTGAGCCACTATATATCTCTTCATGTTTATGAAGAATGTATCCATATTCATGACCCATGTACGTAAAGTCCTTTCATACAGCATCTTGGTATCGTTTTTAAGTACTATGTATCCGATGATAAACTTCATATAACTCATCGGGATAAATATATAAAGGTTTGATTTTTCGTCATCCGGATCCATTATAGGTACCAGATTCTTTCTTTCAAAAATACCAGTAGGAATACTCTTTTTATTCTCTCTTCCGTAAAGCATGTGCATCTGTGCAGAATATCCACGGATCCTTTCCGGATATTCATCTTCATCTATACGGAAGAAATCCGGCTCAAGACATATACAATAATCCCCTCCGGGGTAATTTCCGCCTTCAAGTATCCATCCGATCTTATCTATAAGTTCTTCTTCACTAAAAACTTCAGTCGAATAAGTCCTTAGAGATGAGAAATACAGATCCATCAGAGTGGATTCAGAACTCTTGGTATAATTGTTTCTTATAGCTGAAAGTCTGAATTTTACGCTTTCTTCGGTTGGCTGACATCCGCAGCTTTCTGAAGGTTTAAAGTACGAATCATAATACTGTTCAAACGAAGGATTGGGATGGTCTATGAACTCCAATATCTTGTTATAAGCAAGCTCGCCGAGTTTATCCCAAGGACGTCCTACGGTTGAAAGCATCGGGAATGTAGCTTGTCCGGCTGAAATACTGTCAAATCCGGTAACCAGACAATCACCCGGAACATCGTATCCGGAATTATTTAGAGCCGAAATGGTTCCCATGGACATATGATCGTTTGCACATACAAATGCATCAGGCAGCTCATTTTTAGCTTCCAGATACATTCTTACCTGTTCATATGTGGTATAGTAACCGTAATCGCCCGGCAGCTCATGCATAAGCTCTAAGCCGTGATCATGAAGTGCATCTAGTACGGCCTGTTTTCTTGCAATATTTTCCTGGTTATCCTTTATGCCGGCACAGTATATGAATTTCTTACAGCCGTGTTTGGTTATCAGATGTTCTACCGCTTCATACATTCCCTGACGGTTGCCGGTACCCATAAATGCAGCCCCGTCCACCTTTATTTCAAGGCTAAGTGCAGGAACACCTTTGTCTACAAAAAGGTGCTTTACACGTTCCGCTTCGTCCGGGATATTAAAGGTATTTGCTAAGATAATAATTCCGTCAAAATCCTTTACATCCGGAAGATGGAACATATTCAACTGACACATATTGTTTTTGGTATTGTCGGATGCAAGTATGAATGTCGCAAATAACAAAATATCATTTCCGTCTTTGCGTGCCGCTTTCTGTATACCGGAAAGTGCATACCTTAAAAATTCACCCGACCAACCGTTTGCAAATACCCCAATGCGTTTTTTCATGTATTTATCCCCAATATCATCCTAAACGTCAACCATTTGTCATCTTTTTCATCAAATATTTGTCATCCTGAGCGACATAAATTTGTCAACATCAAATATAAAATTACTCAATAATTACAGAAATCGCGTCGCATTTCTTACCTGTGAGTTCTTCACTTCTCTTATCAGGCTGCTGGTTACCGATATAAATTTTATATGTACCGGGATTAAGCTTCCACTCACCGTTCTCGTCGTAAAGGCCAAAAGCATTCTCATCAAGACTGATTGTTACTTCCTTTTCCTCGTTTGCATCAAGATGTACTTTCTTTAATGCCTTAAGCTGTCTTACAGGAGCTCCTGCTACGTTAAGTGCTGTATAGTCAACATAAGCCTGTACAGTGGCTGCACCGGGCATAGAACCCTTATTGGCCACCTTAACAGTGATATCTATTGAATCACTGCCGGCTTTAAAATAAATATTTTTATCATCAACCTTACCGTCTGCACTCTTGTAAGCGTCAGACCCTGCTACGATCTTCTCTATCGTCTCATCGAAATCCGTATAGCTTAAGCCGTATCCGAAAGGATAAAGAGGCTCTTCCGTCATGTATCTGTATGTTCTGCCCTTCATGTTATAGTCTGTAAACTCGGGCAGTGTATTTTTCTCACTGTAGAATGTAAGAGGCAGATGTCCTTCAGGATTCTTCTTACCGAATATAACATTGGCAATAGCTGTTCCGCCAAGAGCACCGGGATACCAACCCTGAATAACTGCTTTAAACTCTTTTGAAGCCTTATCAAGTGCAAGTGCACTTCCTGCAAGAACTACAAGAACTGCAGGCTTTCCTGAAGCAGCGATCGTATCAAGTACTTCCTGCTGAAGTCCCGGAAGTAAGAGGTTAGGCTTATCACCGCTGCCGTAAGCGTTACCGGTATCGCCCTCTTCACCTTCAAGTGTGGCATCAAGACCTACTACAGCTACAACCACATCTGATACATCGCATACTGCCTTTACTTCGGCAAGTCTGTCGGAATGCTCTCCAAGGTTTTCTACTCTGTCTTTATACAGGTCACATCCGATAGATGCATATACTCTGGTACCGTTGTTTTCAACTTCGCGGCGGATACCTTCAAGTACTGTCACATATTCGGAAGATGTGCCTTCGTAGTTTCCTACAAGTGCCTTACGGCTGTCCGCATTGGGACCGATAACACCTATAGAGAAAATATTGTTTTTATTGATAGGAAGAATGTTGTCGTCATTTTTAAGAAGTACGATACTTTCTTCTGATATTTTAAGGTTGATCTCCTTTGAACTGTAAGAATCAACATGTGTATAATCGATTGAATTGTAAGGGTTGTCCTTGTCATTGGCAATAAGATTGCCGTTTTCATCCTCATCAAGGATACCGAGCTTGAAACGTGTGGTAAGCACATTTGTAAGCGCTTCGTCTATTCTTTCTTCGGTGGTATATCCCATACCTACTGCCTG
>JAIKXA010000162.1 GCA_024684355.1 Lachnospiraceae bacterium
TGTAATGTCTTGATACCTTTCCGTCAATAGGAAGCTCCCCGACCACCTTACCCGTTTGACCGTTTACTGCAAATTTATAATCGGTATCGCCTGATTTTATACTGAAAATATAAACCGGCAAAAGAATATACCTTACATCAATACCGGTTGCTTGAAGCGAATAATTGTTCAAAGTATAGCTTGTATATTGCGAACTGACTCTAGCATTTACTTTATTTTTTGCAGTCTGCTCCATTCTCTGCTGCGCTCTTTCCTGCAAAGACCTACCCGGGACATCAAACCGGTCTGCAGCAAACCCCGCCAAATACTGATAATTAAAGTCTTTAACTTCTGAAAAATCATACGGCAATATCGAATCCATCAAAGCATCATCAATCTTTTCACTTGCATCAAGAGGAATATCCTTAAAAGCAACGCCACCGGATCTAAACACATCATATGTTTCAGTTTCGGTGATCCTTAAATCACCACTTACATGTGAACTGACCTTTTTTCCGGTATAATTATATTTACCATCTATAGTTCCGCTAAACAGCCAAAAAGGCACATAAACACCTGTAACCATCTCCATCTTGCTTTCAGAGAAAAAGTTCTTGGGCAGAAGTTTCTTGTCCTCATAGAACTTGTCCAAATGCTTTTTCAGATCCGCTTTAGCAATCTTAAACGGTATGATACCGTTCGGACGCATATTACCTGCCACTTTATCAGACAGTACGATTTTATTTGCACAATAAGGGCAGGTAAGCGAAGCCTCTTCAAAAGCTGCGATAACCTCAGCGCCGCATGACTTGCAGTAATAAATCGGCAGGTTCTGCGTATCATCCTTCGGTACAGCATCATAAAACTGCCTGAAATCGAAACCGCTGATGATCATTTCAGTGGATGCATTTGTACCTACAGCATTATTACCTGCGGTACCAATACCACTTTGAACATTATTAACTGCCTCACTCTTGATCTCAAACTCAGTATCACAGAATTCACAAACCAGTTTGCCCTTTTCGGGCACAAACCTAACCGTGCCTCCACAATTGGGACACTTTTGTTCCTTTATAAACTGTGAATAATTAATAGGATCCATATCTTTTCTCCATTAACACATTACAGAACTTTCCTAATGATCTCCGTTTTTGCACGATATTCCTCGATGAGCTCAGGATGCTTTGTCTGTATGGTAGCATTATCCATGCTCTTTCCGGACATCTCAAGGTTATATGCCTTCTCGAATACAGACTTGTCACCCACGGTCTTAGCAACACTCTTTAGTGCATGCACCTTTATAGTGTAAAGCTCCATGTCATTTGCCGAAAAAGCATCATTAAGCTCTTTGATCCTGTCTTCCGATGAAGCGGCATAATCTTTCAGGATCTCTTTGTAGAATTCAGTATCGTTGGCACAGAATTTAAGCCCTTCAGATGCGTCAATCCCGTTTTCTTCAAGGACCTTGTTCATATCTTTCCCTGAAACGTTTAAAGCATTATCTTCTTCATCCGGGATAAACTCTAAGACCTCAAAGTCACCGATTTTGCTTTCGATCACATTAACTTTTTCAATCGAACTATCCGTTGTGTTATTAACTATATTTTCAGTTTTACTGTCTGCTGTACTTCCTGCATTATTTCCGTTCTGATTATTTCTTCTATCGCCCTTTCTGCGTTCCCCTTGCCTGCGGTCTTCGTGCCTGCGGTCATGGTTTTTCTCTCTTCTTTCCTCAAGCCTTCCGCCGACTATTTCTCTTGGCTGGCTGGTAGCTTTTTCGGCTCTCTGGACTTCTGCCTGTGCTATCTCAGCCTTACTCATATATGAAACATACTTTTCAGGCAGGTATTTTACCAGCACACCTTCCAAAGCCTTAACCTCGACAGGTTTTGAAAGATAATCGTCAAATCCTGCGTCAAGATACGACTCCCTGGCACCTACTACCGCATTTGCGGTAAGTGCTATAACCACGGTACCCGGATCTATCAGGCTTTCCTTCTTTGCCTCAAACAATGTCTCAATACCGTCCATCTTAGGCATCATATGATCAAGAAGTATAATATCATATTTATACTGGCTCATCTTAGTCAGTGCTTCCTCTCCGGATGAAGCCATATCGGGCACAATACCGTTCAGTTTGAGCAGGTTCTTCATAACCTTAAGGTTCATATCGTTATCGTCAACTACGAGTACCTTTGCCTTAGGTGCATACAGGCATGCAGCATTGGGATCGGAATCAGTATGATACTTGGTTTTCTGTTTTATATCTCCCAAAGGTGTATTATCTGTTATCATCTGATCGATCACAAATGAGAATTCAGAGCCTCTGCCATATTCACTTTCTACTACCAGCTTGGAGCCCATCATATCAAGCAGTCTGGTAACGATGGACATACCAAGTCCCGTACCTTCAACAGCCCTGTTTCTGGTTTCCTCAAGTCTGGTAAACGATTCAAACATCTTGCCTAAGTCTTCCTGCTTGATACCTATACCGGTATCCTTTACACTAATACTCATGGCATAATTGTTGTTTGCTTTTCTTTCACCTGATATATACAGGTCAACTCTTCCCTTATTGGTATACTTAACTGCATTGGTAAGTAAGTTGACAACTATCTGAGCCAGGCGCACATCATCTCCATACAGACCTAAAGGTATATTTTCATCAACATGTGTTTCGAAAATAAGTCCCTTATCTTCCGCTCTCTGTGATACTGAATTGATGAGTGTCTCAATCAGCGTAGCTGTACTGTACTTGACAGGTATGATCTCCATTTTTCCTTCCTCAATCTTTGAGAAATCAAGGATTGAGTTGATAAGGCTCAGCAGGTTACGCCCGGATGACTGGATATTTGAAGCATAATCCTTTATGGAAGCATCATTGGATTCTCTAAGGATCATCTCATTCATACCAAGCACGGCATTGATAGGTGTTCTGATCTCATGTGACATCTGTGCCAGGAATCTCGACTTAGCTCTACCAGCCGATACAGCTGTTTCAGCAGCTTCTACCAGACGTTTATTGGCTTCTGTCTGCCAATTGATGAATCTATTGATCAAAAGTACAACCGCTCCTATGCTTATTATAAGCATGAAAAGGAATATGATTGCCATTATCAGCACATAGCCGTATACACTCCACCATCTCTGTACTACCATAACTGAGAAACCCGACATCTCGCTCTTCTCCGCAAAGCATGACACAAAGCTTCCGTCGAAATCCTTCATGGCGAAAATATCTCCGTCATGATATGCGGAAGCATATATGGTATCCTCTATGTTTACGCAGTTTTCCCCACTCATCTCATAATCTTTATTAGGGTGATTAAGAACATTTCCGTCCGAATCGATAAGGAATGCATAACCGTCGCTGCCATAGCTGTCATCCAGTACGTCGATAAGCTTATCTACGTAACAGTCAATAGCAAATATTCCGAGGAACTCTCCATTTTTAGAGTAAACTACACGTGAGAATGTAATACAGTAAAGTCCGGTCTGTGCGTCAATATAAGGTACGGATATACTGTATCCGTTTCCGGAGCGCTCAGTATCCAGATACCACTGACGAAGTTCAACCCTATAGTCCGGCTCAGGTACCCAGCCGGTGTTCATGGTTACCTGATGTTCCTTATAAGGGTTGGCCATGTAGCAGGCTGACATTTCCGAATAATTCTGTCCTATGTCATTCAGCCACTTGACCGCATAGTCATAGTCATCCAGCACTTCCGGATTGGCAGCTATAACGTCGGTAAACATTCTTAAGATACTTTGCTGCTGCAGCATCCATTGTGTTACCTCATTATTATACTTATCAGCTTCCTTACTGATACGTGTATCGCCCCATCTGGTGGTCGTTACCATACACATGATAAGACCGGCCAGCAGCGTGCCTGCCATTATGCCTATGATACCGTTTCTTATATATTTACTTGAGAAAGAACCCTTACTCTTATTGGCGTCTGCCTTCCTAGCGGATTCATCAGCATCAGACTTTAATATACTTGAGTAAGATATCAGGTTATCCATCATTTCCTTAAGATGTATACCCGATTCCCTGATGTCCCTCAACGTACTTGCCGGGTCAGGTTCCTCATCTCGCAGCATTATCTCACTATTTTTTATGATATTGTTAACAGGGCTTACGAAATCTTCTGAAAGACCTGATATAAAGTTTTCTGTATTGATAAGAGTTTTTTCTGCTTTTTCCTGGTTATTTAAGCTTACCAGATAGAATACTATGATAACCGCAACCATGAGAAAGTCGATAGCTCCAAGCATGATCATCTGCTTGTAGATATCTGCATAGAAAGTATCATAATCAACAATAAGTATCATCTGCCATCCATTACTTGTCTCGTTGTTGAATATGATCCTTTCCTTACCGCCTATCTTAGCCGAAAAACTTCCATGTTCTTTTGAGGCCTTAACTCTTTCAAATATCTCATTAAGCTCAGGAAGCACATCCGTAAGCATTTCACCCTGCATCGAAATATCATCACAACCAATGATAACTCCTTCTTTTGTAACGATAAGTGCGGTTTGATCCTCATAGCCGCTCATCATCGCTACGATATCCTGTACCTTGGAGAATGAATAATCCATAGCCGTTACTACGTCACCGTCTGAAAGAAGGCTTGACATGGTAAAACAAAGATCGTCCGTTGCCGCATCGATATAGGGCTCGGATATAAATATATTTCCGCTGTTCTGTTTTGCACCTATATACCATACACGTTCTACCGCATGATACTCTTTGGGCATATCAAAATCAGGTATTATAGTCCAGTCGGTAGCTGCGGCATATACATTAAAACAGTTTCCGCCGGTAAGATCGCTGTTATACCTTTTCTGATCTCTTATGTATCTTTCTATTACTTCAAAGTCAGCGGTGTCGACCAACTGCTCCATACCCATTGAAAATCTGAGCAGGTTTCCTTCCGCATCCGAAATAGTCTCCTGGAGTTTACCCTTGATATTATCAAGCTGTATGGTACCTATCTTTCCCGTCTGGTCGGTACCGGCATGATATATAAGATTGATATTTATGATTATAACGGTCATAAATATCATAGCTATGACTATAATAAAACGTCTGTTGATCATGCTGCCTTTTTTTTCGGATACTTCAATATCCTTATTTTCCAAGAGAAGCATGAAACCAAGGAAAGCGATAGCTTCGAAGAAAAGCTCAACAGTGATCGCCCAGACTGCCTGGATGATTATTCCGAGTATCGCTATGGATATCAGCATAAAAGTGGCAGTACGATCCATCTTTGAAAGCCTTTTTCTGTAACCGAAGAAGAATATGACTCCCAGTACGATATATAATGCACCAATGCCATAAAGTATCCACAGATAATCTCCTCTGCTGTAATTCATGGACTCATCGGTATAGAATATGATCTTGGTAATAGGATTTGTAACAACCAGTATTTCTGCCGCAATGAAAGGTAGCAAAAACATTATGAAAAATGTTCTGCTTTTCTCATTTGACATACCGGTCATATTAAAGATATAGACGGTAAAAAGAAATGATAATGTATTATGGAACAAAAAGTATATCTCATTTAATGTGTCTAAAACAAACGCACTGTTAATACTCAGATAATCCTCTAAAAGTACTTCCAAAACTGAAGATAACGAGGATACTATAAGCACGATAAGAAGGACCAGATATACAAAATGCTGATCCCTTATCTTTTTGCTCCATCCGACAGGTGTCGGTATATACAACTGTCTTCTTTTTTTAAGACTGTCCACCAAACAGAAAACAGCTATAAATAACGCCGAGAGTTCAAGTATGATCTCATTCATATTTTGTCTCCTGACTGTAATAGCCCTGATATGCTTATCTTAAAGGTTCCTTAACCGATTTTTCCAGCTCCATATAACGTAACTTGCGAAGCCTTTCAAGTTCTACTATCTGTTTTACCTTAAATATCAATGTCTCAGGTACAAAAGGCTTTCTGATAATGTCCATCGCACCCAGGCTGATAGCTCTTGCTTCGCATGACACGTCTTCATTTGCACTCATGAATATTACCGGGATTTCTGATGTTCCCGATCTGTCGTCTCTGAGCTTCACCATTGTCTCAAATCCGTCAAGACCGTCCATTCTGTAATCAAGAAGTATCAGATCAGGTCTGTTTTCTTTCACAAAATCCAAGAGTTCTCTTCCCGAATTGAGCAATGATACATTTATACCGCTTTTATTAAGCGTTTTTTCAACTAACTTAAGATTTACGGGATCATCATCGGCTACAGCTACCCATATGGTATCACCGTAATTAACTAAGCTGCTTCCTGCATTTATCTCTTCTACTTCATATTGAATTATTAGTTTATTTCCGTATTCATTCTGCCAAGCGTTGATTATACCGGATACTACCTGATTAACCGCAAATTCCTTGATCTCCGTAAGGAATACGAACACCTTGTTTTTCCTGTATCTCATAAGCAGGTCACTCTTACGTAAATGCTCTTTTACAAACTCAAAGAACTTGTCACATGTCTGATAGTGTTCTTTACTTTCTTCCGCTACCGGTAATAAGTTAAACAGCAACTTGCTGGCATTTCTGTTATACCTGATCAGGTATCTCATTAAAAACCTGTACACACTGATGAAGTTTTCCTTATCAAGTGTCAATGCCGAGTTGGGGATATTTCTTTCGGAAAGGATCATGGAGAGTTCTTTCAGTCCGATTGATTTTGAATCTTTGTCGGCATCACCCATTTGCTCTTTGTATATTGAATATCCGTGTTTATCTTTCTGTTTTACACTGTACAGGGCCTTATCGGCAAGTGATAACAGATCCAGATAATCCGCATCGGGTCCCTTCACATATATAGCTCCGACAGAGAGCCCGAGCGGCACCTCAAAATTGCTTCCCATAAGTGCTTTGGCTTTATTATATAACAGTTCATTGATCTTTATGGTGAAGTTATTTATATCTTCCTCTGTTTTATATCTTGGAGCAAAAACAACAAATTCATCTCCGCCAAATCTTCCGATCGTTGCATCTTCATCAAGAACACTCTTGAGGATCTCGGCAAATGAAATGAGCACCTTATCACCCATATCATGGCCGTATATATCATTTACAAGCTTAAAGGAATCAAGGTCCGCCATCATAAGGTAACCTTCAATTTTTCTGCACATCAGTTTAAGCTTTTCGTTTAATGTCGCCTTGTTTAAAAATCCTGTCAGTTTATCCCTTGATGCTTCATCCTGGAAATGATGGATCACTTCCTGTTTCCCAAGGATATTGTTTATTCTCTTTATGAGGATCTCCGGCTCAAAGGGTTTTCTGATATAATCCGATACGCCCACTTCAAAACCGCGACTTTCTGTTGATGTTTCTTCATCTGCAGTAAGGAATATGACCGGTATTTCCTCGATATTCAGTTCTTTTTCAAGACTTCTTAATCTCTTAAAGGTTTCGAAACCGTCCATACCGGGCATTCTGATATCAAGAAGTATCAGATCGGGTCTGTTATCCCTAATAAAAGCTAGCAGGGCTTCTCCTGACTTTAACGCGGTTACTCTTTTATTATTCTTGCTTAAAATATGTCCTGCCACCTTAAGGTTTGTCATATCATCATCAACTATTACTATCCAATCTGCCATATAAATGTCCTCATAAATTAAAATATTAAACTATTGCTCTTTTGTGTTTTGCTATACATCGATACTTGAAAACTGTCCTGCCAAATATCCTGTTGTCCATGCCCATTGGAGGTTATAACCTCCGCACATCCCGTCTACATCCAGCACCTCACCTGCAAGGAACAGCCTGGGGTACTTTTTGCATTGCATGGTCTTTTCATCTATCTCATCAAGAGAAACTCCGCCTTGTGTAGTCTGTGCATTTTCAAAACCGTTATTTCCGGTAATGCTCATGGTAAAATTCTTTAGAAGTCTGGCCAGCTTACTAAAAGCTTCTTTTCTTTTAGCCTTATCAAACCGGTCGGCATGGTCTTCTATGTCCATACCGGATTCCCTTATCAGGATTTTAAGCAACTTATCATTTACCACTGCAGAAAGCGCCGTACTTACCGGTCCTCCGTTTGCAGTTGCCGTTAAAGCCAGTATACCTTCAAGCTGTAATTCTTCCATATCGGGAAACAAGTCAAGTATAAGACCGCATTTATTATTCTTATCCGTCTCATTTACAGCAAATCTGCTTAAGTTCATTACAGGGATGCCGCTTATACCGTTCTTTGAAAAGATTATCTCTCCCTCTTCGGAATATATTATATTCTTTACTTCTTTCGAATACAGGGAGCATTTACATTTAAGCCTTACACCGTCTATATTTTTAAGATATCTGTAATCAATCTTCAATCCGCACAGTGCAGGCTTTGGAGTAATTATTTTAAGCCCCAGTTTTTTCAGTATACCGAATATCGCTCCGTCGGTACCGAATACCGGTGCTGCGCATCCGCCTGCAGCCACGATAAGTTTATTAGCCGTATATTTTGTCCCGTCAGCACATGTAACGGTATATTTATCATTTGACCTGTCTATGTCCGTCACATCTTTATCAGTATGTATGACGGCTCCCTTGCTAACTACTGCATTTTTCAGTACATCTCTGATGCTTTTGGCCTGTTCGCCGTACGGATAAAAATATCCGTTTCTTTCTCTGGGCAAAACCCCAAGACTCTGAAACATCTTTATGATATGCTCATGATCATAACTCTTTATGATCCTGAATGCTTTGTCCGGATCGGAGCTTCTGTAACACTCCTTATTCTGGACGCTGTTTGTATAATTGCATTTCCCGTTTCCTGTAGCTGTTATCTTTTTCCCGACAACATCTTTTCTTTCGAGCAACAGAATGCTTTTTGGTTTTTCAGACCCTTTATTCTCAACGCATGACGAATAAGCTGCCGTAAGCCCCGCAGCACCCGCACCTATAATTATCTTATCATATGCTTCGTTCATGCATTTATCCTTTTCAAACATTTAAATAAGGTCAGATACATCTAAATCTTTATCTCAAAAGTCTTAACTTCTTTAACAGTTTAACTATCGTCCTGCCTTTAGGCATTACCTTAAGTTCTTCTTCGGTAACGGTCTTGGTAAGTATGATCAATACTGCATAGATCATAATCGCAGCAAATATGGTAGGTACCAATGCTACAAGCCTTGAATAAGTATATGCATATAAAAGCTCATACATAAGACTTGCAATAAAACCCATTACAGCTGCACATACAGCGGGCAGGATAAAGGTACGCTTGACTTCCTGCTTGTAACCGAGTGTCTTTCCGATAGTGTACCAGTTCATGGCACATACCAGGAAACCATACAGCATATTGCATATTACCATGACATAAGTGCCGCTTTCACGCGGGAAAACATTAAGTCCGATATATACGGCAATTATATGTATAACTAACGCTATTGCCGAATGTGTGACCGGTTTCCTCATCATATTGATGCCCTGGAGTACGCCGTTGGTAAGAGTTGACAGAGCAAAGAATACGACTGCCATACATCCCAGTGTCAAAAGCCTTGGGCCGAGATTATCGGTAGTGTCTCCGAGTAAAAGTACCAGTATCGGTTCGGATAAGAATCCGAGTCCGGCTGCTGCCGGAAAAGCTATAAGCATATTAAACTTAACAGCTGAAGCTATCTGCTTCTTTATGCCATCCATATCACGTACTGCATAACTTGCAGACAGGGCAGGTACTATAGTTACACCAAAGGCTGAAGCTATAGCAACAGGTACATTGTACATCCATTTATATCTGTTAGAATATGCCTCCCAGAACACCGCTCTTTCGGATTCTGTGTATCCCTGCTTGTTCATGATATTCGAGAACATATAGGAATCTATGGTACCGCTCACCTGATATATGGTCTGGCTGAATATGATCGGCATCATGGTAAATATCAGAGCTTTTAAAATTATCTTTGATTCATCTTTCTTACCGGTCATATCAACCGTCTCTGATTTATCCACCTTTTTCTTGTATAAAAAGAGTAATATTACAAGGAATACAAGTGCAGCAAAAGCACCAGCAAGTGTTCCGGCAGTTCCTCCTGCAGCGCCGTATGCAGCAGACTCATTTAAATCCTTAAAAGCATCGATAAGGTATGCTGCTGCAACTACGCTCACTACGGCATTCACTATCTGCTCGATTATCTGACTTACCGCAGTGGGTACCATAGTACGTTTACCCTGGAAAAATCCACGTATAACTCCCATGATAGAAAAAACAAATATCGTAGGAGTAAGGACTCTCAGCGGTATCATACAATTAGGATATTTATATGCAACTGCTATCTCAGGTGCAAATATAAATACCAGAAGCGAAACCGTAAGACCTATGCTTGATGATAATATAAGTGCGAATCTAAAATATCTTGAAGAATTAACATACTCTCCTTTTCCCTCTTTATCAGCTATAAGCTTCGATACTGCTACAGGAACGCTGTAACAGGAAATAAGAAGGGCAATATTGTATATTTCATACGCGGTATTGTAATATCCCATTCCCTCTTTTCCCACAGTACGTGTAAGAGGGATACGGTATAAAAGTCCGATAAATCTTGTGATCAGTCCGGCAGCCGCAAGGATACCTCCCTGCACCATAAAACCGGATTTTTTCTTATTTTTCATTTTATGACTTTCTTTCTAAATATATTACTTAATCTTGTACC
Organism: Lachnospiraceae bacterium; assembly: GCA_024684355.1. Lineage (GTDB taxonomy): Bacteria > Bacillota > Clostridia > Lachnospirales > Lachnospiraceae > RUG11977. Next base: position 10,652 of record JAIKXA010000162.1, read on the forward strand.
TGATAAGCCTTCCCCTTGAGGGGAAGGTGCCCCGAAGGGGCGAATGAGGTGTAAATTATTGTAATGACTACTCGATTTCAATTTTGTCAGCTCTGTAGTGCGGGAACAATGCTATAAATGTCTTTCCCGGACGCAGCTTAAGTTTCTCACCGTCAAGTGTGTAGTAATACATAGTATAGGCCGCTTCATTCTTTGCCCATGTGATCTCAATACACTTACCTTCACAGATATAATATCCTTTACCTGTTTCAGGGTTGTGATGTCCGTCTCTGTCGCCGTAGCCCTCGATATCCTGGTATCCGTTCTTGTCACGGTTTGATTCCTGAACTATCTGGATGATTATATTGTTAAATCTAAGCGGTTCATTGGTATTGTAATCGATATGTACTCCGCCATACTGGTATCTTGTATAAAGCTTTGTCTCCTCATCATAAGTAAGATAAGGCTGCGCATATGATGAGAACGGAAGCTTGACTACAGCTGCTGTCGAAATCTCCTGGGGAGTGATATTAACAGTCTCTTTTTCATTGCTTGAAGCTTCTGCATTATCCGTGCCCGCATTTTCCCCGTCAGCGATATCTCCGCCTGCATTATCTGCAGAAGCTGTCTCAGCATTATTAACCTGTTCTATCTCATCAATGGAGGTCAAGCCGACTTCCGGATAAGCAAAATCAAAATGCTGGGGAACAAAATCTTCTTTATGATCTGTACGGAATTTCTTCTGTTCTATTGCTTTGTGAATGCCCTCAAGTGTTGCAAACGCATTATGAGGAGCTTTTATATTTTTGTCACGGTAGAATATGATGTTTCCTTCTCCGTAAGTACCCTCAAGGTGATCAAGCTTTAATGCCGCGATCTTCTTTGTTGCATATGTGGTCTCACCATAGTGGATGAAAATCGCATCATATTCCGAAGCTATACTTGCATAATAATGTCTTGCGCTTCTTACTGAGCCCATTCTGTCTTTGCAAGAGCTCTCATCTGTCAGGTTTTCAAATACGCCCATGCATCTCGTGATATTTCCTTCAACAAGTATCTCATAAAGGATATCTGCGCATCCGATACCGCTCTGGGGATTTGCCACAGCTATATTATTGAACATCATACAGTAAGGTCTTAAGTTTGCTATTTCTTCTTTAACCCACTGACCAGTTATATAGCTTTGTTTTTCACCGTTAGCCAGATGGATTTCCGCAGGATCGGGTGTAGGAGTAGGAACATCCGGTGTAACCTCCGGCTCAGTAGGTGTGGGCTCGGAAGTAGGTTCCGGCGTAGCAGTAGGTTCTGATGTAGGCTCGGGAGTAGGCTCTTCTGTAACAGTCGGAGCGGCGTCCACTACCTTGGTATCAGGCTCACCACTTTTACCGCCGGATAAAACAACTATCAGCACGATTGCTATAACGATAGCCGCAGCCACGCCTCCTGTGATTATAAATGCTTTTTTCTTTGTTTCTTCAGAAGTATAGAATTCTTTGATCTTTCCAAAAAAAGCTGTTATTTTCTCTTTCATGATCCTCTTGTCCTTTAATTTTTTATATGTTATTCAGAGCAATGTGAAGAACCTGGTTTTAAGATCCTTCACTACTTTCAGGATGACATAGTTTATGTATTTCACCTGGAAATACCCGCAAGCTCAAGTATCTCTCTTTGTTTTTGCTCCATGACTGTTCTTTCTTCTTCCTCCATATGGTCGTAACCGAACAGATGGAGCATACTGTGTACTATCAGGAATGAAAACTCTCTAAGTATGCTGTGTCCGTATTCAAGCGCCTGTTCCTTGCACTTTTCTACCGAGATGATTATATCTCCCAGCATCAGTTCCCCTGTATCAAGATCGAAATAATCTTCCGCATCCTCTTCTATATACTCGGGAAATACATTGGGCTCATCATAGTCAACCAATGGGAATGAAAGCACATCCGTAGGTCTGTCTATCTGCCTGTACTCCTTATTGATCGCATGTATGCCTTCGTTATCCGTCAGCGTTAGATTAAGCTGTACTTCATACGGGCATTTCAGATAATCAAGACTCTGCTCGATTATCGATCTTGCAGCCTCTTCGTAATCAAAATCGAAGCTGTCATCTGTTTCTTTCTCAATTAATAAATTCATTTTTCTCCTGTCATCCTGAGCGTATGCGAAGGATCTTTTACTTTAACTGTCATACTTAGCATATGCGAGGATCTTATAACTTTAAGATTTATAGATTCTTCGCTTCGCTCAGAATGACACAAATTTCAATTATTGCATCTTATGTGTTTTATCCGGATACTTGCGTCTGTTTTGAGCGTTTTCATATTTCTCATATGCATTAACGATCTTCTGTACCAGCGGATGCCTTACTACGTCTTTACTGGTCATGTATGAGAATCCGATATCATCGATACCTTCCAATACCTTTAATGCCACATCAAGTCCCGATATCTGACCTGCCGGCAGATCCTTCTGTGTAAGGTCGCCGGTAATGATAACTTTTGAACCGAATCCGATACGGGTAAGGAACATCTTCATCTGTGCAGGTGTGGTATTCTGTGCCTCATCAAGGATGATAAACGCGTTATCAAGAGTTCTGCCTCGCATGTATGCCAGAGGAGCTACTTCTATAAGTCCCTTTTCAGAGTTTTTCTGATAACTGTCGGGTCCCATGATCTGATAAAGCGCATCATATAAGGGTCTCAGATAAGGATCGATCTTACTCTGTAAGTCACCCGGCAGGAAACCCAGCTTTTCACCGGCTTCTATAGCAGGACGGGTTAGAATTATACGGCTCACATCATTATTCTTAAATGCGGTTATGGCACATGCCATTGCGAGATATGTCTTACCTGTACCAGCGGGTCCCATACCGAATACGATCATCTTTTCCCTGATGAGATCCACATAGTTTTTCTGTCCCAGTGTCTTCGGTTTTATCGGCTTACCCTGTATGGTAAAGCATATAAGGTCTTTATCTATCTCGCCTAAAGCCCGTTCATTATCTTCGTATACTAGCGACAGGCAATAGTTAACATTCTGCTCAGTTATAGGACTGCCCTTGGCAGAAAGGTTTACGAGTTCATTGATCACTCTCTTAGCTTTATCCGTACTGGATTCATCACCTATGATCTTTACCTCGTTGCCGCGTTCGATCACTGTCACGCCCAGATTTTTCTCTATGATCTTGATATAACTGTCAAAAGCTCCAAACACCTCCTGAAGATTTTCGGAGGGTATGTTAATCATTTTTTCTACTATAGCCATTTAGTCCTCACTGTGTTTTTAAATACATTTTCAGTATATAATACCTCAATTTATTATTATATCTAATTTACAAATATATTACAACTTTTTTATTCCCATTTTTCCTAGCATTTTTGTTAGTTTTTACTATTTTGTAAAGGACCTTACAATATAAGATTCTTCGCTGCGCTCAGAATGACATAAAATGCTCATAATGACTCCAAACACTTAGAATGATAAACACATAGAATGATAAACACTTAGAATGACGTTACATACATATATAGACATAAAACAGAAAAAACCCTTGCTGAAAACAGCAAGGGTTAATAAATAAACTTATTTAAATTTTCTCTTACGAGCAGCTTCTGACTTCTTCTTACGTCTTACGCTGGGCTTCTCGTAATGCTCTCTCTTGCGGATCTCCTGCTGGATACCTGCCTTAGCACAATTACGCTTGAATCTGCGAAGAGCGCTGTCCAATGACTCGTTTTCTTTTACGATAACGTTT
>JAIKXA010000075.1 GCA_024684355.1 Lachnospiraceae bacterium
TGGATAATCGTTTTCCGCCTTGCTTCGAAACGTCTGTGAACGAAGCATATCAACTGCTCGTTTTATGGTCATAAGACCGCTCCGGTACTTTCGGCAAGAACCTGTACCGGTAAAGAAGAAGAGAATAAGAAAATGGCTTAAAGCAAGGGAAAAAGCCTTCCCCTTTAGGGGACAGATCGATGCACGTAGTGCGTCGATGCCCGTCTGGCGAAGACAAGGGGGACCGCGAAGCGGTGGATGAGGTGTATAGTACTTAAAATGCATGAGTAAGGCATATAATATAAGAATATAAGATTATTAGGAGAGGACATCATTATGGAGAAAATAATACTTACCGGAGACAGACCCACAGGAAGGCTTCATTTGGGACATTATGTGGGATCACTCAAGAGGAGAGTGGAGCTTCAGAACTCCGGAGAATATGACAAGATTTTTATTATGATAGCGGATGCACAGGCTTTGACCGATAATGCTGACAACCCCGAGAAGGTACGTCAGAATATCGTGGAGGTGGCGCTTGATTACCTTTCGGTAGGACTGGATCCGGCTAAGTCGACACTTTTTATACAGTCCATGGTTCCTGAGCTTACAGAGCTTACATTTTACTATGCGAACCTGGTAACGGTTTCACGTCTGCAGAGAAATCCTACCGTTAAATCGGAGATCCAGATGAGAAATTTCGAGACCAGTATTCCTGTAGGTTTCTTCACATATCCTATCAGCCAGGCAGCTGACATTACCGCATTTAAGGCTACCACGGTGCCCGTAGGCGAGGACCAGATGCCCATGCTCGAGCAGTGCCAGGAGATAGTAAGAAAGTTTAATTCAGTATACGACGAGGCACTCGTAGAGCCGAAGATACTGCTTCCTGAAAACGACGCATGCTTAAGACTTCCCGGTACAGACGGAAAGGCAAAGATGAGCAAATCGCTCGGAAATGCGATCTATCTTGCCGATGACGAGAAAGAATTAAAGAACAAGGTTATGTCCATGTACACCGATCCGGATCACATAAGAGTCGAGGATCCCGGAAAAGTTGAGGGTAATGCTGTATTCACATACCTCGATGCGTTCAGTAAGCCTGAAGATTTTGAAGAGTTCTTACCCGATTACAAGAATCTGGATGAGCTTAAGGATCACTACAAACGCGGCGGCTTAGGTGATGTTAAAGTTAAGAAGTTCCTGATCAAGATCCTTGAGAAGGAGCTGGCACCCATCAGAGCCCGCAGAAAGCAGTGGGAGCAGAACATCCAGGGCGTATACGAGATTTTGAAGAAGGGCAGCGAAGTGGCAGAAGCTGTAGCAGCACAGACGCTTGCAGATGTAAAAGCAGCTATGAAGATCAATTACTTTGATGACGGCGCACTCATTAGAGAGCAGATGGAGAAGTACGGAAACAAATGATGTATTACAAGGGACGGGCGTGTCAAAACGACCCGTCCCTGTTTACACATTATGACAGAAGGAGAAAGGAGCCGAAATGAGGATTACGCCGATAGCGCATATAAGAACTGATTTCCCTGAAAAGTTCGGGATACCGCGTCAGCCGGGGGTGGTTGAGGAGCTTAAGGGCAGGATTGTTTTTGAGCCCGAATACAGAAACCCTGACATGATAAGGGGGCTTGAAGAGTTTTCTCACATATGGCTCATATGGCAGTTTTCCAAGAATCTGGCAGAGGATGGAAGCAGCCGCTTTTCACCTACGGTGCGTCCGCCAAGGCTTGGCGGAAATGAAAGACTTGGAGTTTTTGCCACGAGATCTCCGTTCAGACCTAACCCGATAGGACTGTCTGTTGTAAAAATAGAGAGAATATCTGAGAAAAAAGGCATTGGTCCGGTCATACATGTGCTTGGCGCAGATATGGTTGACGGGACTCCGATATATGACATAAAACCTTATATTCCCTATGCGGATTCCATACCTGATGCAAAAGGCGGATTTACAGACAGCATGGAATATAAGACCTTGAAGGTGGAATGGGATCTGGGAGATACACAGGATATTCCGGAGGATACAAAAGTAAGCTTGGAAAAGATCCTTTCAAATGATCCAAGACCGCATTACCAAAATGACCCGGACAGAATATATGGAATGTCATATGCAGGATATGAAGTGAAATTTAAGGTGACGGGTGAAGTGCTGACGGTATTATGTGTCGTTAAAAACGGTCCAAACACTTGAAATATGACCTGATGAAAATCGAACAAATGTCTTGACTTTTTAAGGTATTAGTGCTAATCTAAATATACAAAGAGTGCTACCGTTGAACGACGGTCAGCAACCTAACAATGAGTTACGATAAAAAATAACCGCTTACACAAAGTTTTGGCTGACTGAGTGGCGGTTATTTTTTTGTGTCTGAATTGGATTTCTTTTGTTTATGTATGTCCTTGCCAATTGTGTAAAATAACATCGCAACCGCACAAAGCATGATAACAAATCATGTGATTTCTCCGGCCTTCTTCAGTGCCAGCTTTGTAATCACCGGACCAGTAAGTTCGTAGATAACGGTGCCGCATAAGATGATGGTACGGATCTTGGGACCGTAGTCGGGTACGATCGACATGGCGGTAGTAGCAAGACCGATTGCAACACCGGCCTGGGGTATGAGCGTGAAGCCCAGGTATTTCTTTACATTCTTATCGGTTTTTGAGATCACCGCACCGGCGAAGGAACCGAGCATTTTCCCCAGAACTCTGAATATTATATATATGATGCCGATGACGCCGACCGAAGGGATGATGGATATATCAAGTGCGGCGCCGGACAGGAAGAAGAACATCATAAATATAGGAGGTGTCATACGGTCGGTCTGCTCAAATACAACATCTGCGAATGAAGATGTATTGGCTAGTGTGGCACCGAGTGCCATACATGCGAGCAGAGAGGAGATGTCCAGCATTTCGCCGAGACCTATGCAGGCAAACACAAGAGCATATGTGATGGCGAGTCTGTTCCCGCGTCCGGTAAACCATTTTACGGCAAAACGGAAGATCACACCGAAGATGATACCTATGGCAAGTGCTGCTATGATCTCAAGCAGGGGCTTTACTATGGTCATGATCATGCTGTCGCCCGCACCGCCTTCTATGGTTTTGGCGATAGCTACGGAGATACCGAAACACATAAGTGCTGTGGCATCATCAAGAGCTACTACCGGCAGCAGGGTTTCGGTCACAGGACCATGTGCTTTATATTGCTTTACTACCATAAGGGTAGCAGCGGGAGCAGTAGCTGCGGCGATGGCACCGAGACACAGAGAAAAAGCTACATCGTTTCCTGTGACGATCAGTGCAAAATCCACTACCAGTACGGCACCAAGGGATTCCAGACATGCTATGATGATGGGGGCCTTGCCGACTTTCTTCAGATAACTGAACTTGAACTCGGAGCCGATGGAGAAGGCTATAAAGCCGAGTGCGACATCGGGTATGATACCTAAACTGTCCACGGTCTCCTTAGGGATGATGTTAAGGACATAAGGCCCGACCAGCAGACCTACGAGCAGATACCCTGTGACATTTGGCATCTTTACAGCTTTCATGAGCTTGCTTGAAAGCAGCGCGAAAGCAAGTGCTATGGATATGTATATCAATATGTTGAGTTCCATGATGATCTAAGAATATTCTCTCTCTTTCTATTAGATATTAGCGTTTTATCTGTTACGTCCTTGGCGTGATACCTTACCATACAGAGACGGCATCAGGCAACACCATGCCTCTGAACGGTGAAATATTACTTCCCGAGTCCTTCTACATAAGTGATAGGTACGACAAACATGATACCGGTATTGGGCTCTTTTAAGTTGACCATCTGTTTTACGGTTTCACGGGCTTCTACGACCTGTTCGTCCCTTATGACGAACAGCGCCACATGCACGGCTTCGCGGTCTTCGTCCTTCATGAGACGGCGCAGTGTGGCAAACATAGGGACATCTTCCATATTCATAAGCTCTTCGCCCATGCCTTTTCCAGAGAGAATGGTGCCGCCTTTTACACCTTCATCTGCAAGTTTCTTTAATATCTCGTCCAAAAGTTTCTCGTTTTTAAGTATTACAACCAATAATTGCATAGCCGTCTCCTTCCTTTTTATCCTGCTTAAAAATAGAATATTTCAGTAATTTGTAAATGTTCTTTAAAATGGCATTATAGTGCTAATAAATAAAAAGTCAAGCAGATTTTAAATTAATTGCATTTTTTAAAAAAAGAGGGTATACTACCAAAGAGGGGTCTGTGACCCTTTAGAAAAGGAGAGGGGAATGGAAGAAACAAGTTACGAAGGAATACCTTCAATGGACGATTTTAAGGCGGAGTTGGAGCACAGCTTCAAGAAGATAAACGCCGGAGACGTTGTGACCGGCACGGTATGCGGAGTATCCGATAAGGAAGTAACCGTGGACCTTAATTCATATTCGGAAGGCATAATAGCTATAGAAGAGTTGAGCAACGACCCTAAGTTTTCCATAAAAGAGGATATCCACGTAGGGGACAAAGTAAGCTGCGTGGTACTCGGCGAAACCAGGGACGGCGTTATTAAGCTTTCAATGAAAGAAGCGGACGACATGCTTTCATGGGACAGGCTCGTAAAAGCAAAAGCGGAAGGCACCATAGAAAAAGTTAAGGTAAACGAGTCGGTAAAAGCCGGCGCGGTAACCTATATATACGGCATCAGAGCATTTATCCCTGCATCGCAGCTGGCACTCACATACACCGAAGACACATCCGCATTTGTCGGAAAGACGCTTGAGTGCAGGGTTACCGAGGTAAACAGAGAAGACAAAAAGGTAATACTTTCCGCAAAATCAGTCTTGGCCGAAAAGGCAGAAGCTGAGAAAAATCTCAAGGTCTCCAGAGTACAGAAGGGCACGGTAGTAACCGGAAAAGTAGAAAAACTCATGCCTTTCGGAGCATTTGTGGATATAGGCGACGGGATCACAGGTCTGGTACACATTTCACAGATCACATTTAAAAAGATAAAATCGCCCGCCGAAGTACTTAAAGAGGGCGAAGAAGTAACCGTAAAGGTTATAGACGTAAAGGACGGAAAGCTTTCACTTTCCATGATCGCAGTACAGGAAAAAGACGAGAGCGAGACTGTAGAGGAAGCACTCGATGAGCCCACAGAATACAGCGACGGCGATGCACCCTCAACAGGACTTGGAAGTCTGCTTGCAAAATTGAAGCTGTAAGAGACTTACAGCAAGGATTACTATGTTATCTTGATCAATTACTATGGTATCCTGATCAATTACTTTGTTATCCTGATCAATTACTTTGTCATCCTGAGCAGCGCGAAGGATCTTAACATTCTTCACTGCGTTCAGAATGGCAGATGGATAATAGGTTAAAAGTAGTTTTTATATACCGGGAGAAATATGACATACAGGGATCTTACAAAGGAGCTTGGAATAGGGGCCCAGAAGATAGCTTATCTTGAAAAAGAAGGCATCATAAAGGGTCATGGGGCGACAGCCCTGCTTGGAAACTTTGATGAAAACGAAGTCAAAGCTATCAGGCAGTACTGTCTTTTTGCCATGCTCGGAGTCCGGGATGATGATTCGTTCTCAATCCTCCGGGGAAAGACAGATCTTAAGGATACCCTGAAAGTCAAAGTGAATGAGATATTGTCGGACAGCTCAAATCATACCCAGGCGGCTATTGTACTCCAAAACATAAGACGTGAAAACGCCGGGATAGATGAGCTTGATCCGGTTCCGTACCTGCAGCACATAAAAGAACTTAAAGCCTCGGGCGGTATTTTTTACGATGTAAATAACGGCAGGCTCGGAGAAGAAAAATCATCCGCTGATAACAGAACACGGGAAAAGGGCGGTTTTTTCAAGAGCCTGTTAGATGCTCGCTTTGTAGTGAATCCTAAGGACAGTTACACAGAAGGAGAGCCTGATAAAAAGGAGATCGACGGTAAATATACCGGAGAATATAAAGAAACTGAAAAAAACGGGGCAAAAGAGGCTGAGGCAAGAGAGACGGACTCAAGGACTCCCGGCATAGAAAAAGCAGGGGTCGATACACCCGGAACAGATAAAGACATAAAGGATAAAGTTTCCGACGGGGAAAAACAGGCAGGAGAAAGCGCTGCAGAGCAAGAAAACTTAGATAAGGAAGCACAGACAAAAACTGCAGAAGAAACTACGGAAAAAGATGCTTCTGCGGATAATACTGACGACCGGGATGCATCCGCAGCGGATGACGAAGAAGAACGTATCCGTAAGGCGAATGAAAGATGGAGCCCTTACACGATCCCGGGGATGGGAGCATCCAATATGGGTGAAGGCAACTGGCACGGCTGGTCGCCCGGATATGGCACATACACAGCAAAGATCGGGACCAGGGAACGTATCAATCACGGAGAAAAGACCTGTCCTTACCCCATCAGGCGTTTTATCGCCAGGATCATCGACACAACTATAATCACGGTGATCGGAAATGCGATACTCAAGATAGGATTCAGAGCCAACACCGGACTATCCATGACCACGCTGATGTACTGCGAGATCATATTCTGGCTGTTCGAGCTTATGATAGAACCGCTGCTCCTTACCACCATAGGTACTACGCCCGGCAAATGGATAATGGGCATCGCGGTGAGAGACATGAAGAGCAAAGGCAAGCTCGAATTAAAGCAAGCCTATATCAGAGCTTTGAAGCTCGCATGGCACGGATTCGGCTTGATGATACCGCTGTTCACCATCTATAAACGTTTCGTGTCATACATGAAATGCAGAATGAACGACACCATGCCATGGGACGAAGGAATAGACGTAGAACTGACAGATGACAGACAGACAAGGATAGTCCTGTGTGTCATAGCACTCATAGTATTGAACGTGGCTGACGAATTGGTGGCAAAACAGGCCATGATCCCCGGAAACAGAGGTGATATTACAAAAGATCAGTTTTATGAAAATGTAGCAGAACTCATGGATTACACCGGAGTGAAAGGTGACATACCCGATTATGTCGTAACCACCGAAAGCAACGGATATGTGAAGTCGGTATCGATCTCGTACACGGATGAGCAGACCGAGAACAACAGATATGATGAAATGTATCTGGCATTTCTGGCATTTGCCGGTGCGGCTGATGGTTCAAACGGGATAAATCTTATGTTCACGTCGACCACGGGAATGATGAAGGCATATTATAATTCCTTCGAAGATAATTACTGCGGGATCAAGATACAAAATGTTTCCGACAGTCTGATAAAAGACGAGGCCAGCTACAGCACATTGTATTCGATGCTGTACGGGACGACGGCTTCTGTTCCTGCTTTTAACCAGACGTTTACCATGACCAAAGAGAGATGATACGAAATAAAACTTGACTTTTATGTAGGTCAGGAGTATATTATAAGCAGAGAAAGGTGTTGTCCGTAGAACGACGGTCAGCTACCTAACTACGGGTTACAAAAATAACCGCAACCAGCTGGGGAGCCGTGGCGGTTATTTTTTTGTGTCTTTCTCTGACTTCTTGTTTTCACCAACATCTTTGCCAATTGTGTAAAACAATACAGCAACTGAGCAAAGCATTGTGATACACAGAAATACTTCAGATACACTCACAGCTTTCCTCCTTCCTGAGAAGCCCTAACACTTCTCCGGTGCAGGCAGCTGACCGCCATCCGTCTGGACAACATCTTGATTATATTATAGCAAACATTTGTTCGAGTGTCAATGGTTTTTAAAGAAAAAACTTGATATTATAAGGCATATATGGTATTCTACAACGCAGGTGTTATCATGGATTTATGTTTATTTTTCAATATTGCAACTGTATGAAGGGCTTTGCAGAATAGTAATCCTATTATATATTAAGGCCGTACAACATATTCGGTCGGGAGGTAAAATGCGAAAAGTTATTACTTACGGAACATATGACCTGCTTCACGTAGGACATATAAATCTGCTTAGACGCGCAAGGGAACTTGGGGATTATCTGATAGTTGTGGTTTCATCAGACGAGTTTAATGCTATAAAAGGAAAGAAGGCATATTACAGCTTTGAGGATAGAAAGAAAATTCTTGAGGCAATACGTTATGTTGATGAAGTTCTGCCTGAATATACCTGGGAACAGAAGATCGATGATGTTGTAAACAACAACGTGGATGTATTCGTCATGGGTGATGACTGGACCGGCAAATTCGATTTCCTTAAAGAGTATTGTGAAGTCGTATATCTTCCCAGAACCGAAGGCATATCTACTACTAAGATTAAGCAGGATTTATTTGAGAAAAAATAATATAAGATCAATAGTAAACAAAAAGTCGGGGCTATTAGTACCCGACTTTTTGTTTTGCAGATAAGCTAAAAAAACACAAAAAAATAACCGCCTATGCTCCCAAGCTCGCGGTTATTTTTGTAACCCGTTGTTAGGTGGCTGACCGTCGTTTTTGAAGGGCAATACCACTCTATATGTATAAGTATACTGTCGGACTGCATAAAAGTCAATTTTTTTTATAAAAAACTTGCATATATCGCCGTAATATGGTATTTTTATCCTGTTGTTTATAAAAAATTAATAAATTGAGAGAGAAGATATAGCTTTATTTATGTGAGAAATATTGTGTTGTATAATCAGAGGTAATTATAGAAATTAAGGCTGTATCGAGCGAGGACTTAAAGATGAAGACACCGTTTGTAACAAAAGAGCAGATAGAAGAGATCGTGACGAAATATCCTACGCCCTTTCATATCTACGATGAAAAAGGGATCAGGGAAAATGCGAGAAAATTACAGCAGGGATTTTCCTGGAACAAGGGATACAAGGAGTTTTTTGCTGTAAAGGCTACGCCCAATCCGTTTATCATCAACGTGCTCAAAAGCGAAGGCTGCGGCGTTGACTGCGCATCCATGCAGGAGCTTTTGATAGCTGAAGCTTGCGGACTTGGAGAAGGTGACATCATGTTCTCATCCAATGAAACACCTGCAGGCGAATTCACAAAGTGCAAAAACTTAGGCGGATATATCAACCTGGATGACATCACTCTTGTTGATTTCCTCGACAAAGAGTGCGGCGTACCCGAGACCATTTTCTGCCGTTATAATCCCGGCGGAGTATACAACGTTTCCAATGGCATCATGGACAACCCCGGAGACGCAAAATATGGTATGACCAGGCCCCAGATTGCTGAAGCATTTAAGAGATTAAAAGAGCTTGGAGCAAAGAAATTCGGTATCCACGCATTCCTTTGCAGCGGCGCTGTATCAAACGACTATTATCCCATGCTGGCACGTGACCTGTTTAAGCTTGCTGTAGAGCTTAGAGACGAGACCGGCGTGGACGTAAAATACATCAACCTTTCCGGCGGAGTAGGCATCCCCTACAGACCCGACCAAGAAGGCTGCGACATCCTTAAGATCGGCGAGGGCGTAAAGAAGGCATACGAAGAAGTGATCGAGCCCGCAGGCATGGAAGTAGCCATATTCACAGAGCTCGGTAGATTCATGTTGGCACCTTACGGACATCTGATCGTAAAAGCTATCCACGAAAAGCATACATATAAAGAATACATCGGTGTTGATGCCTGCGCAGCCAACCTCATGAGACCCGCTATGTACGGTGCATATCACCATCTGACAGTACTCGGAAAAGAAAATGCACCCAAGGATCATACCTACGATGTTGTAGGAAATCTTTGTGAGAACAACGATAAATTCGCTATCGACAGGCAGCTTCCCAAGATCGACATGGGAGACTATATCTGCATCCACGATACCGGCGCACACGGATTCTCAATGGGCTACAACTATAACGGCATGCTCCGTTCAAAGGAGCTCCTGCTCCACGAGGACGGCAGCGTCGAGCTCATCAGACGTGCCGAGACCGCAAAGGATTACTTCGCAACCTTTGATTTCTGCGACGTAATGAAAAAAGTATTATGATAAAGG
>JAIKXA010000076.1 GCA_024684355.1 Lachnospiraceae bacterium
ACATTAGAAAGGCGGTGGGCAGATGAAAGGACCGGCAAGGATGCTAGTGCTGATAGTTTGCCCGTTGCTGCTTTTTATCCTGGCATCTTCGTATATACCGGCATATGCTTCAAGTGCGGATATAACCATTTCTTCCGATTCAGCCATATATCACAGGGGGGATACGGTCACAGTATCCATAGAGATAGAGGCGGATGTGATTCCGGGAGATTTTGAAGGATATCTTCTGTATCCCGAGGATGTGCTGACATATGTATCGGGCCCCGGTATCGTAAGCGGGGGAGAAGGGATACTGAAGATAAACGATCAGGTGGATTCGGAAACGAGAAAGAACAGGAAGTATTCCCTAAAGTTTAAAGCGGAAGGATTGGGGAATGCCGAAATCTCATTAAGGGAAGATCCCGAACTGTATGAGTATGAAGAAGGTTATCTGATGTCGGTATCGAGCAATGTGCTGAAAATATCGGTTGCGGCATCCCCTAAGGACTCATCCGATGCTACCTTAGCGGTACTTAAGGTGAGTCCCGGAACACTTACCCCTGCCTTTAAAGCGGATGTGACAGAGTACAAGGTTACAGTGCCTGCCGGTACCGGAAAGCTCGTAGTAAGTGCTGCTGCAAGAGATACGGAGGCGGTAGTGGACGTAAAAGGAAACGAAGATCTCGGACCGGGAGAAAACAGGATAGGTATAAAGGTCACTGCTCCCGACGGCAGCATAAAGGAATATGTTATACTTTGCGAATGTAAAGAAGAAAATGAAGATCCGCTAAATAACCCTGAACTTACCGACATACCGGTAACGCCGGACCCTCCGACATCCGAACCCAGCAGACATGATGGTATCAGTGCAGTACTTAAGGGCGAAGAGATATATCTTTATAGCGATAACGAATTTGTAGTGACAGAACCCGATGAAAGTATTATAATACCTGAAGGTTATGAAAAGACATATCTCAAGGTGGACGGATTGTCGATACCGGTATATGCATCAAAGGATGAAGGAAAGGACTCCTTCCTGCTGATAGTGATAAAGGACAACAAAGGTCTTCCGGCGCTTTATTCGTACGACCGTGCGGAGAAGACCCTGCAGCGTTATAAGGATAAAAGCATAAAGCAGACCGGAATGGTGCTCACCGAATCGATAGAAGCATTAGAGCTTGCCGAAAGCTATGAGAAAAGCCTGAATACCCTTACCATAATAATAGCGGTATTGAGCGGACTTACGCTTGCATTGCTCATCATCGTGATAAGCTTATCAATAAAGAACAAAAACGACGAAAATGATATTTAGGAGATGGTACTATGTTATGTGATGTTTGCCAGACCAGACAGGCAAAGATTTTTTATACGGAAATAGTGAACGGACAGAAAAAGGAACAGCATCTTTGCGAGCAGTGTGCATCCGAATATACGGCTGTGCCTTTGAACGAACTGTTAGGCGGTGCGGGACTTTCATCGGTCGGCAGTATCCTTTCGGGTATACTTTCAAGCTATGCCAAAGGAAAGAGCATGAAAAACGTCGACCACAAAGAGACGGTATGTCCCGAGTGCGGTACCACAGAGTCCGAATTCCTAAAAACCGAAAGGGCCGGATGTCCCGTGTGTTATAACGTGTTCAGTGATATGATAGCCAAAAACTTTAAAGCTATGCAGGGCGGCATGACACATACAGGTAAGGAGCCGGCGTTTGCAAAGCTTATAGAGATAAAGGATGTCGTACCCCAGAGCTCAGGAAAGAAGGGCAGCATCGGTGATATCAACAAGATGATCACACTGGATGCGGATGACGATCCTGCCGATAAAGAAACGGCAGCAGCACCTGAAGATGGAGAAAAAGTAAAAAAGAAGGGCCGTAAGACAAAGAGTTCAGTTCAAAATGTATCAGAGCTTAAGGAAAAGCTTAAAGAGGCATTAAAGGTTGAAGACTATGAACTTGCGGCGAAACTTAGGGATGAGATAAAGTCGTTAGAGGTGAAGAATGAAAAAAAGAAAAAATAAATGGTATTATGATTCTTCGGCATACCATGAGGTAGTGCTTTCGGGAAGCGTAACACTTGCCAGAAACTTAGCAGACTTTGATTTCCCGGCAAAGATGAGCGAAGAGGATGCGGCAGAGGTGGTATCCCGTGTCAGAAGCATTACCACCGAGCTTGGTGCCAGAGAGGGCAGGGAGTACTACTCCTGCAGAGTGGATAAACTCAGCAATACCGAAAAGGACTGCCTGATAGAGAGTCACACGATCACTCCTTCACTTAAAAGGAGAAAGGATCCTTCGGGTCTCATAATCTCCGAGGATGAGAGTATCAGCATCATGGTAAATGAGGATGACCACATACATATCCAGGCGATACGTCCGGGGTATAACTTAAGAGATGCCTACAAGGATGCCAACAGGATAGATGACTACATTGATTCCGTAATGCCCTACTGTTTCAGCGAAAAGTACGGATATCTCACATCAAAGCTGACGGATGCGGGTACCGGTATGCATGCTTCATATCTGCTCTCGCTGCCCGGTATTACCATGGGAGGAAAGGTGGACGCTCTCCAGGAGGAGATATCGAGATTTGATGTATCCTTAAAGGGTATATTCGGTGAAGGATCGAAAAGCGCGGGCTTCATATTCCAGCTTATAAACAGGAAGACCTTGGGCTTTACCGAGAATGAGATACTGGAAAACTTAGAGCAGGTAACGGCACAGATAGTGGACATAGAGAAAAACTTAAGAAAAGGCTTGTTTAAAAATGTCGGTACCGAGATAACGGACCGCATATACAGGTCTTACGGCGTTTTAAAATATGCCAAAAACCTTCCCCAGAAGGATGCGATGGTGCTTTTGGCACAGCTAAAGCTCGGATCGGACTGCGGTGTGATAAAGATAAAAGGCGGCGGCAGTGCACTGCACAGGCTTATGATAGAGATGCAGCCGGGAAACCTTCAGACCATATACAAAAAGAGTATGGGCAGCACCCAGCGGGATGAATACAGAGCAAAATATTTAAATGAAAATCTTCCGGAGCTGATAGAACCGGAAGACGAATCGGAGGCTTAAATTGTACGAGAGATTTACTGAACAGGCAAAACAGGTAATGAAGATAGCGGAGGATATATCGGAACAGCTCGGACATAACTATATGGGTACCGAGCATATCCTGATAGGTCT
>JAIKXA010000081.1 GCA_024684355.1 Lachnospiraceae bacterium
CTGCGGGATGTCATAAGGTTTTGCAAGATGTGCATTCATTCCTGCATCTATCGCCATCTGCTTATCCTCCTCAAATGCATTGGCCGTAACGGCTACAATGGGGATTTCAGCTTTGTTTTTATCATCAAGTGCACGTATAGCTCTGGTTGCCTCATAACCATCCATAACAGGCATCTGTATGTCCATAAGAACCATATCATAATATCCCGGGGCATTTGATACTATCTTGTCCACCGACTCTTTACCGTTCACAGCATTTTCCACTTCAAAACCAAACTCTTTGAGTATGACATTGGCTATCGTTCGGTTCATATCATTGTCTTCAACCAAAAGAACACGTTTACCTGAAAAATCATGAGCCTCACTTTTCATCTGCTCTTTTTCAGATACAGCTTTAGCCAGCTTGCAGGGAATATATACAGTAAACTCACTTCCCTTTCCTTCTTCGGACTCAACACCTATCGTTCCGCCCATAAGGTTAACTATATTTTTCGTAATAGCCATACCAAGTCCGGTACCCTGGATTCCGCTTACAGTACTTGATTTTTCCCTTGTAAAAGCCTCAAAAATACTTTTCTGGAATTCCTTGCTGATACCGATACCGGTATCCTTGATCTTAAATTCAAAGCCTGCTGTATCTTCTTCGGGCAGCTCTTTTTCACTCACATCAAAGCTTATCTTTCCTCCGTCAGGAGTAAACTTGATCGAATTGGAAAGAATGTTTAACAGTATCTGGTTAAGTCTCAGTCTGTCCGTGATAATATCCTCATGGATCACATTTCCCGTATTAACCGTAAACTCCAATCCCTTTGCAGTAATATTCGACTGAATAATGGTCTTTAAATCATCTATCAGCCCCGGAAGATGAACAGGTGCCATATCAATGGAGACCTTACCGCTCTCGATACGGCTCATATCAAGCACGTCATTGATAAGTGCCAAAAGATGGCGGCTGGAAACAGTTATCTTTCCCAGATAATCTTTTACCTGTTCCTTGTCATCAAGATGTGAAGAAGCCAGGTCGGTAAATCCTATTATTGCATTCATAGGAGTTCTTATATCATGGGACATATTGTTAAGGAATACCGTTTTGCGCGGTTTGCCTGTTCGGCCTTCTCTAAAGCCTCCGATAATGCCTTCCTGTTATCAGCCAGTTCACGGTTGGTCTCCTCAAGCTCTAACCTTGCCTTTTCTTTCTCTATGATCTCGTTTTGGGTCCGTCTTGTATCCCTGATAAGGAAAAACAGTATCAATCCGACAATCACCGCAGCTATCCCTGCAAAAATACCCATATGATCCTTAATAACATCAAGAAATCCATACGAATACAATGCATCCGTATATCTGTATGCCAGATTCTGGGCATATTCGCTTCCTATAACGCTTATGCCACGGTTTAAAAGCTTTAAAAGGCCCTCATTACCAATCTTTACACCAAAACATCTGTCGTCGCTTTTTCCTATATTACGATGCGAAAGCTCCCTATACTTACTGTTTTTCAGTATATCATTAGCTCTCATACCGTTCAGGGTGGTAGCTCCGACTTCTCCTTCCTTTACCTTTTCCAGGCATTCATCGATAGAATTACAAAATACGATCTTTGCTTCCGGATATATGGTACTTAAGAAATACAACTGCATTTTGTTGTTTTCGTTTACAGCAAAACTTTTCACGGTTTTATCCGAATACTCGTCTTTATATACTATTTCCGTAGCCGCAGAGATAACGGGGCTCGACTGGTACATACCATTTTCTTCGGAATAGTAAAGACCTCCTCCTACAGGGAAAGCCGTATCAATACGATCAGTCCCCAGATCAGCCATCATGTCATCATAACTCTTGTAACCCCGATAGCTTACATTTATATTCTCCATACCCAGTTCTCTGAGCATTGCATGAATAATATCTTTTATAATACCGGTTACATTTCCATTTTCATCCGTATCACTGTATGGGAGATAATTCTCCATATAGCCGACTTTTAGAGAATCGTGTGTATTTATCCACTCTTTTTCCGTAGTTGAGAATGCTCTCGAAGATACACTTATCGGATAGTATTTTGTTTTAAGGTTGTTCAGATAATTTGGCTCCTCAGTAGACAGAAGACTTTGAGCCGTATTTAATTCTGCCAAAAGTTCCGGTTTATTATAATTTGTGCAAAGGAAATAATCGGAACCTCCGAACGAAAACAGAACCTCTGCATTTAGTCTGCCATATGCACCATCACCTTCAGCAGCCAGTATGTCAAGTTCTTTTGAATCAAATTTTGTAAACAGTTCTTCATAATCGTCAAATGCTATAACTTCCGCTTTTATACTGTGTTCGGCAAGATAATTGTTTAAAACATCCACCATCGCACTGTTGAGCACGCCAATCTTTTTCCCGTTTAATGTCGCGGGATCGGCAGTTATATCGTCATCCTGACCATGCTTTACAAGATTATATGATTCGCTGCCCATAGGAAGTAACGGATAACCTATAATATCCTTTCGATCCTCTTTATATGCAAGCCCTGCCAAAAGATCTACTTTGCCGTCAAGAAGCATTTGGTACAACTCTCCAAAACTTCCGTAAACATATTCATATTTCCATCCGGTATATTCAGACATTTTCAGATAGTATTCATAGGCATATCCTGTTTTTACCGAACCTTCTTTTGCACCTTCCTGGAATACCTCATTTTCATAGTACCCGACACGTACCGTTTCCGTATGCACCTGTGCTCCGGCTTTTACAGGCATAACAAGAACAACTGTCATAAATAAACAAATGGCAGCTACTATTATCCTGTTACCTATTCTTTTCCCCGATCCGGATATACAGCTCAATGTTTTAGCCTCCTATAATCTTCAATTATTATACCATGTTTATATTTTTTTTTGCCATTGTTTTAATAAAAAAAATACAGTAAACAAGTATTAGAACACGCTAATCCGCTATGAAAACACTTTATTCTTGTAAAAAAATAAAATATAATATGATCAAACATATATTTTCATCAATTAAGTCGCAAAAGCTTTTCAAGGAGGCCATATGGATAAAATTCTGATAATCGCTATAGTTGCCTGTATATTGCTTTTTGTTTTAAAGTTTTTCTATCGTTCTCATTTATATGACAAATGTACAGGAACCACAATCGGACATTATCTGTACAGTGAGTGGAAAGGCAAACTCAATGGCCGTATGGTGGAAAGCTGCTGGGACCCGGTGTGCGAGTACTGCGTTGATGATACTGTTTATATTGTGGAACTTGAGATCATGGCCCCGAGTAATAAATTCGATATAGATGAAATAGAGGTAAAATATCTGCCGTCAAATCCCGAAGTATGTTTTATCAGTAATACCCGTGGTAAACTGCTGAGTACACACAAAAACGCTGAATGAAAACCTCATAAATAATTTAAACTGCTAATGCTATCCAAGGAAAGCCTTAGCAGTTTTATTCTTTTGCAATCTTTCTAATCTTTATCTATACCTGCAAAAAGTTTTAATTTGGCGAAAAAGTCTTCCAGGATATATCTGGAATCCACGTCCTTATACACTCTTATCATGGGATTGTCGGGTTTTAATGAGGAGGACGTGTCCTCATTTACGTGCGGAGCCGGAGCATATACATACTTCCCAAGTCCCGGATTAATAGCTGCCGCTATGGCAGGTGAATCACCTAACGACCAGCTTTCCCCCTGGGTCCAGCCTGCAGAAGGTGACAGATTATAGTTGATCATATTCTCATACAGATGCTTTCCAATTTCCCCACATGGCAAGACCTTAAGCTTAAGTTCAGCCAGTCCTACAAGTATGGTAGTGTACACGTCAGAAGGTATCAGCCATAGGTCAGTTCCGCTTTCCAGCACCTCATTTGCCGCCACTACGTCATTTCCTGCATTAAACTCTCTGAAAGGTGCAGGCTTTTCCTCTATACCATGGGTACCTATCCAAATAACCGTGACTTTATCTATTATCTCAGGATACTTCCTAAATGCTGCCGCAACATTGGTTATGGCTCCCTGGCACAATATGTATAAGGGCTTGTCATCGGTACGCAACGCCTCCTCTGCTATAAAATCCACTGCCTCGGAGTACTTGGCTTGATCAACCGGCTCCAATGCCCCCTCTTCTCCCATATACACGGGCACATCCATCTTCATGGCACTAAGGATTGTCTTTATCTCCCGATAGCTTCTTTCAACGGAGTCTTTCTCATTAAAATGCTCCGCCAAAATTCCTTTTACTATCAGTTTTGGGCTGAGTAGTGCCTGCACTATCGCAAACGGATCGTCTGCCTCACATGCCGCATCTGTATCTATAATAACACGTATCTTTTTCCCCTCAGGTATTTTTATCATAAACTCTCCCTTATATTCTTCTTTCGTAATCTGTATTTTTCAATCAAAGAATCAGCTTTTTCGTTGAATATCCTTAAACATTCTCACTGCTGCCCGGTAATACAGCTCCCGCGCATGGAGCATTGCATACTCTATGGTCATAGACGTATCAGAAGCAGTCACCAGTGAACATATTCCGTGTTTATATATCTCTTCGGCTCCCGGTCCTATCGAACCGCTTAAAGCTATGGCGGGAACACCGGCCTTTTTTGCCCTTTCACCAATGCCGCATATTGCTTTTCCGTAACAGCTCTGCAAATCGGTACAGCCTTCACCTGTAACAACCAGATCCGCATCTTTGATAATGCTGTCAAAACCTGTAAGATCAAGCACTGTATCTATTCCCGGCTTCATCTCTCCGCCTAAGAAGACCTTAAGCATGGTCCCTAAGCCACCCGCGGCCCCTCCGCCGGCAATACTATCGGGATCGGTCCCGAACTCTCTCCTTATCACATTCCGGTAGTTTATCATACCTTTTTCAAGTCTGTTCTGCATTTCCTTATCGGCACCCTTCTGTGCCGAAAAAACAAATGTTGCTCCTTTTTCTCCGCACAAAGGATTATTTACATCGCATAGTACTGTAATATTGCACTTTTTTATATGAGTATCAAGCCCGGATACATCAATATGGGCCACCTTTTCCAGATCCTGTCCCCTGCCTTCAAGCTCGTTTTCCTCTGTGTCTTTAAACTTTATACCTAAAGCCCTGGCACATCCCATGCCACCGTCATTCGTGGCACTTCCGCCGATGGAAACATACAGATCTGTATAGCCCCGGTCCAAAGCTGCCTTTATCAATTCGCCAGTACCAAAGGTTGTCGTAAGCAGAGGATTCCTTTTATCTTTCTCCAGCAATGTTAATCCTGAAGCCACAGCCATCTCTATCACGGCTTTTTTATCATCCAGTTTTCCAAAATATGCAGTTATTTTTTTCATTAACGGATCATGTACGTCTGCATATATCCTGCTTCCGCCGGCCGCAGTGATCAGTGCGTCCACCGTACCTTCCCCGCCGTCAGCCACAGGTATGCCGACACAGTCCACATCCCCAAATACCTCTTTTGCCGCCAAAGTAAGCAACTCGACAGTGTCATAGCTCGATAAAGAGCCCTTAAACGAGTCAGAGGCAAATACCAGCTTCAATTTTTTCATTTGATCAACCTCTGATAGGAAATTACAATGTCTTATGTCTCAGCATCTCAGCCGGACATTTGTGATCTGTCATGGGCCCGTACTGGCAGCGTTTGCATTCATAGCACTTAGTGTAGTCCGAACCGGTAAGTACTGCATTCGGGAACTGAGGATCGGCTAAAACCGAACGTGCCAGGTCGACCGTATCTGCCAGATCATTTTCTATAATGTATTTTATGAGTTCCGGAGTCATCAGTCCGCCCACACAGGATACCGGTACTATTCCATTAAATACCGGATGGAAATTTACGCCTAACGCACACAGGTCACTGTACGGCTCGTTCTCTGCTTTTAAGCTGACACCAAAGCTGTCGATACCATGTGACACCTGCAGATAATCGCAGCCGGCACCTACATATTCCTTGGCAACATCTATTGCATGCTGCACATCAGGTTCAGCCCCGGGAGTCCTCACGGATATGATAAACTCCTTATCGCATTTTTCACGTACTTCCTGTATTATCTCTTTTGCAAACAATGCCTTGTTCTCTCCATATTCGTCTGTCCTAAGATTAGTCTTCGGAGATATAAACTGATTTATAAGATATCCGTGACATCCGTGCAGCTGTATCCCGTCATAGCCCGCTTCTTTAGCCCTTACGGCTGCGGATACGAAGCTCTCCTGTATAGAGCGGATGTCCTCCTTACTCATTTCTTTTGATAATTCTCCGCTTCTGGTTGGTACCGCGGACGGTCCAATTATGGGACCGAACATGGGATTAGCAGTAATACCTGTATGGTTCAGCTGTATTAATACCACTACATCGTTTTTATGACAGGCATCCACTATCCTTTTGTGTCCTTCTGTCTGGGCATCTTCCCATAACCCCAGATGATCCGGTGCAAACCTGCCGTCAGGTGTAATCGCCGTAGCCTCCACGCATATAAGCCCGGCACCTCCCTTGGCTCTTTCCGTATAATGTGATATATGTTTTTCCGTGACCATACCATCCGGTCCGGCAAAATCAAACTTGACTGTCGGAGCCATTGTGATCCTGTTTTTTACGATTTTTCCATTAATGATAATTTTGTCTGTAACTTTAGCCATTTTTTTTCCTATACGCTTTCCACATTGATACCAGGAATATAATACCTCTGAAACAAAGTTCAAAACACATTACATACCACACGCCCACAAGACCGAACTGCCCGGCTGCAAAATATGACGCAGGCAATCTCACACACCACATACTGATAAGGTTGAGCACCGTGGGAATCCTGGTCTTCCCCATGCCCCTGAACACGCCCTCGGCTACGATCGAAGCCCCGAACATCGGCTCCGCAAACGCTTCAATACGGAGGATCCTTGTGCCAAGCTCCCTCACCTCTGCCTCTTCAGTCATTATACCGATCATTTCGGGAGCAAATATATAAAGAAGCACCGCTGATAGCGCCATAAATATCATGCCCGTGATCACCGTCATATAGGCAAAGTCTTTTTCCAGCTTTTTATTCCCGGCGCCCTTCATCTGCCCGACCAGCGTTACCGCAGCATGCGAGATACCGTATCCCGGCATATAGCACAGGCTCTCGGCAGTGATCGCAAATGAATTGGCAGTGATCGCGATATTCCCCAGCGGGGATACTATCTTCGTCGACAGTACGTATGCAAATCCCATAATGAGGGAGCTCA
>JAIKXA010000124.1 GCA_024684355.1 Lachnospiraceae bacterium
ACCGAGATAGAGAACGAATCAAGCGCAAGCTGGGCAGAAGGGGAGAATACCCTGACTATCGCAGTGACCGGAGATGCCGGTGAAAAGACGTATACCGTTGTGGTAACACGTGAGACTTAAAAAATATTATGATCCGGGGGCGTAAGCTCCCGGATATTTGGAGGAAATATGGCTATATTAGATACAGCAAGGCTTGCCCTTAGAAAACAGGGCACCGGCTTAGATACAGAGATAACCAGGTATATAAACTGGAGCGAGTCCGAAATGGAGCGGGCAGGCGTGCCGCACTTTGTAGCCGTAGATGATACCAGACCGCTTATCGCAGACTGCATCATTCAGGGAGTCCTTATGAATCTGTCTACGGACGAGCGGATCAGAAGCAACGCGGAAAAAGCTTTCCAGTATCAGCTGGATAACCTTCGAAAGCATGACTGGGGACCTGAACCCGAACCGGCACCGACACCGGATCCTGAGCCAGAGCCGGAACCTGATCCGGATCCCGACACAGAGCCGGAGGAGGTAGACGATGATACATAATGAAGAAGCCAAGCTTGTAACACTGACTACTTCCGGTGCGACCGTTGCCAGGACGGAGACTCCGGTCTGGTGCGGAAAAAAGTCGGTTACATTCAAAGAGTTCTATGCAGCCGTGGAAGTCGGCATCAATCCTCAATACATCTTTGAGATTGACATAGACGAATACAACCGGGCTATCATCACCGAAACAGGCGAAAACAAGCAGAGACCGACAGAACTTATATACAATGATGAGAAATTTAACATCATCCGTACATTTGAACCTGTTGGCGGGATCATAGAGGTGACGGTAGGGCTATGAAAGTAGACTTTGAGTATGACAAAGCATTACAGGGCATGGTCGCTGACGTCTTGAGGTGCGAAAAGATCATGGAGTCCGAACAGGAAAAGGCCCTGGGGGAGATAGGCAAGGTGATCAAAAAGAATACTGCAGCCGCTCTACCAAAATCCAATGAAGCTGGACCCGGATACAAGCACATGAAGGAAGACATCAAAGTTACCATCAACGGGAAACGGAAAAAGACCGGAGTAACGGGTGTAACGGTACACGGAGGAAAACTGACTGCCTACAAATGGCATATGTTGGACGATGGGACCAGAAACCCGAACGGCACCGTGCATACTAAAGCTATACATTTTACGAAGAAGGCCGTGGATGCATCAGCCGGAGATATTGATAAAATAGTTGATAATCTTATAGGGAGGGTAGTAAATGACTGAAGAAATGATCAAATCATTGATTAAGGACACACTTGCCATCCCTGTTTTTTTAGGCTCGGAGACTATAGTTTATCCCGGCGCAACCTTAGAAATGCAATCTATTTCACCCGTACTTTATGGCGACGGCAAGGCAAAACGCAGAGCTTACACCGTTTATATCAACCTTTGGTACGAGAATAAGGATGATAGAGATGAGGCGGTCGACACGTTAATACCCGTGCTCGATGGCCAAGACGGAATTACAGCTCCGGAGATCGAAACATATTACGATACTACTGCAAAGAAATTCAGAGCAGTGGTCACATTTCAAACATTCCGCTTACCGGCAGCAGCTTTAGGCACAGAAGAACCTGAAGAAAACCCCGGTGAGGGACAATAATAATCCACGAAAGTGGAACATGAAAGGAGTCACACATGGGATTCATAGTTAACGTAAGAAATTGTATGCGCGCACCTGTGACAGCAAATACTTCATCGAGCTATGTCATTGGAACACCTGTACCGATGCCTAACCTCCGCCAGATCGACATGACCTTCACAAGTGCATCGGGCGAACTTTACGGAGACGGGAAAAAGGTATCAGCGATATCCAAAGTTACCGGCGCAACCGTGAAATTGGATATTGATAAACTTACATCTGCAGACAAGGCTTTCTTCGGCGGGCATACACTGTCAAACAAAGGCATTCTTTCTGTAAAAAGTTCAGACGTACCGACACTTTGCGCGATCTATGTCGAGGCAGAGCATGACGATGGCGGTTATGAAGCTACCTGGTTCCTTTGCGGAAAGGCACAGCCCTTTAACTGGTCGGCCCAGCAGTCAGAATCAAATGTAACATACTCAACACCGTCTCTTACCTTTGACTTTATACCGAGAACCAAGGACGACGAAGTAATAAAGCAGGGCGATACTGACGACGAAAGCTTTACTACGACCAATCAGGAAGCGTTTAGAGAAAGCCCGGATATTTAATTACAGGAGGGAAAAAAGTAAATGAAAAAGACCATAGCTTGCAAGCCTGCGCCTGAAATAGGCATAGAGATAGACGGAGGAGAGGAAGTGCTCCTCCGCTTTGATATACAGTGCCTGGTTAATATACAGGAACTGCCGGGAGGTTACAACGGATTCCTGAAAAAGAATATTGCTGAAACCGCAGCATCTTTGGTTTACTGTGCAGGTAAAACAAACAATGCGGATTTTACAGAAGAAAAAGCCAGAAAAATGGT
This sequence comes from Lachnospiraceae bacterium, assembly GCA_024684355.1. Classification (GTDB taxonomy): domain Bacteria; phylum Bacillota; class Clostridia; order Lachnospirales; family Lachnospiraceae; genus RUG11977. Next base: position 2,484 of record JAIKXA010000124.1, read on the forward strand.
AGCCTGCATGACTATAGCGGATGTAACCGAGATAGTCAACACGTTTACAGAATCATTAGGCAGCGCAGTGGCGTCGGAGGAAGAAGTAAAAAAAATGGTGGCACAGTTCCTGGCGAAATAGAGATTGATTTTGATGCGCTGTATTATATTTACTCTGTAAGAATGGGCTTAGACGAAGAAAGCTTCTTTAAGTCCACTCTTGCAAGAGTAATATGGCTCGAAAACAAATGGAGTAATGAAGAACTAATTAAAGCCGGCGGGAGAGCAAAGGAAAACGGAACAAGTTCAACCATGCCGGAACAGTCGAGAACTGTGCGAAGTGTTAAGGAGGCTTTGATGTATGGCCAACAATAAAAGAACGATATACCTCGGACTGGATTACTCACAGTTCTCCGGCGGGGTTACAGAGATAAACCGTAAGATGGGACTGCTGGATGCAGAATTCAAGCTTGCCCAGGAACGCGCCAAAAACTACGGTAACGAGACAGATACATTAAGCTTAAAGACAGAATATCTTACTCAAAAGATAAACTTACAGAATCAGAAGGTTGAAGAAGCTAAAAGGGCTTATGATGCTGCAATGTCTTCACAGACAGCTTCTGCAAAAGAAATAGATGAACTGGATAAAAAGCTGTTAAAAGAGAGGACTACTCTTGAGCAGCTGAATGGTCAGCTCAAAGAAGCCAAAGAAGATACCGACAAAGCTACCGACTCAAACAAAACCTTGGGAGAAGTCTTTGAAAGCGTCGCTTCGGTGTTAGGAATAAATGTTTCCCCTGCACTGACCAATCTTACTAAAAAGCTCGATAGCGTATCAGTATCTTTAGGCGCTACGGTGGGAATCTTAGGCGTGGGAGTGACTGCATTGACCAAGCTGTCCGTGCAGACTGCAAAAAACTGTGACGAGCTGCTTACCTTGTCAGCTCAGACGGATATGAGCGTAGAGGAGATCCAGAGACTTAAGTACGCAGCTGATTTTGTAGATGTAAGTTTTGAGACATTACAGACTGCTACAGTCAACCTTACCAAAAACATGGGAAAAGCCCGGGATGGAGCTGAAAAGCAGGAAGAAGCATTTAAAAAGCTCCATATAAGAATAAAGGACGGACGCGGTCAGCTTAGAGATGCTAATGAGGTATTCAACGAAACCATTGACAAGCTCGGAAAGGTGAAGAATGAGACGGAGCGGGACGTGTTAGCCAACGAACTGTTCGGCAGATCATATCAGGATCTTAAACCTTTGATAAAAGCAGGAAGCGAAGAACTTGAAAAGTACAAAAAGGAAGCAGATGAAGTCGCATATGTAATGGACGAAAAAACCGTTAAGAACTTCGGAAGTTTCTCAGATGTACTTGACAAGCTGCACGCAAAAGTACAGGCAGTGAAGGATATCCTGGGGGAAGTACTGCTTCCGATCCTTGAAGGAATAGGGAATATAGTATCGAGTATCCCTGCACCTGTAATCGCGATAATAGCTGTAGGCGGAGCGGTAGTCTTACTCATTACCAGGCTTGTGTCCGCTATCAGCATCCTTACTACGGCGATGGCAGCACACACAGGCGTGCAGACGGTATTTAACGGAGTATCCTTAAAAACCATACCGATCATCATGGCTATAGTAGCGGCGCTGGTATTGCTGGGCGTCGTAATTGCATCCATAATCGGAAAAACAAACGATTTAAGTAAGGGCATGAATGAAGCAACATCAGCTACTTCAGAGATGCAGAAAGTAGTCAATGACGCATCTGCAAATGTTAATGTAGTAAAAAGGAATGCAAGTGGTACCGATAACTGGGAAGGCGGCCAGACCTGGGTAGGTGAGGAAGGCCCCGAACTGGTAACGCTCCCGAGAGGCAGCAGGATAACACCTAAAGGTCAGACGGGAACCGGTACGGTGATCAACTATAATTACATAACGATAGACGCGAAGAACGTAAAAGATTTCAATCATGTAGTTGAGCTTGCACAGCAGCAGAAGATGGCAATGAGGAGGGCATAGGATGAGCAATACATCAATAATGATGGCAAGAGGTACATGGGTGCAGCTTGGCGATTCAACAAATCACAGCTCAGACTTGCGCCTCCACTGTGCGAGAAGAAACCCGAATAATAACGGATTATATCCAAACACATATGCAGTATTACAGTTTGCCATTCCGTCTTCGCTAAAATAC
>JAIKXA010000164.1 GCA_024684355.1 Lachnospiraceae bacterium
TATACCTCGCCGTTCTTGTGGTATTGCTCTGTCGTATCTCCCAAGGCCCTGTCCTTTTTATAGGTGAGCTCCGGATCTATCTCGTACAGCTCCTTGTAGCTTAGAGGATACTCGAAGAATATGACGTCACCCCTCTGGGGATCTGAAAAGAGGTATGCAAGCCTGTTGCCTATCACGTGGTCGTCCTTTTTAAGTGCCGGCATCATGGACCCGGATACAATCTCGGCCTTCATGATGATGACCTCGGTGATGACCAGTGCCAGCACAAACGCTATCACTATTATGGCTGCCCAGCTTATGAGCTCCTTTTTCCAATTAAACGGCTTTTTTTCTTTATTATCTTTGTCTTTTGACTTTTTATCTGTTGCCTTTGTTTCTTCCATTCTCTTTCCTTTATACTCCGTAAATAAAAGGAGTACACCTTTCACTTTTTACACAATGAACAGTATACTCCAAGTTTACCTTTAATTCAAGTTAAAATCACATAAAAATGTGTTATCCGCGTATTCCGGCATGGTTTTAAAGAGGTCATATGCGCCTTTTGCTTTTTCCTCGTCCGAAAAAAGGCCGAATACCGAGGGTCCGCTGCCACTCATGAGTGCTCCGTCAGCACCTGAATCAAGCATCTTCGACTTAATGTCAAGAATGCATGGATGAAGCTTCACGGTCACATCCTCTAAGACATTTCCGAGGTTGTCACAGAGCTTTTTAAGTGAGCCGGTCTTTAAGGCATCGATGCAGGCATCGATATCGGGATGTATGGTAGTCTCATCCAGGTGCAGGCTTGTGTAGACTTCCTTAGTCGAGACACTTACCTTTGGCTTTAAGATCAACACCTTCGCATCGGGCGGTGCCGGAAGGGGTGTTAAGACTTCTCCTATACCCTCCGCAAGAGCGGTGCCTCCCATGAGGCAGTACGGCACATCCGCTCCGAGCTTCAGCACGTCACTTGCAAGAACTTCAGGTGTGAGCTTTGTATCAAACAGGGCATCCATGGCCTTAAGTGCTGCTGCTGCATTTCCGCTGCCTCCGGCAAGTCCTGCTGCCACAGGGATACGTTTGGTGACTGTACATCTGATACCGTCTGTGATGCCGTATTTTTCTTTAAAAATGGCTATCGCCTTATACACAAGATTCTTTTCATCCGTGGGCAGATAGGGGAGGTTGGTGCTAAGCTCTATACCGGCACCTGGTGTCTTTTCAAAGTACAGCGTATCATATAATGACACCGTCTGCATTATCATCTTCAACGTGTGGTAGCCGTTCGGGAGCACGCCCAAAACATCCAGCCCGAGATTTATTTTTGCGTATGATCTTACGGTTATATTATTCATGCCGGTCCACCTGCTTCTTCCAGGTTTTAACCGTCTGTCCCTTTAAGAACTCAAGCAATACTTCGAGGTTTTGCTCTTCATCCCAGGCTTCCAAGCCTTTATAGTACTCTTTTCGGTCTTCTTCATGAATTATGATCGGCGGATGCCCCAGGTACAACAACAGATAATTCATTACCATACGACCCGTTCTGCCGTTGCCGTCAGCAAACGGATGGATATTTTCAAATTTTGCATGAAAATATGCCGCAGCTGTCAGAGTTTTCTCTGCCGGTATATCATGAAACTCCTCTATCAGTTCTGCCATTTCTTCAGGTGTATCCTCAGCAGATGCCCCTATTTCATTCCTTCCCGTGATATAATCATGATGCTTATACTCCCCGGGCCTTTCACCCAGCTGCCATCTTCTGGTATCATAGGTGTTCTGCGTAAGTCTGGCTTGAAACTCTTTGATCAATCCCTCATCAAGCTCCCTGTGCTGTCCAAAGGAAATAAGCAGGAGTTCATAAGCGTCTTTTAAATTACGGATTTCAAACAACGTACGCAGATCTCCGGTATAGGATGTAACACCGTCATGATCAAATATCTCACGTGTATCGTTGTATGTAATCTTGTCGTTTTCAATTTTACCGGAATGATACGCCAGCAATATGCCGTGGCCGTTCATAGCTTCTGCCAGTTCGGCCTCAGTCTTTATATTCCGGCTTTTCCACCATGCAACTGTTTTATCATAATCTGCCATTTTATCCTCCGGTCCTGTTAATCCCTTATATCTCTTTCAATGTAACCTCGAAAACGCTGCTCAGCATCGTTTTGTTATATTATAGCACAATAACTTAAGAAAAGTAAACAAATCCATGCTATGAAATTCTATCACTATGTTTTCAGGTTCACTTAGCGGTATTCGGCTCAAAAATGCTCAATACCGCTAAGTGAAGCACTGTTTTTATACCTTCACCTAGCGGTATTTTACCGTTTTTATAACAATTTCGCGTATAAACATTTCAATCAGGTAGTTGTCCCTGTAGCCTGCAGATTGCCATATTCCTGCTTAAACTCCGCACAGAGCCTGTCCAGCAGCTTCTCAGCGGTACGCTGCTTGATGAGACCCTCCTTGGCATATGTGGATATCCATAGCTGGTCATCACAGATACTGCAGAGTACCAGTGCCGGATTCATGAATAAGAAGCCGCCCTTGATCCTTGCCGCCACCATAAAGCTGGAATCGTATTGAGCCAATATCTCGCCACGCTGGCCGAGGAACTTTTTGATGTCCTCATATTGGGCAGTACCTGCCGAGATAAGGCATTGCTGTGACTCCGTCTTTATGATCCTTCTTGTGATACCCGGAAAATTAACACTGATTTTCGGAAACAGCTGCATAATGCCCTG
>JAIKXA010000137.1 GCA_024684355.1 Lachnospiraceae bacterium
GATATCCCTGTCCTTAGGCTCTACATCGTTAACGAGCTTGTCACCGATCCAAAGTTCGCCCTGTGAAATCTCCTCAAGACCTGCGATCATACGAAGAGTAGTTGTCTTACCACATCCTGAAGGACCAACGAAGATGATGAATTCCTTATCTTCGATCTCAAGGTTGAAATCCTTAACTGCTACGAAACCGTTAGGGTAAACCTTCTGAATGTTCTTAAGTGATAAACCTGCCATTTTAATTCCTCCCTAAATAATGTTCTGGTTTTTTCATTCGATTTAATTTATGTGCGCTATACGCGCTTACCTGTCTATTATACACGGATATGGTATTAAATGCTATGTGTGTTTTTAACAAAAAAATGTGCCGACTTTTGGTAAATCTGACGAAAAAGCTACTTTCCGCTTACTACATATAGTATTGTACTCTCTGCTGCCACAATTCCGGAGCTTGTGTCAGGCACTAACATCTGGCTGTACGCAGGCACATTACTGTTTTCGGCAAGAATGGTCGATGCAGACAGATTTATGATACCTTTTCCTATCACCGTACAGCTTCCCGAATAAAGCACTATCACTCCCCCTTCACCGGGAAGATACCGCTCTCCGCGGGAAAGCGTAACCTTTTCATATCCGTTTACCGATGAACCTGAATTTCCCGATATGTTGAGGTTTTCAAGACGATAATCCAAATAGCTTAAAGAAACTACTGGGTCATTCTGGGACCCCGCTCCGCTCGCAGCCGCTCCGACGTACACTCCTCCTCCGAATATCAGACATGCCGCAACAGTTGCCGCCAGTATCACAATTTTTTTCTTTTTCATTCTGCCACCTGCCTTTTGATCAGTTTACATGTCCGGAGATATCAGTTCCCCGAGTATCTCCCAGGTTCCGGCTATATCCAGAAAACAGCTTTCATTATGCTTTATCACGGGCGCCTCATATATCTTTATATCACGGTCCTTAAGGTATCCGGCCAGTTTCGCATAGCCCGAGCGCTCTTCCTCCGTCAGATCCGTATGTTCTTCCTTTTCGGGATCATAAAGTTCTTTTACTCCCAAAGCGGTTATCCTTTTTATCGAAAGTTCATCTCCGCCATGATCCAAAGTATATGCCGCAAAATAATCTATGGGAGTCCCCAGCATCTCACCGGCTATCTTTCTGGCAGCGTCAAACGCCGCCGGCGTCCCGTAATATCCGTACATTTCACTAAACTTAACCGTCTGCGGCACAAGCACGTTTTCGTTGGCCAGTGCCCTGTAAAGACTCCCTGTCATGGTATAAGTTATATCAGGATCGATATATACAAAAGATACCTCCATGCTCACGGTATCAAATATCTCAAGTACTATGTCTTCCAATTTTCCTGTTTCATAATCCACTACATATAACAAAAAGAGCGGTCTTAATTTTGAAAGGGTTTCATTTCTTGTCCCGTTTATGATCTGCTCTGTCAGATCCTCTTCAACCCCCTGTGGTTTGAAGAGTCCTGCTTTTTCGGCATTCTGCTCAGCTTCGGAGGTTATCCGGGATGCCAGATACCTCGCTCCTTTATATCCCGCAAGCGCTGCCAGAATACAAAAAGAGACAGCTGCGAATATCAGCCGGATATGCGATTTCTTTTTACCCGCCATAAAACTGCCTCCTCTTTCGGTGATCAAAAACATATTGACTTTAAAACTATTCTTATTTATATTTGTAATATATTATCTTTAACTTACCATCATCCGGTGTCGATGTTAACGGACACTTCAAACGAAAGGATACACTCATGAACAAAACAGCTGTGATCACCGGCGCTTCCCGCGGAATCGGAAGAGCTGCCGCTTACAAGTTTGCATGTGCAGGCTATAATGTCGTATTAAATTCAAAAAACGGCAAAGATAACCTGGATAGTGCCTATGATCTTTGCCGCAGTGTGTCCCGTGAAGGAGCCGGTATAATAAGTATTCCGGGTGATATTTCAGATCCCGGATTTGCAAAAATGCTCATTGACAAAGCAGCGGATACCTTCGGCAGTGTGGATATACTTGTAAACAATGCCGGTATCTCCTTTGTGGGTCTTATACAGGATACCACGGATGATATCTGGCAAAACGTTATAAACACCAACCTGTCTTCAGTACATTACTGTACCCGTGCGGTTATCCCGCATATGCTGAAGAACACATGCGGACATATTATCAACATCTCCTCGGTCTGGGGAAATGTCGGAGCTTCATGTGAAGCAGCATATTCCGCATCCAAAGGAGGCGTAAACGCCTATACAAAAGCCTGCGCAAAAGAGCTTGCTCCAAGCGGTATCTCTGTTAATGCCATCGCCTGCGGTTTTGTAGATACGGATATGAATTCTCACCTTACGGAAGAAGAACGTCTTTCCGTAATAGAGCAGATTCCCGCATCACGTGCCGCTTCCCCCGAAGAGATTGCCAAGATCATATATCATATTTCACAGATGCCCGTATACCTCACCGGCCAGATCATAACCGCCGACGGCGGATGGATATAAAAGCATCGCCCGGACCGGCAGTTATTTTTCAATCAGCCTTGATATAAGTTTGGCTACCTTCTCTGCAGCCCTGCCATCCTCGGTTACACCTATATCTTCGAAAAATTCCTTTTGTTTTTCTTTATAACCTTCCCTGTCGTAAGAGTTGATATTATCATACAGCTCTCTTTCATTATGCGCTATCGGGAAAGGCAGTTTCTCATAATCAAAATACATCCCGCGCGTATCGTCATACTGCTCCACATCCGTAGCATAAAGAAATACAGGTTTTCCAACATAGGACATTTCAAACATGCAGTTGGAATAGTCCGTTATCAGCACATCAGCAGCTGCCATTATGGAATAAAGGTCACTGAACTCATTACCGTCTATGATACGCTCCTTCTCATCAAACTGAAGGTATGCACTGTTAATATGGTTTACGCGTGACATAGCGAGCGGATGAAAACGTGTAACTACCACGAATTTACCGCCAAATCTGTTCTCCAAAGCATTAATGATACTGCCGCCGAGTTCATTGGCTCTCTCCTGGACCTCGGAAACACTGTCCCTGTAGGTGGGTGCATACAGAGCAATATTTATCCTCAAGTGGTCCTTCTGCTCCTGTTCTTCCCCCTGTTTTGCCTGTTCTTTCATCTTAAAAGCTTTGATATATGCTTCATTAAGAAGTCTTCTGAATACAGACTCGGGAAGCCTTGACAAAAGCTTTTCCCTCATGGCACCGGCACTGAACCTTACCGGGCGGATGAGCGGATCCATTCTGGCAGATCCGAAACAGAATATTCTTTTCTTAAAACCGAATGCACGTCTGTAAAGTTCATTGCAGTACTCGCTGTTGGAAATATAGATATCGGTCATTCCGGTATCCCTTAAGGCATTCTTTATATATTCCTGCGGAAGATATTCCCTGCAGTCAAGCTCAAGTCTCTTTAGAGGAAGTCCGCCGTGCCAGGTCTGGATATATATCTGGTTCTTTCTTTTCTGGATATAGTTTTCCTTCCTGTTGCAATCCACCCATATGCCGGCGGTAGCTAAGGCATAGATCGCCGACTTGGTATTGGTCTTTAAAAAAGTGATACACTCGGCGTCTTCGTTTATCTCTTCCTTTAAAGGCGGCTTACTGGTTATAAAAATAACCTTTTCGGCTATGGCAGACTTAGAAAGGCTTGTAGTCCTTCTTAACTGTCTTACATAACTTTCCGCTATCCACTTAGGATTATCGCCGTATCCCCAGACATTGCAGAAAACAACCTTATCCTTTTCTACGGGAAAAAGGCTGAAAAACTTAAACTCTTTTTCTATTACGTCCTCGCGAAGCGTACGGTATTTCTGAACAGCACCTTCGGGTGCCATTTTCTTCATATCATTTCTTATACTCAATTCATTATCCCCCGGTAATCCCCATAAGTACTACTATATAAACTTATACCCCTGCTTTTACCAAACTCCTGAGTATCATGGAAAATTTCCTTCCGGTCCTCTCCCAGCTTAAAGTTTTAAGCTTTTCTGCCGCTTTCCCGGTCATAGCTTTCAGGCTTTCCGGGTCACTTGCCGCGTTAATCAAAAGCTCTGCGATATCCTTTTCCCCGATCCTTGTCAAAAGTGCCGTATCCTCCCCAAAGAAATACGGATAGCTTCCGTCGGCAAACTCTATGACAGGCAGCCCAGCCGCATGCATTTCGTATGGCACAAGAGAAATGTTGCTCATTGATGCCACCATACCGAAATCCGCCTTTTTATAAAGCTCGTTGATCTCGGCGTGGCTTAACTGGCCCAGGTTTGTGCCGCCCTCGGCTTTAAAGGTTTTAGCCTCGCCAAAGTATATCACCTCTAAGGTTATGCCTTTTTCCTTAAGCTTCTCCGAAGTGTTTATGAGCATATACGGGATAAGGTCAGGAAGACGTTTCCCGTAAAATTTCAGATACACTGCGATCGTAAGCTTTTTCTTATCCTTATATAATGAAAAATCTCTTTCCGTATATTCATATGCGCTTCCGTCATACGGGAAGCTGACCACATCTATCTTCAGGCCGGGTCTTTTATCAAAACGACTGCCTGAAGCTCCTCCGCACTCCCTCATTATCATATCCTTGTTCCAGGCACCCAAAGATACCATATGGAGACCCTGCATATATGTGTCCCGGGCAAGCAGGTATTCCTCACCGAACTTATAGAACAAAGGCTCATAGTCCTGGATAAAGTACATCAGGTAAGAGTCCTCAAACTTCTTAGCGAAAGATACCGTATCCCACGAAGAAGCCACCACCACGTCGGGAGCCTTGATCTTCTCCTTTTTTATGGCTGCCATATACCTGTTGAGAGCAAATACCCTGCCTTTATAACCGGGAAGATTTGCGGATGCACATATATCCATTTCCTCAGGTGACTGCTCCTTACATACCAGATAGCACACCTTATAGCCCTGCTTTTCAAGCTCCGTACCCAAGTGGAGTATGGAGGTCTGTCCCCCGTGAAATCTTACCATACGGGTTATGATAAAGGTGACGGTCCTGACCCTTTGAGGGCTTTTAAGCGTTATCCGTGAGGGGTCATAATTATCAAGGAGTCCCTTAAGCCTGAAGCTTTCGGCCTTGTATGCCATATTATGCATGAGACTTAATGATTTTCTTTTTGTTTCGCGTATGAAAGCTTCTTTTTTGCTCATGGGTGCTCCTTTCTGTATATTTCCACCTCATCAGTCAGCCTGCGGCTGACAGCTTGTCTTCGCCAGACGGGCATCCCTCGCCGGGACGGCATCAAGCCACTCCGTGGCTCGATCAGTCATAGCCACTACGTGGCTCGATCTGTCATAATCACTTCGTGATTCGATCAGCCCTCGAGGGGAAGCCTGAGAAGTCGTTTTTCGTTTAAGCCTTCCCCTTGAGGGGAAGGTGGCGCGAAGCGCCAGATGAGGTGTGGGTTTTATATCCCCAAATGCTTCGCTATGACATCAAGCGCCTTCTCGCTTACATGTCCGTCATCGTATTTATTGTGTTCCTTCTTAAATGCCCTGATCCTGTCCAGGCACTCGGTACTCCTGCCCGAGAAGTTATCCTTTATATCTCTTATGAGCTCATCCTCATCAAGCGATATAGGCCCGGGAGCCAGCTCCTCAAAGTCCATGTAAAAGCCTCTTAAGATGTCCCTGTAATTCTCAAGATCATAACAGAAGAAAAATATAGGGCGTTCCAGTACCGAATAATCAAATATAAGCGAAGAATAATCAGTGATAACACCGTCCGACTCCAGGTACAGGTCGTTGATATCTATCTCATTTCCGCATATTCTTACAAATCCGCTGTCTATAACGCTCTGAGGAATATCCCCTTTATTTATGCGCACCAGGTAGTGCAGCTTAAGTACTATGGTATACTCGTCTCCGAGTGCTTTTTCAAGCTTTACAAAATCAGGACGGGAGGGTACCTTGTAAAAGCCGTTCCCCAGATATTCATCATCACGCCACGTAGGCGCATAAACAAGGATTTTCTTTTCTTTAGCTCCTGCTCCTGTTTCATCCCCGTTAATAATACCTTTTTTCTTGCCGAGACCTTCCTTTATAAGCTTATCAGTCCTGGGGTAACCGATCTTCAGCACCGTATTCTTAAACCCGAAGGCACCGGCCGATATAGCCTCGCTGTAATCGTTCTGGACTATCAGGTAATCCCACTTGGCAGACTCTTTAATGAAGGACTGTGCATATTCATCGCGGTCCCTGTCCTCACCTGCCATGTTGAACTGGATCATGTCGAGCCCGAGCTTTTTCAGCTGAGTCCCGTGCCATGTCATGAAATAGAGAGCCCCTTTACGCTTTACAAGATACGGCTCCTGACGCGTATCAAATATCCAGATACCCGAGGTCGCCATATGGAAATAATATTTCATCCCGCCGTATCTGACTACCTTGCAGCCTTTAGGCAGGAGCGAGTCACCGTATTTTCTTACCATATCGAAATACTCGCCGTTAAAGGCCCATATCTTTTTCTTTTTGTCAAACCGCTTATCCTTAAGCATAGCCTCATATATGGCTCTGGTATTTCCGGAATAGTTCCTGCCCATGTTGCTCATGAACATCACCTTATTTCTGCTCATAGGAAACACTTTCGCCATAACATGATATATAAAAACCAGTATTTTCTTTATAAATGCTTTCATCTGACATATCACGCCGCCGGCATGATATCCTCCTGTAACTCTAAGTCGTTAAGGTCATACACCGAATATTTCCTTAACTATCCTGTCGGAAGCATGTCCATCATCGAGATAGCAGAATTTATCCGTAAATTCCTTATATTTCTCC
>JAIKXA010000149.1 GCA_024684355.1 Lachnospiraceae bacterium
TATAGCGTTAAAGCCCACGGTCTTAAGCTTTTGTACCTTACGGGCTTCTGATTCATATAATGATACGGAGCCAATAAGTCCGTTGTCATGATGCAGGCAACCGCCTTTTAGCTTAACGCTTTTCCCGTTTATGCGAAGTCCGCGTACTGCATCAGCCGTGATGGTCCTGATACCGAATATTGTATCAGCCTCATCCTCAGTGCATTCTTCAGGTACATAAGGGATAAAATGCGTACGGTATACTCCTGTATTCGTTACTTTGACATTGACTTTGTATAGCTCGGGACTATCGACATCCCAAAGTACAGGATCCTCAACTGCAAAAGCCATCCTGGCTGTCGTAGTACATAAAGGTTCCGCACATATCGTTTTTTTGGCGATAACGGACTTAGCATTTTCTTTATCTGCTTTTTCGGGAGTAAGCACGATCTCTACTTCTGCCAGCCTCTTTTCAGAGTAGTCATTTACTACATCTATCTGAGCCTCTAAGAATGCATATCCGTCAGCTACTTCTTTTGTATACAGGTATATGCCGTCCTGTGCTATATGCAGCTTAGGGCCGTGTACAAGCTCCACGCCGCGGTACAGACCTGAGCCGGTATACCAGCGTGAGTTAGGCTGCATACTTGCATTGATATTAACGGTTATCCTGTTTCCCTTACCGAAGGTCACAAGGTTTGTGATATCAAGGCTAAAAGGTACATAACCGTAATGCTGTTTTCCGGCTCTTGCTCCGTTTACATCCACAGCAGCATTCAGCATGGCACCGTCAAAATGAAGTGCTATATAGTCGTTTTTCCATTCTTCCGGGATAAATACGAATTTGGTATAATTGGATAATCCTCCGGTAAAATACCCCATATCCATCAGGGCGGGAGCATCCGCTGTAACCTGTGTCCCGATCATCCCGTCATGCGGCAGATTGACAGAAATGCCCGGATCTGATTTTAACATTCCGGGATTATCAAGAAATCCTCTTCTAAAAGTCCAGTTTTCATCAAGTGTTATTCTTTTCATATTTGTGCACCCCATATTTTCTTCGGGAACAGCGGTTCTCTGTTCCCTGTCTGTTCCGAAATTGTTACACTTTGCATCAAAATATAACAATAAACATTATACCTTAAATTATATCTATTTACAATTAAAATAAAGGGTAATTTCTATTAAATCACCCTTTATTTCTAACTGTTTTATTCTTTTAGTTTAAACAATCCGTTAAACGCTACGATAAACACAGGCAGATACATAAATATAAGATTCAGCCTCTGCCACAGTCCTTCATTAGCTATAACAGTATTAGCAAACTCCTCTTTATCTGACATTACAAATAACGCAAAGAATACCAAAGCAGCCACAAAACATATGATGCTTATAACGCCGATGGCTGACTGATCGTTCTTAAACGAGAGTATGGCAATCAGTAAAGGTACAAACAGGAACAGCATAAATCCAATCACAGAACCAGCTCCGTGTATTTTGGATGCTGTAGTCACCACATCCTTTGATTCATTAACACTGAAGAAGCAGGTAAAGATACATGCACCTATCGCAAATATCGCAACAAATGCCATAAGTGTATAGGTAAGACCACCTGATACTTCATGATAGCACTTGTAAATAGCAGGAAGCGCAGTAAGGAACAAAACACCTTCTATCAGCATCCATACATTGAAAAAACTTCTTACCGGACTGTTGGGATTACCTAATGCACTGATCGACATCTTCACATTACTGTAATCCTTATAAAATAACGCTAATAACCAGGAAACCAAAATATCTCCTGTCATAGCTATGATCAATACTATCCAAAACAATCTGTTCATATAATACATTTCTCCTAATACCTTAATTGACCTCCGCATTGACGACAATAACTGGGTCCGGAGAACCGTCGCCTGCCCCTTTTCATGGGTTATCTGTCTGATAACCTGCGTAGTCACGGATCTGCAGGGCTCCGTATAATGCGTATTTCGGATCAAGGTCTGAGTTATAGAGCTGCGGGCTGTATTCGCGTCTCCAGGATATGCCGTCGGAAAATCCCCAGAATGTGACGGCATCCATATTAATGCTGCCTGCGTCGGCACGTTCGAACAGACCGTTTATGAGTTCGTAGCAATACCTGCCCTGCTCTCTTAAGTTTTCATCGGTAGGCGACAATGGGCTCTGGTATTTGCCAAGACCTATGTCTATCTCGGTAAGTTCGAGTTTCAACCCTGTCTCTGCGAGAATATCTACAGCATTTAAATAGTTGGGTAAGTCATCTGCGGTGAACAGGTGCGCCTGCAGACCTATGCCGTCGATCAGGTACCTACCTTCATTGTCCTTTAAGGTCTCGACAAATTCTACAAGTCTATCTGCCTTGTACTGCTCGTTGTAGTCGTTGTAATATAGGTCGATAGTCTCGGGTGCATATTGGTCCGCAAAATAAAATGCGTACCAGAGATAGTCGTCTCCTATTATCTTTGTCCAATTGTTTTCCCTAATACTTCCGTCTTCCATGATGGCTTCGTTTATCACGTCGTAAGCGTAGAACAGATCAAGGTATCCGAGCTTTTTGAGCTCAGCAAATACGCCGCTTATAAGTGCCTCCATGCGGGTAAGCATTTCCTCGCGGTTAACGTATACTCCATTTTGGTCAAATCCGTCGCGGAATATCCAATCGGGCGTCTGGCTGTACCAGATAAGCGTGTGACCTCTCATGGTGAAGTTGTGTTCTTTTGCCCAAGAGAGTATCGAGCGAGCTTCCTGGTTGAATTCTACTGTCAGTTCGCCGCTCGCTATACTTTTTTCCTGATTTAAGATATAATCGGGCTTCATGGCATTTTCCATGGTGAGGCTGTTGTACTGCCCGAACACGAGGTCAGCCATTTGTTTGTTATTTATCACGTTTGCTGAGATGCATGTTCCTATCTTCATGCCATGCTCGCCAAATACGTCCTTCAGCGTCTTATCCGTTACTTCCTTTTGCTTAGGCAGCTTTACTGCGGGTTCAGCCCCGCAGGCTGTAAGAATCATTGCGAGAAGGCAGAGGGTTAATATGATGAGGGATGATGTTGTTTTTCTTTTATTCATAGATATTTTCTGCTTCCTTTTTCTCCTTTTCGTTTGTGTTTTTTGTTTTTGGTTTTTTGTTTTGTTTCCTTCGTTGTGGTTTTATAATACGCCCCAAATTGCGATAATTCAATATTCAGAATATCCCCCTAATGTAGTAAAAGCTACTCTCTCGGACCGGAGTGTAGCTTTATTTACAAAATGTCACTTAATTGTAAGATTGACAGTATAAAATATAATTCAAACTCATCCTTCTGTTAATTCGGCCAACCTTCCTGCTGCTTCCTCATAACATGTAAAAACGATTCCTTGAAATCCAAGCTTTTCGGCACTGCGTACATTTTCTTCCGTGTCATCAATAAATACACATTCTTCTGCTTTCAGGTCATACCGATCAAGTAAGATCTTATATATTTCCGGATCCGGTTTTACAATACCTTCCTTAAAGGAAAAAACACAACCATCAAACTTTTCCACAAAAGAAATGCAATCGTAACACTGCTCATATCCGGCAGGTGTAAAGTTTGTGATACAATACAATTTATAACCGGCTTCTTTCAGTGTTTCGATCCAGCTTTCAGTGTAGTCGTATTTTCCCATAATACCGGAACATACATCATAAGCTTTATGCAGTTCATCCGCTATATCCGGATCCATACTGATGAATGCATTCATTGCCTCATCCTGTGTCAGCTTTCCTTTTTCAAACTCTGTCCAGTACGGTGTCATGGCAGATGCCTTTATGATCCTTTTTATCATGATTCCGTCGAATCCTTTTTCCGCCAGGTATTCTTTAAACCTGAACGGAGCCAATACATTACTTATGTCAAAAACTATATTCTTTATCATTTCCATAAACTTCTCCCTTAAAACTAAAACTATTTCAATTTTGTCGGATCTTCCACACGAAGATTCTCTATACTTCCACATTGTACACAGGCATCACAGATCACACCTGTTTTTATTTTTTTAATTTTTGTCAGTTCTTCCATCG
>JAIKXA010000046.1 GCA_024684355.1 Lachnospiraceae bacterium
AGCTTCACTAAACCCCAACTTCTTTAGTCTGAAATCATCCATCTGAAATGCAATGTATTAAGATGGCTTATTAAGTTTACCCTTTTTTACAGATAAATGATTTTTTCAAAAACCTCTTGACTATTTATAGTTTGTCACCTCCCGATAAAAGTTATTTAATGGTTACGGTCTTTACTGCACTCCACTTACCATATGACTTTGTACTACCTGATTTATTATATGCACGCACACGTACATAATATGTGGTATTCTTTTTCAAGTTTTTAAAAGATACCTTATTCTTTGATGAAGTCTTGGTGGTAGGTGATGTGAAATTTTTGTCGGTTGATATCTGGAATTCATATCCCTTGCAGTTTTTGCTTACCTTCTTACACTTTACGGTAAGCTTTGTCCCGGATGCTTTTGCGGTGCTTATCTTTGTCTTGCCGGGAGCCTTAAGAGTTGTTGTTTTCTTTGTTGTGGTATTAATACCGCATACTGCATCAATGTCAGCTCCGGGCCAGTCGCCGTTGGGATTTGCTCCGGTATCGGTAAGTCTTACATAATTGAAGCCTGTTCCTTCAGGAACTTTACCGTTGAGATCAAGTCCGGCTTCATTTCCTCTTACGTAACCCAGCTCATACCATGTCTTAAGGTCGGCACTGACCTCTACCTTGGTCTCCTCTACATATCCGCCAACCTCAAATACATATACATCATCGCCGTCACCGTCGGTTATATATCTGTCAAATGCAAGGATAAGTATTCCTCCTGCTCCCATACAAAGGTCGCCAGTACTGTTGCTTCCGACTTCCACATAATCCGGAATACCCAAAGCTATAGCAGGATCCATATGAAGTTCATCATTCATCCAGGGATCTCCATGCGTAAATGAGATAACCGAAGAAGCAAACGCACTTACCGGTACGGTAACTTCTTTTCCGCTGCGGTCAGTAAATGTATAGGTTTGCTCAGCCGCTCTTACACCTATAGGAGATACGTCAACAATAGCCGCTGTCAGTGAAAATGCCATAATAAAGGCCAATAAATAAGTAACTGTTTTCCTAAAAATCTTCATATACCTCTCATTTCAAATTTGCTTTTAGAAGCTGAAATCAGCTCCAAACTTACAGATACAATATACTATAAACCCGATGATCGCTGCCTGGATAAGTGCAAACAGACCTGCCACAAGGTTGAAGTACCACTTTTTTGTTTTGTGATGAAAAGCCTTCATCCCGACAAAAGCTCCTATACCGCCGGGTACAGACATCCAGAGCAGTACCGCTTCGGGTGTCCTCCATGCGTGCTTTTCTGCTTTGGATTTGTCTAAGCCATACAGGATAAATGCAATAATATCAAATACTATAAAAATGCCTACAATTACAAGATATTTCATATCTGTCCCCTTTCCTGCCCGGTTCCTACTCCCCGGACAGTATCAACCCCTATACTATATGTCACACCTCATAGTCCATACATACACGGCTTGATACCTTCCTTGATACTGCTCTTTTCAGCATCCGAATACTCTTCCTTTAATTTCCATAAGATAACATGTTTTACCATTTTTATTCTCCTTTTATGTCCGTTTTCAGACCGGATATATCTTTATTTCTTAAAAAGCCGTGCGCGTTGCACGGCTTTTTATATTATATTTTATTATGCGAGTTTTTTGATCGCTTCTCCAACCTGATCGAATAACTTGTCAGCCTCTTCCATGGAGCTGCCCTTGATACCATAGTAGAACTTTATCTTAGGTTCGGTACCGGAAGGTCTTACACAGCACCACTGATCATTCTCAAGCACATAGTAAAGTACGTTTGACTCGGGAAGATCTGTAGCACTTTCCTCGCCTGTAATGCAGTTCTTAACGGTATGAAGCTTATAATCTCTTGCTTCAAGTACCTTAAATCCGCCAAGCTCGGAAATAGGATTCTTTCTTAAGTTGTCAAGGATGGCTGCGATCTTTTCTGCGCCGTCGGCTCCCTTCATGGTAACGGATACCGCACCCTCACGGTAGTATCCGTACTCTTCGTACATCTCAAGCATTCTGTCCCAAAGGCTCTTGCCCTGCAGCTTATTGTATGCCGCTGCCTCGCACAGACCCATAACCGCTGCGCAGGCATCTTTGTCTCTTGCATGTGTACCGATAAGGCAGCCGTAGGACTCCTCATATCCGAATACGTAATTGTAATTCTTTACACCCTGCTCAAAAAGTTTGATCTGCTCACCTATATATTTGAAACCGGTAAGGCATTCGATAAGTGTGCAGTTAAACTTCTTAGCTACCACATCACACATGTTGGTGGTAACAATGGTTTTGATAACCGCAGGATTCTCAGGCATAAGTCCAAGCTCTTTTCTGGCAGCAAGCTGGTAATCACAAAGAAGTGTACCGCTCATATTGCCGGTGAAAGCCATGTATTCTCCGGTCTTGGAATCCTTTGCATAAACACCGAGTCTGTCAGCGTCGGGGTCGGTAGCAAGTACCAGATCGGCATTAACTTTTTCCGCAAGTTCGAGTGCAAGCTTAAATGCTGTCTTATCCTCGGGATTGGGATATGCCACTGTGGGGAAATCACCGTCCGGCTTCTCCTGCTCGGGTACCACATATACCTTCTTAAAGCCGAGCTCTGCTAGTACCCTTCTTACGGGGATATTGCCTGTACCGTGGAAAGGAGTATAAACGATCGAGATATCCTCTGCCGCTTTCTTGATGACCTCAGGTCTTAATGCGAGCTTCATCAGTTCCTCGTTGTAACGGTCATCTATATCTTTTCCTATTATATTGAAGAGACCTGCCTTTTCGGCATCCTCTCTCTTCATTGTCTTTAAAGACAGATAATCTGTTATGGAATTAACTTCATTTATGATCTGGGCATCCTTAGGTGCGGTGATCTGTGCACCATCTTCCCAGTATACCTTATATCCGTTGTATTCGGAAGGATTGTGGCTTGCGGTAATGACTATACCCGCTATACAATGAAGCTCTCTTAAAGCGAATGAAAGCTCGGGAGTAGGCCTTAACGAGTCAAACAGGTATGTCTTGATACCGTTTGCATTAAGGCAGAGTGCAGCTTCTTCGCTGAACTCAACGGACATATGTCTTGAATCATATGCTATGGCAACACCTTTCTGCTGTCCGCCCTCACGTATGATAATGTTTGCCAAGCCCTGTGATGCCTTTCTTACAGTGTAAATGTTCATTCTGTTAGTGCCTGCCCCTATGACACCCCTGAGTCCTGCAGTACCGAATTCGAGGCTTCTGTAAAAGCGGTCCTTGATCTCTTCTTCGTTGCCGGCGATAGATTCCAGTTCCTTCTTTGTCTTCTCGTCAAATGCGTCCGAAGACATCCACAGACAATATTCTTCCATGTAATCCTTTGATTCCATAATAAACCTCCAAAACAAATTATTCTTGATTTATCATACTACTTTTTCCGTACTTTATCAACACTTTTTACTGCTTGCTATTTTTTTCGCTATATGATAGAATTATGAATATGGGTATATTAACTGTGAACTCTTATTTTACGATTTGTTTAAAAATCGTTTTGTAAATAAAGGTCATTAAGGGGAAAAGGGAAAACTATATGGCACAGGTTGACATAAAATATATAAATCCCTTCGTTAAAGCTACCATCACGGTATTGGAAATGCTCGGTATCAACGGTGGTATGCTTGGAAAACTATCCCTGTCGGATATGAAATTCCCGGATAATGCGTTTCTTATCCAGGTAGGTTTGACAGGCGGTATGAAGGGACAGGTCATTATCGGTATGACCGAGCAAAAAGCAAAGGATACAGCTTCCGTCATGATGATGGGAATGCCTGTTAACGAGCTGGATACCATGGCCTGCTCGGCATTAGGTGAGCTCGGAAATATGATAATGGGCAATACCGCCACTATCTTTTCAACCATGAATATAATATTTGATATTACCCCGCCTTTATCCATGCTCGGTTATGACTTAAAGCTGCAGACCGATTTCACCGCCATAAAGATTCCCATTATTATAAATAACGAAGAACATCTTTCCATATATGTATGTATAAGCGATGACTGAAAAAAGCTCGAGCAAAGGGAAATCCTTTTGTTCGAGCTATATTTTTATCCGTCATTTATAAAACAGCAGGAACAGTATTGTTCCTATAAGTCCCAGCATTAGCCAGATGATACTGTAGGATATTGTTGCTTCAACTATTCTCAACACCCTGTCACCGGAGTCAAACTTGGCATAGAGTTTCTCCATGATGGGGCTTGTTTTGTTTTCTTCCAGATTTTTAAAGAACACCTTTCTGATCGAATATATAACGGCTTCTCCGAAAAATGAGGCCGCGTATCCGATACCCTTTCCTATCTTTACCAGCCATTCCCAGATAAGCTTCGTAAAAGCTATCAGTCCCATAAAGAACTTGCCCGGAGCTACGACCATAAAGCTCCATATTATCTCTGTAAGCTTAATGAGACCTTTGAATATACCGATGAACAGTCCGGGTAAAAGCTTTAACAGAATCGGTCTGTATATAAGTTCTTCAAGATCGAGCTTTGCGGGCCATCTGTTAAGGTATACCTTTACTCCGTTCTTCTCTTTCATCAGGACCTTTCTGATAAAGAGATATACAAGCAGTCCGATGGTAAGTGATATTACAAAGCCCTTCAGGTTTTCCAGTGAAAATGCTTCAAAATGTCCGATTGCATGTGCACGGGTAATATCACTCATATATGTGCTCAAAAGTTCTACATATATGGGCGGATAAACTCCGCATATTACTATGATACACGCAGGCATGATAAGTGCGAGCTTAGAAGGCGATCCGATGCTCCATTTTACCGCCTTGCCGCTGCCTGTAGGTTTTTCTACGAAGACAGCTATAAACAGCTTGATCATGTATCCGATGGTCATTCCGCCGCTAAGCAGGAAAAGATACTCTATAAGCTTTATTGTCGTATGAGCAGAGCCGGTCAGTTCATGTGCGTACTCCACTATTCCCTCATGTATGAGCGTTTTGCTGAGATATCCTGAGAATAACGGTACACCCATGATACCGAGCGCACCTATACAAAACATTACCATTAAGAACTTATTTCCACGGCCGAATCCCCGTATCTCATTAAGGTCCAGCTTATGCAGCTTGGCATATACCGCACCGGCACACATGAAAAGCACAAGCTTGAACAGCGAATGGTTTACCATGTAAAGTACCGTACCTGCCGCCGCCAGGCTGTTCTCCTCTCCTAGCAGTACCGAAAAAGCACAGCCGGTAAGTATGAAACCGATCTGTGACATGGATGAACATGCAAGTGTTCTCTTAAGATCAATGGAGAATACTGCCAATACCGCTCCGGTAAACATGGTGATCACGCCAAGTACAAGAATGAGTATACCCCAGCTTTTGTTTTCTCTGAATATCTCAAAACAGAGGATCAGTACACCGTATACACCGGATTTTGTAAGTATACCTGAAAGGAGTGCAGATGCAGGTGCAGGTGCCACAGGATGTGCCTTGGGAAGCCAAATGTGCAGAGGGAACATACCGGCTTTTGCTCCAAAACCGAAAAGTATGCATATGCCTGCCGCAAACATGTATGCGGTATCACCGCTGTCCCCATTGCCCAATACTTCTCCTGCTGCCGCACAGAGCTCGTTTATCTGTATTGTCCCCAGCTTGTGATACAGCATCATGATACCCATCAGCATGACAAGTCCGCCTATCACGGCGACCGCAAGATATGTCCCTGCGGCTTTCATGGCTCCGGGCTTTTCATCATGAGCGACCCAGGTATATGATGTAAACGACATTATCTCAAAGAAGATGAATGCGGTATACAGATCGTCCGACATAAACACTCCGAGTGTAGCTCCGAGTGTGATCAGATAAAAGAAATAATAACGGTTTCTGTTATGATAATGAGCAAAGTACTCTCTCGAGAAAAGTGCCGTAGCTGTCCACATGAGGAGTGCCACGCCCACATATATCGTCCTGAAACCGCCAAATCTAAGATTGATACCGAATCCGCATATCTTATCGATATGCAGGGTATTTCCGTTCTTCCCGCTGGAATAGATACAAAGTGCATAGAGCAGGCACTCAAGTATTACCGCACAGACTACCAGGAAATCCCTGAAGGTTTTTCTAAGGCGTGCATCGGCTCCCGTATAGTCCTCTAAGCTGTAGTCCTTTATCCCTTTCCATCCGGCGAGATAACATATGAACGCGCCTGATATGGGCCATAATATTAAGTTTATAAGCATTATATTGCCGTTCATAGTATTCTCCATGCTAAGATCAACGCACTAAACCTATAAATGCGTGATATTCAAGTTATTTTAAAATGATATAAAATCAAGTACCGGCTGCCAGAAAGCGCCCAGTATTATTATACAGACCGCAAATACCATAACAGGTATGAGCATTACGGCACTGTGTTCCTTATAGTTATGTTCGATCATCTTCTCTTCCGTAGACGGGAAATACACTCTTATCACTATGGAGAGCATATATATGGCTGTAAGAAGTGCCGAAAGGAGCAGTGCCACAAGTCCCGTGATTGCCAGGGGACTGCCTTCATCAACTGCCGCAAGTCCGATCCTCCATTTGCTGAAGAAGCCGCAGAAAAGCGGTATACCGATGAGTGAAAGCGATGATACGGTAAAGCAGACGAATGTCTTTTTCATCACCTTTCCCATACCTGAAAGTTCTTCAACGTACTCTTTTCCCGTCTGCTCCATAACTATACCGCAGCAGAAAAAGGAACATATCTTGGTGAGCGAATGCATAAGCATATGGGCAAACGCCGCGGTAAGCCCCATAGGCGACATAAGTGTTGCAGCAAACAGTATATACGAAAGATTGCTTATGGTAGAATAAGCAAGTCTTCTCTTAAAATGTCTTTCCTTTACGGCAAACGAGGAACCGTAAAGTATGGTAACGATGGTCAGTGCCATAACTATGAACTGTGCCCATGTCCCGCGGAGTATCTCGGTACCGTATATATAGTAGGTAAGTCTGATGCATGCAAAAGCACCCGCATTAACGACTGCTACGGCATGCAGAAGTGCCGTAACGGGTGTAGGTGCGACAGCTGCCTTAATAAGCCATCCGGAAAAAGGAGCCATGGCTGCCTTTACACTGAATCCGCAGAATGCCAGTACAAATGCGGGGAGCAAAAATACAGAGTCCGCACTTTCGGCAGGTATGCTGCCGCCGAGCACAAAGGCTGTATTTCCAAGATACATCATAAATATAAGTCCGATGAGACCGAACGCAGCTCCGCCCAGCGAATATGCCAGGTATGTCCTTGCTGCCTTTACCGCTTTTTCCGTCATGGGATGAAGTACAAGCGGGAATGTAACAAGTGTCAGCATCTCATAGAATACATACATGGTAAGGAGATTTGCCGCAAACGCAATACCCATGACCACACCGTAGGTCATGGTAAAGAAGGCAAAAAACGTGTTTCTCCTCTCCTTATCCTTCATGTACCCGTACGAATACAGGCTGGCAAAAGGCCATAATGAAGCTACTATCGTTCCGAATATGCAAGCCGCCCTGTCGGTCTTAAAATCGAAACCGTAGTTCATATATATCCTGACAACGGACACACTCTCACCGTTTAATGCCGTCATGGCAAAAAAGGCAAATCCGGTGTTTATCAGGACAAATATAAAATTAACCGTATTCCTTACCCTGTCATCCTTTGCCGGGAATATCAGCATCAGGATACCTGCCACAATAGGAAGCAAAACAGGGAGCAGGATCAAGAAATCTATATTCACTTAAATCCCCCAGAAAGAATCAGTATTTTCTAGAAAATGATCGCATCGATCGCATTTGTTATAAGATCGGGGAACAGACCGAATCCGACAGCCGCAACCGCCAAAATGATCAGCGGTACCAGCATCAGCGGTGAAACCTTGCATTTTTCACACTTTGAATAATCAAAGTCACTGCCCGGGAAGAAACCGTTGATGGTGATCGGGAGCAGATATCCGGCGGTAAGCAATGCACTTATAAGGAGCACTGCAGGTCCTAAGAACCTGAATACTCCGATATCTCCTTCAAGAGCACCGAGACACAGGAACCATTTGCTCACAAAACCGCTTGCCGGCGGGATACCGATAAGTGCAAGTGCATACAGAGTAAAGCACCAGATAACGGTCGGCATCCTCTTTGCTATACCCTTAAGTCCGTCTACATTCTTTACACCCGTATATACTATTATCGCACCGGCTACCAAGAACAGACCGTCCTTGATCACCGAGTGGAATATCACATGAAGAAGCGCACCCTTCATTCCTGTGGCGCTGAGCAGTGAAAGGCCGAAAAGCACATAAGAAACCTGGCTTACCGTTGAGTAAGCAAATCTCTTTTTCATCACCTTTTCATTATATGCCATCATGGAGCCCAAGAATACGGTAAGCAATGCAAGACCCATCCATGCGTACTGTACCCATGTGTCCTTAATGAATTCGGGACCGATGCTGTAAAAAACAAGTCTTATGATAACGAAAACACCCGACTTTGTGATAACGCCCGAAAGTACTGCCGAAGCAGGTGAAGGAGCTACCGGGTGTGCTGTGGGCAGCCAGTCCTGAAGAGGAAACAGACCTGCTTTACAGCCAAAGCCGACAAGTGCAAGGAATATAAATACCAAAAGCATATTTTTATCTTCTGCAGGGATGTTTCCGATAAAGCCGCCTGCCACGAAATCGGAGACATTGCACTTGGTATAGATATAGAATATCGAGATCAGTGAAAGGAAAGCTCCGCCTATTGAATAGAACAGGTATTTCTTGCCTGCGCTGATGGCTTCCTTGGTAAGTGAATGCAGTACCAGAGGAAGTGATGTCAGGGTCATGAGCTCGTAGAACAGATACAGAGTGATGAGGTTTGCAGACATGTATATGCCCGAAAGCACACCCATAACTATAAGATAGAAAGCAAAAAATCTGGTCTCGCTCTCCTCATGCTTCATATAGTCAAATGCGTAAAAGCCCACCAGTGTCCACATAAGGCTCATGAGCACAGCAAAAAATCTGGTCAGCGGATCGCATTTTAAAGTGATGGAAGCGCTCTCCGTTATCTTCCAGAGCGTAAGTGTTCCTTCCGTATTGAATACCACAATAAGCGTCACCGCAGCCGAAATGATAAGCGCCGCTCCGACAAAAGCATTTCTTATGTTTCTTTTGTCAAAGCACTTGAAAATAAAAAGCATTATCCCCAAAATAACAGGCAATAATAATGGCAGTAACAATGTGAGCATTTAAGCCTCCTTATAGATCATGAAAAGATATCAAGTCCGTTATTGATTATATTTATTATAGGTCCGGATGCAAGACCCAGAACCAGATTTATCATTACCAGTATAAGTATACCGAATACATAATCCTCGCAGTTCATGCTGTAAGCAGGGACCATATCAGGCTTATCGGTTTTTTCAGCCTTATCCGGTATAAACAGATATATGACGGTCCTTAAGAAATAAATGGCATTAAGTATCGTACTTACCGCAAGTGCCAGAAGTGCTATCCACTGCATCGCCCCGTGTCCTATGGCCGCTCCTCCGAGAAGCAGCTTTGAAACAAAGCCTGCAAGCAGCGGGAAGCCCACTATGGAAAAGGCACCGACACTGTAACAGAATGCTGAGAACTTATATTTATAACCGAGACCTTTAAGCTCTTCTATGGTCTTGGTATGCGACCCTTCGGTAAATTCCGATGAAGAAATGAACAATAGGGACTTAGTGGCACCATGTGCAAAAATATGGAATACCGCTGCCGCTACTCCTGCTGCCGTCCCAAGACCTATACCCATGTATATGTAGCCTATCTGGGCAATGGATGAATACGCTATCATCCTTCTGAAACTCTTCTCATGAAGTGCCATAACAGAACCCAGTATCATGGCTACAACACCCAGTGTAAAGCATATATATAGCACGCCGCAGGACTTTATAACATCAAATCCGATAGTCCTTACGAATATCTTTATAAGCAGGAATATGTATCCTTTTGAAACCGTGCTTGAAAGCAGTGAACTTGATACAACGTTCGACTGACCGTAAGCATCCGGGATCCAGAGATGGAACGGGAAAAGTCCCGATTTAATGGCCAGACCTACCAACATAAGTCCGATTACTATCGTAAACTGTACCCTGTACTCTCCGCTCTGCGCAAGTTCTGCCACAGATTCCTTTATGTTTGACATAAGCAGATGTCCCGTAAGTGTATACAGGAGCGTAACACCCATCAGGAACAGTCCGGAACCAAGGATACTGATCACCATGTATCTTATAGCGGTAACGGTGGTCTTTCCGATCTGACGTACCATGATAAGACCGCAGCCCGCTATGGTGTTTATCTCGATAAATACATATCCGGTAAACAGGTCATTGGTATAGCTCATGGCAAGCAGAGAGCTTGTCATCAGACATACCAGGATATAAAACAGGTTTTCCTTCCTGTCTTCCACATCATCCTCAACCGCTTTCGTACCCGCTACCACGGACAGGAATGCAATGAGGCTCACAAACAGTGAGAACAGCGATTCCAGACATCCGAACCTGATCTCGTTTCCCCACGGTGCAGGGAAATGTCCCATGTAATAGACGTAAGACTCGCCTCTTTGGATCGTGAAAAACAGCACTGCCACAGAAAGGCACACGACAGCACCGAGGACGATCCTCGTCATGTATTTTGCCGCTTTTCTGTTAAGCACCGATAGTACGATGGCACAGAACATGGAAAGCATTATTGAAAAAAACGGGAAATTCTTTATAAAATCCATCTTTTCAGCCTTCTCCTCTCGCCATCATAAGGCAGTAATCAAGATCTAAGGAGTGATATTTTTTATACATTCTTATGGTCATGGAAAGAAGCAGCGCGGTAACGCTTACCGATACAACGATACCCGTGAGCACGAGTCCGCTGGGTATGGGATTGATGTAGTATTCGGCCGACATTACTCCGTCCGTGATAATGGGCGCTTTCCTGCCTGTTATATAACCTTGGGATGCCAAGAGCAGGTATATGGATGAGTCCATTACGTTAAGTCCTATGACCTTTTTTATCATGTTTTTCTGAAACAGAAGATCTGCAAATCCTATGACAAATAACGCCACAGCCACAAGATCGTTCAGATGTCTGACTATAAGATTCCACATAAACTGTTCCTCATTATAAAAAGATGTTCAGATCCTTCCGCGCCTTACAAGCGCATAAAAACTGTACATGGTACAGGCAACTACCAGACCGACACATATGTTAAGTACAAGTATCAGGCCGCTGCTTAAGATCGCTCCGGGTGTACCCAGCGGGATAACCGATTCAATGTGATTTGCACCCGTAAAGAATGAATAGCTCTTGGCGAGACAGTATATGAGCAGCGACACGAGTGTCGTGATCTTTACCGTTTTTGCATTCATAAACTTTTCTGTCGCTGAAAAACCGAATGCACTTAGGAATAGTATGAGCCCTGCTCCCAAAATTGCGCCGCCGGAAAAGCCGCCGCCCGGGGAAATGTGTCCGTTGAGCACAACATAGATACCGAATACAAGTATCAAAGGCACTACCAGTAAAGCTGATTTCTTAAGTATGCTGTCATTTTCAGGCTCATAGTTCCTGCTGTCTATCAACGAGAATGCTGATTCTCTGATACCGAATGTGACCTTCTTTGCTTCCTCGTCGTCTTCTTTTGTCTGCCCATCTATCCTCAGCATGATCATGACACATATCGTGGCAGCAAATAGTACGCAGGACTCGCCGAATGTATCAAACGCCCTGTAATCAAGTATCATACCCGACACTATATTTACCGCGCCGGTCTCTTCCAGTCCGTTTTCTATATAGCGCTTTGCCACTTCGTTATTATCCGGGTTGTTTTTGTTTCCGATATCGGGCATACCTATCATGACTGTCGCAAGCATGAAAAAAAGGAGAACTGCAAGGACGACTGCAGATACTCTGTACACCGCCTTGAGCTTCCCCGATATTTTACCGGATATAATGGTTTTGGGATCATTTTTTTCTCTTTCTGCTTTCATCTTTATGCCCTTTAAGCTTTCTGGTAGTCGTTCCGGTCATGGTAGATGCGTTCATATCTATCTGATCGATCCTTTTCAGTGTTGCATAAAACAATATGCCGGTAACTCCGGAACCTACGGCCGCTTCCGTAATGGCCAGGTCCGGTGACTCCATGATTATCCATACGACAGCCATCCCTAAGCTGAACGCACCGAATATGATCACGGCGGCCAGCGTGTTTTTCGTAAAGCTCATGGCTATTGCACAGACCAGCAGAAAAAGAAACAATATCGAAATAATGATATCCATATGCTTTTACCGTTATTGTGTTTTAACTACTTCTCCTTCTTTGACTATAAGTTCGGTTACGGTTTTGGACAGGTAATTTCTGTCAGAATAAAGATCCATTACCTTCATGGTCTTTAAGTCAACTACCAAAGGTCTTAAGCTGTTTAGAGGATTGCTCTCAAGTACCTGGCACTGTGTTCCGTCCGACAGACGGACTATATCGCCCTTTCTGTATGCCGGAATGGTCTTTAAGAACATATCCATAGCCTTTATGTCAAACATGGTGGAATACTTGCCCATAACGAATTCCATAACATCACCGGGGAGCAGATGGTCCTTATAGCACCTCTTGGCTGTCATGGCCTCATATACGTCCACGACATGGATTATACGTGCTTCCCACATGATCTGGTCACCCCTTAATCTCTTGGGGTAGCCTGTTCCGTCATTGTTTTCATGATGCTGGAATGCCATCATGCGTACTTTATGCGATACTCCTCTATTGTCACAGAGCTTTCTGTAGCCTTCCTCGGCATGGGTCTTCATGATCTCAAACTCTTTTTCATCAAGACGTCCCTTTTTATTAAGTACATTAGGGTCTATATAAAGCTTTCCTATATCATGCAGCATACCGCCTACTACCAGCTCTTCTATGTCCTTCGGAGCAAACCCGTTTTCTATGGCGATGGCACCTGCGAGCACAGCAACATTAAGGCTGTGTGTTACCACGCCTTCCGTACCGTACTTTAATTCGTCAAGTTCCTTTTTTATATCATTGCTTGTCTCAAGCTTGCTGGCTATACTTAGCGCTACATCCTGAGCCCCGTCCACGTCTTTATTTAACAGCGCATCCTTTCCCTGCTCAAACTCCTTTTTGAGCATAAAGGTTTCGCTGTATTCTTTTATGTTATCAGTGGGAAGTCCGTCATCTTCAGGCTTTTTAGACTCATCGTCAACCAGTTCTACGGTACCTGCTTCCACAAGTACTCTGGTCACACCCATGGATTCAAGACGATCTATGATCGCCTCGGTCATGATGTTGCCTTTCTTAAATATCAGATGGCCGTCTTTTGAATATATATCACACTGGACATGAGATCCAATCTTGATCTTTCTTAGAGAGATGATCCTTATTTCCGCCATAGTATCTTCTCCTGTATCATATTATAATCCACCTTACATTATATCAAATAAGATCTGAATTTACAACATGATTTACTTGTTAAATTACTTTTTTCTTGCAACTTTACTTATGGTCTAATATAATAAGATAAAGTGTTGTTTTACTATGTAAAAACAATTACACTACACAATTTCAGGAGTACACGATGATATCAGAACGTATATCGCTTTTAAGGGACGAGATGTCCAAAAACTCAGTAGATTACTACTTGATCCCCACTTCCGATTTCCACAGTTCGGAATATATATGTGATTTTTTTAAATGCCGCGAGTACATGAGCGGCTTTAACGGCTCTGCGGGCACTCTTTTGATCAGTGCTGACAAGGCCATTTTATGGACCGACGGAAGATACTTTATCCAGGCTGAACAGCAGCTTAAAGGAACAGGTATAGAACTGTATAAAGCCGGCAATCCCGGGGTTCCCACTGTTTCAGATTACTTAAAGAAGCAGATTGACAGCGCTGAAGCTGTTATAGGTTTTGACGGCCGTGTGACAGATATCTCATTTGCCGAAAAACTCACAAAGAAGATTCCTTCCGCAAGGCTCATGACCGATAAGGACCTGGTAGGAAATATCTGGCAGGACAGACCCGCTCTTCCCGCCAACCCCATATATGTCCTCTCCGAGGAATATACCGGTCAGAGCGCGATCAATAAGCTGGCAGAGGTATTCAGAAGAGTCCGCGAAAAGGGCTGTGAGTACCATGTTATATCATCCCTGGATGATATAGCCTGGGTGCTTAATTTAAGAGGCAGTGATATCTTAAATAATCCCGTATTCCTCTCCTATCTTTTTATAGCAGAGGACAATTCCGTTCTGTTCTGTAACAGGAACTGTATCGACGCCGCAACGGAAAAATATTTAAAGGACCTGGGCGTAGAGCTTAGGGATTACAACGATATATACAGTTATTTTGAGGGACGTGAAGTAAGCGGGGAAGACAAAGACAAGATCTTACTTGACTCCGAGACGGTAAATTACAGTCTGTACAAGGTATTATCCAAGTACTTCACCACCGTATTTGACACCAATCCTTCATCTGTGCTTAAAGCTGTAAAAAACAACGTAGAAATAGAGAATCTTAAGCAAGCTAACGTAATAGACGGTGTAGCCATGGTCAAGTTTTTAAAGTGGCTTGATGAATATAAGAACGATCCTTCGAAACCTCAGATCACAGAACTCGGAGCGGCTGATAAGCTTTTGGAATACAGAAAAGAAAGCCCAGAGTTTAAGGATATCAGTTTTGAGACCATCGCCGCATACGGGTATCACGGTGCCATAGTACATTATGAGCCCGATAAAGATTCAGACATACCTGTGGACAGATCAGGATTTCTGCTTGTTGATTCCGGCGCGCAGTACTTTAAAGGTACTACAGATATAACCAGAACAATAGCTATGGGGGCAGTTACCGATGAAATGAAGAAATATTACACTGCGGTCCTTAAGGGTAACCTCTCTTTATCCTCAGTTATCTTCCCTAAAGGCTTAGCCGGTGCCAATCTCGATATCCTGGCCAGAGGTGCTCTTTGGAAAATGTATAAAGACTACAATCACGGCACAGGCCATGGTATAGGCTATTTCCTTAATGTACACGAAGGTCCCCAGAACATTAACTGGCAGATCGGCAAGCGCAGCGGAAACGCCATCCCATTTGAAGCAGGTATGGTTACCAGCGACGAGCCCGGCTTCTACCTTGAAGGCGAATACGGCATCCGTCTCGAAAACGATATCGTGGCTGTCGAGAAATATAAAGATGATTATGAAACTTTCCTGGGCTTTGACGTGCTTACACTGGCACCGTTTGATATGTCTCCCATAAACTGGGACGATATGTCAGAGGAAGAGATAAAGATATTGAACGACTACCATCAGATGGTATATGACAAGGTATCACCTTATCTTGATGAAGAAACCAGGACATGGTTATTTAATTATATAAAAAAATAAAGTTGGGACAGTAAGACTATTCACAGCTTCTGATCTAAAAGAGCCGCCACACTTAGAAAGTGAGGCGGCTTAATTCATATATTAACAAGGCTCGTGACAGGCATGCTCCCGAGACGAATTGTCTTTGTCCGACGGACCCGCGGTTTTAGCCGAGTCGAAATCACCTCTTAGAGCAGCTAAAACGCGGAGCGGTGCGCAGCGTTTTCAAGGCTGCTCTTAGAGGAAGTTTGACGAGGTACGGCATGAGGTGTCAGTCGCATTGCGACTGACGGAGTCCTGATGCCACGGCTCCGTTTTGCGAAGCAAAATGGAGAATTCCTGAATTCGTTCGGGATGCTGCCTGGACAGAGCCGTTTGACGCATATAAAAAGCCGCCTCACTTTATAAGTGCGGCGGCATGTAAATATATTAGCTGCGGATAGTCTTACTGTCCCATCTGTTTAGCTACTTCTGCTGCGAAGTCTTCGTTTCTCTTCTCAAGGCCTTCACCGGTCTCGAAACGAACGAATCTGTTTACATTGAATGTGCAGCCGTTCTCTTTTGCTACCTTAGCGATGTACTGGCCAACGTTTTCCTTGTCCTCAGCCTTAACATATTCCTGATCAACAAGGCAGATTTCCTTAAGACGCTTAGCAAAACGTCCTTCTACAAGACCTGCAAAGATCTTGTTCTCAAGATACTCAGCCTTATGTGTTGCTGCGATGTCTCTAAGTACCTGCATTCCTTCATTTGACATGAAGTTGTACCAGAACTTGTTGTTCTTCTCTGCTTCGTAAGCTGCCTTATCATCTGCACCCCAAAGGTTCTTGTCAAGAGCTTCCTGGATAACTGCATTTAAGATAGGCTTAGGAAGTGAAGCGGGATCTGCAAGTGAGCTGTCAACTACGATCTCCTTCTCCTTTGAAAGGGTCTCAGCTGAGATCTCTTCCTTCTTTACGTATGAAGGGTTCATAGCTGCAATCTGCATAGCGATGTTCTTAGCGCACTCAACGGTAGCATCACTGTAAGGAGCATCTACATCAAGAAGGATAGCGATCTTTCCGTTCATGTGGATGTACTTAACAACGAATCCGTTTGTAGTATACTTAACGAAACGACGAACCTTAAGGTTCTCGCCGATAACTGCAACCTGAGCTGCACGAGCCTCATCTACTGTCTTGGATGTATCAAACTTCCAAGTCTCTGCAAGGAATGCATCGATATCAGCTGCATTTGTCTCTGCTGCCTGCTGAGCTACCTGCTCAACATATGCTCTAAACTTCTCGTTCTTAGCAACGAAGTCTGTCTCTGAGTTAACTTCTACGATAGCACCGGTCTTGTTGTCCGCTGTGATATAAACATCGCAAACACCTTCTGCAGCGATACGGCTTGCCTTCTTCTCTGCCTGAGCAAGACCACGCTTACGTAAATACTCTATAGCCTCATCGAAATTACCGTCGCACTCGGTAAGAGCCTTCTTACAGTCCATCATACCTGAGCCGGTCATTTCTCTTAATTCCTTAACCATTGCTGCTGTAATAGCTGCCATTTGTTTTTCCTCCTATTATCCTGTTAAATGATGATCATTAAGCCTCTGTAACTTCCTCAGCGTCTGCCTCTGCGCTCTCTGCTTCAACATCGCTTGATACAGCGTCAACACCCTGGTTAGCCTCGATAACAGCGTCAGCCATCTTAGCTACGATAAGCTTTACTGCACGGATAGCATCATCATTTCCGGGGATAACATAGTCAAGTTCCTCGGGATCACAGTTTGTATCTGCGATACCTACAAGCGGGATACCAAGTGTATGTGCTTCATCAACACAGATCTTCTCCTTCTTGGGATCTACTACGAAGATACAATCGGGAATAGCGGGCATATCCTTGATACCTGCAAGGTTCTTCTCAAGCTTGTCCCACTCTTTTCTGATCTGGATAACTTCCTTCTTGGGAAGTACATCAAATGTTCCGTCCTCTGACATCTTCTCGATCGCCTTAAGTCTTGCGATACGGGTCTTGATGGTCTTGAAGTTGGTAAGCATACCACCGAGCCATCTCTCGTTTACATAGTACATACCGCAACGCTCTGCCTCAGACTTAATAGCGTCCTGAGCCTGCTTCTTTGTACCAACGAAAAGTACCTTTCCGCCGTTTGCTACGATATCTTTGATTGCATAGTAAGCTTCGTCAACCTTGCCAACTGACTTCTGAAGGTCGATAATGTAGATACCGTTTCTTTCTGTGTAGATGTACTCAGCCATCTTAGGGTTCCAGCGTCTGGTCTGATGTCCGAAATGAACACCTGCTTCCAGGAGCTGCTTCATTGAGATTACACTCATGTTTTTTTCCTCCATTTGGTTAATTTTGCGTCCGTTTCTGCGACAGCTTATTTAAGCTGCACCGTGCATCGGACGTATACATAATTGGTAAAAGGCCATGCGGATTGCACGACCTTTTCGATTCTAACATATAATTTTTAATAATGCAAGAAAAATTTTATTTTTTCATTAAAGTATCTGAATGCCTGCATCAAGCGCTTTCTTCTTCATGTCATCGGGCCATACGGAGGAATGAACCTCGCCGATATGAGCCTTTCTCAAGAAGTACATACACATTCTGGACTGGCCGATTCCGCCGCCTACCGTGTAAGGAAGCTCCTTGTTAAGTATTGCCTTCTGGAAAGGCAGCTCTGCTCTCTCCTCGCAGCCTGCTTTCTTGAGCTGGCTTAAGAGTGATGTCTCGTCTACTCTGATACCCATGGATGAAAGCTCAAATGCAGTATCAAACAGCGGATAGTAAACAAGTATGTCGCCGTTAAGTGCCCAGTCATCATAGTCCGGAGCACGTCCGTCATGCTTTTCACCGCCGGCAAGCTTGTCACCGATCTGCATGATGAATACTGCTTTTTTAAGACGGCAGATATTGTTTTCTCTCTCCTTGGGAGTAGCATTGGGCCACATGTTCTCAAGCTCCTGTGTGGTCACAAATGAAATCTCTTCCGGAAGGATCTCTTCTATATAAGGATACTTGTCCACAATATAATGTTCTGTATCCTTTAATGCCTGATATATGCTTCTTACCACATTTTTTAAGGTCTCGATGTTTCTTTCGTCCTTGATTATGACCTTTTCCCAGTCCCACTGGTCAACATAGATGGAATGGAGATTGTCAAGGTCCTCATCTCTTCTGATGGCAACCATATCGGTATAAAGACCTTCACCGTATGCAAAGCCGTAATCCTTGAGGGCTTTTCTCTTCCACTTTGCAAGAGAATGTACAACCTCTGTTTTAGCTCCGTCAATATCCTTTATCTCAAAAGATACGGGGCGCTCAACTCCGTTAAGATTATCATTAAGTCCCGACTCCGGTCTTACAAAAAGAGGTGCCGAAACTCTGGTCAGATTGAGCTGCTTTGCAAGCTGACGCTCAAAATGGTCCTTTATGTACTTGATAGCATGCTGAGTCTCTTTAATGCTGAGCTTCGATGAATAGTTCTCGGGAATGATAAGTTGTGACATATACTCTCTGCGCCTTTATAGGCTTCCTTTCCTATGACTTATGTCATTGTTAAAACAATAACTTCGATTATTATGACACTTTTAAATTAAAAATTCAAGTTTTTTATTCTTTAAAGCAATCTAAATTTTCCATGGAAATGAGAAATCCGTTTCTGTATCTCTTGTCACCGGATACTTCCTCGCCAAGCCACTTGGGTTTGTTGAAATTCTTAGCATCCTCCACGCTTTCAAATTCAACCTCGGCAAATACCAGTCCCTCAAGCTTTCCGTGAAATACGTCAAGCTCTATCTTATATTTCTTACCCTTTGATCTGTAAGGGATTATGTATCTGGTCTTTACTATAAGATTGCAGTCTGCTTTCTCTTTTAAATGCTCGTATGCTTCTTTGGTAAGCGGAGCCTCTATCTCCTCATTGCATATGGGGGTCTTTTTAGATCCCTTTTCAAGCTTTAGCTTATATGTCAGGATATAATCATCATTGCTTTTTCTGACTCTTAATACCGGATTACGGTTAAGGTAGCCCTGCTCGATCTCTTTCTTCTTGTATTTGGAAAGATCTTCGGGCATCTTTTTAACAAGATACTTATGTTCTATCTCCATGACAAGCCTCCTTTTTTATAAAAAAAAGACATCAGCCGACACCCAAATGTGTTCGTCCGACGCCCTTAACAGTTTTTTATTATAGCGTTTTTTCATAAAAATTCAACAACAATTTTATATTTTTATAATATTTGTTAAATATGTACATTATTTTATCGTAATAATATCACGGTTTTGTAAATATTGAACAATAAAAAACGCCATTCTGCGGGTTGTAAAACGATAAAGGATATCTTTTTACGCTTCAGAATGGCGGTATTTCCGTATTTTTAACATTACTTGATATCGAAAATATACTTAACTACGGCATTTATGTTATCATAATTTTCCGTAATGCTTGTAAATGCTATACAGTACTTGCTGGAAGTTTCAAAACCGTTGATCCTCTCAAGGAACTGCTCGAGGTTAAGACCGTAAACAGCTTCCTCTCCCTCAACGAAATCACCGTTTTCCTGAGGATATGTAGGTGTTGCTTTTACTTTTGCTTCCTCCGGGATACGGGCATATATCTCTTTTGATATAACCTGATCCACAGGCTTTAACGCTTCACTGTTTACCTGGTATTTCAGCTCATCCTTTGACAATATAACCGCATCGATCTCGCCGGCTGCCATATGTACCGTAAATGACATACCCGAATTGTAATCCGCTACCAGCGAACTGTATGTATTGTCCAGTACAACGTTTTGATGCTTCGGATCGGTTATCAGCAGCTCCTCAATGTCCGATTTAAACTGCTGATATCCGGCAGGTGTAAATGGTGATACCACTATAGCGGAATAAAATACCGGATCCTGTTTGGGCTTTAAGAATGAGTACAGCAGACCTATCGCAATGGCTGCGATCAATAATCCCAGTATTACTTTCCCAAGATAGTAATCAACAAAATATCTGAATTTGCTTTTTCCTTTAAGCTCTTTAAAGGTTTCGGATGCGGATTTCTCGTTTCTGGCCTTATACAGAGCCATATCGGCTTCATCTTCGGGAACTTTTGTATCCTTTTCCGTAATCTGGAGCAGGCTCTTTCCACAGTTGACACATCTCTCTGTTCCTTCTGCTCTGGGTGTCCCGCACTCCGGGCATTTTGAAAAATAATCGACTTTTTCTCCTAATGAGATCTTCATGTTACACCTTCCAAGAATTTTCAAAAAATCATTGACAATTCCGACATTAATCGGTATATTTATAGGGTGTCAAACAAGCTGGGATAGCTCAGTCGGTAGAGCGACTGATTCGTAATCAGTAGGTCGAGGGTTCAAGTCCCTTTCTCAGCTTTATTTTTATGCCCTTTTTAGGTTCCGGACAGTACCGGCACCATTATTTCATAGCTTCATGCATCTTAAGGAATAAAAGACCGTAATCGATCGGTTTTGAAAAGATCATGTTTACGCCGTTTTCCCTGGTGTTAACTATCGACTCCGCTACTCCCTTATTTGAGACCGCAAATACAGGTATGCTTTCTGCATCTTCCTTACATGAAAGCCTTATACAGTGTGCTACGGAATATCCGTCCAGATCGGCTGCGCCGGTATCTACCAGTACCATGTCGTAAGTTCCTGCAGGGTTCTTTATAAAATCCTTTACCGCTTCCTGACCGCTGCATACCTCACTTACCGTGGCACCTCTCTTACTCATCATTTCAGACATGATCTCTCCTGACAATTCACTGTCAGGTACCAAAAGTACCTTTTTCCCCGAAAAATCAAACTCTTCAGGATCCGCAGTAGTCTTTAATGCACCGGTACCGATCTTCTTTATGGTCTTTTCTACGTTATCGGACTTAAGCTTTTCTTCGGACGGTTTCTGACCTTCCGCTTTTAAGTAAGACTCGGAGATCATGTTCTTGCCTGCCTTGGCTACAAGTGCCGTATAGCTTTCATCGTCCCTTAAAGCTATCTCCTCGTTCTTCTCCCTGCTTTCCTTAAGCATCTGTTCCATGAGCATATTGATGTCATTGGTCTTATCATTTATAAGACTTAACCGCTCGATGGTCTTTTCTGTGTCGGATACCGTGCTCCGGGCTATATCCGTAAGTCCTATTATATCGTTTAACGGGTCCTTCATCTTTGCAGCGAATTCTTCGAACATGCCTTTGAGCTGGCTGGATATCTCCTTCTCATGCATAAGAGATACACTTAAAAGCTTTCGGTAGCTCATGTCCTCATCCGACGCATTGTCCAATATACGGAAGCAGACAAAATATCTCTTCTCCTCTTCGTTGCCTTCAGAGGGCATGATACCTTTTACTTTGACCCAGAAATACTTTTCATCGCCGTTATGCATCCTGAAATTAAGCTTTCTGACATAAACTCCGTTTTTCATACCTTCCAATATAGTCTTCTGGTCGAAAAACTGTATAAAAACAGTTCTGTCATCGGGATGTACAAGCTTCTGCGCAGTGAGCATCACTTCCAGTTCTATGAAGCCCTTTCTCGCATTCTTTACATCAGGATCTATCAGACTCTCAAAAGTCCCACGGTCAAGACTTACATCAAGTATTTCATCA
Organism: Lachnospiraceae bacterium; assembly: GCA_024684355.1. GTDB lineage: Bacteria > Bacillota > Clostridia > Lachnospirales > Lachnospiraceae > RUG11977. The sequence continues at coordinate 22,035 of JAIKXA010000046.1, forward strand.
TAATAATCACGCCATATCTGCATGAGCAAGTTTTCTCTGCTGTTCATATAAACCCCATCCGAATACAAATTTTACAGCTGCCTTAAAATTATAATCTATTTTAAGACAGCTGTAAATATAAAACTTAAAGGTAAATCTTAATAAATAATTAATTCTGCGTAAGTATCTGCATTATCTCGTTGCTTCTCTCGATGAATGCGGTCATGGCTTCCGGGGCGAGCGGCTTATGGCTGAGCATAGCCAGATCGTAAAGCTGATGGACTATAAGTTCGGTATTCTTACCCTTCTTATTATCATATATGTATTTAACCAGCTCATTCTCGCTGTTAAGAGTAAGTGTTCCGGTTGATCCGAAACCATCCATATCCATACCGCCCATGCCGTACATCTTCATCATGTCATTCATACGGCGGCTTTCCTCACTTAAGGTAAATACGGATGAAACCTTCTCATTCTTGAGTTTTTCAACCTTTACTTCAAGCTTGTCGTTCTTCAGCACTTCTCTAAAGAGTTTCTCAAGAGCTTTCTGCTCTTTATCGAGTGTCTTCTGCTCCTTCTTATCCACATCTGCCTTCAAAGAGTCGGTCACATCGGCATCAACTCTTAAGAATGCTATCTTCTCATTGTCTGCCTCAAGCTGTGAAATAAAAGGATTATCGATATTATGTGTAAGGAGAACTGCATTCATACCTTCAGCCTTAAACATATTGATATACTGGCTCTGCTGCTTCTCGTCGGTCACATAGTATACCTTCTGCTTCTCAGGCTCTTTCTTTTCGTCTTCCTTCTCATCACCGGCGTCGTCGTTTTGATCGATCACTTCTCCGTCGGTATCTACTATATCACCTTCAACCTTTTCAGGCTTGTCTGTCTTTTCCTTATCTTCTGCCTGATCGTAGTATCCGTCTTCTTTAGTTTCCCCGTCAGCTTTTTTCTCTTCGTCCTTCTTTCCGTACTCACCGTCAAGGTATTCCTGTAAGGTCAGGTACTTGCCGTTTAAGTCCTTAAACAGCATGGAATCCTTTACTTTATCCTTAAATTTGTTGTCCTTCAGGCAGCCATACTTGATGAAGGGTGAGATATCGTCCCAGTACTTCTCGTAATTTTCACGGTCAACATTAAACATACCGGTAAGCTTGTCAGCTACCTTCTTGGTAATGTAATCGGAAATCTTCTTTACGAAGCCGTCATTCTGAAGTGCGGACCTCGAAACGTTAAGAGGCAGGTCAGGACAGTCGATGACACCCTTTAAGAGCATAAGGAACTCAGGGATAACTTCCTTTATATTATCTGCGATGAATACCTGATTGCTGTAAAGCTTTATAACACCCTCAAGCTTATCATAGTCCAAGTTAAGCTTCGGGAAGTAAAGGATACCCTTTAAATTAAACGGATAGTCCATGTTGAGGTGTATCCAGAAAAGGGGCTCCTTATAGTCATGGAATGTCGAACGGTAAAATGCCTTATAATCATCATCTTTGCAGTCGTTGGGATGCTTTGTCCAGAGAGGTGCAACCTCATTTATAGGCTTAGGTCCCTCATCTTTTGCATCTTTATCATCGCCCTTCTTATCTTCTGCCTTTTTCTCGACAGGCTTTGCATTCTCGTTTACAAAGAAGATCGGAACAGGCATGAATGAGCAGTATTTCTCAAGTACTTCCTTTGCCTTGTATTCATTTGAAAACTCGTAGCTGTCCTCATTCAGATAAAGTGTGATCTCGGTACCGCGCTCTGTTCTGTCACTGTCCGACATCTCAAACTGCATACCTTCTTCCGATACCCAGTGTACCGCCTTAGCATCCTTCTTATAAGAAAGAGTATCGATACTTACCTTGTGTGCAACCATGAATGCGGAATAAAAGCCGAGACCGAAATGACCTATTATCTGGTCCTCATTGGCCTTGTCCTTATATTTCTCCAAAAAGTCTGCAGCGCCGGAGAAAGCGATCTGGTTGATATATTCCTTAACCTCATCGGCTGTCATACCGATACCGTTATCGATGATCTTGATGGTCTTTTCTTCCTGGTTGACCCTTACTTCGATCTTATACTCATTTCCGTCCGGCTCGTCAAACTCGCCGATCATGGAAAGCTTCTTTAACTTTGTAATAGCATCGCAGCCGTTTGAAATCAGCTCTCTGTAAAAGATATCATGATCGGAATACAGCCATTTTTTAATAATCGGGAATATGTTCTCCGAATTGATTGATAAATTACCCTTCTCAGTACTCATGATAAAATACCTTAGATGTACCACATCTTCCTTTCTTTCCTCAAAAATGCCGCAAGATACATAAAAAAAGATACCCTCCGGCTCATTATCCATATAATAATACTACTTTGGGAAAAAGTCAAGAAAAAATTAGCACTCATTTTTATTGAGTGCTAACAAAAGAATTGGATATAACGTATAATTCCCAAAATGAGCATATGAAGGGGATAAAATATGTAGAAAGCCCATTTCCAGCCTTTTCCCTTTTCCCCGTTGTATTCCATGATAGGTATGAGTGCCAAAAGTCCGGCCCATTCCAGCTGGTACTCAACAAATAGACATACCACCGACCAGATGACTACAGCTGCAACAAGTCTCCACCCCTGTTTTCTGAAGTAGAAAAAGAGAAGGATCAAAGGTATGCCTATAAAACCGTAGTCAATATTTAAGAAGTATGCCGCAAGTGAAAACAATGCACATGCGACCGCAGACAAAAGATATCTCCACGCCGGTTTTTTTTCAGCAAAAAGCTTATCTATATACAGCAAAATGTACATCAGCAGCAATGCCAAAACAAACTGAAATACCGAATTCTGAGCCTCAAACATCGTATTAGCCGTAATATAGCCGCACATAAAATCAAATGCAGCCTCGGCAACGATCGCCAGAATAAGGATCCTTAAGAAATACTTCTTCAGGTTCTTTGTATTAAAAAAGCCTTCTACCAGCAAAAATGAAAAAATAACAAAAGCCGATCTGCCGATACCTCTTCCCAAATACCACCATACGTTCTCGGAACTTTCATATAAGGACTCCCAGATGTAATGCGGGATAAAGCAGTAAGTCAGATGATCTATCAGCATTGAAAAACAGGCGATGAGCTTTAATTTATTTGATGTCATTTTTCACCTCAGGTCTGCTCTTCTTTCTTTCCTTACATATATAAAGACATATGGTCCTGGCAGGAACTACTTCTCTTTGTTCATGAGAAGGTGATTCCACGCTCTTAGGATTGGTACCTGTGGAAAGTACTTTTTCCCACTCTCCGCGCTTTATAACCGGAAGCTGGAACTCATGCTCTTCCCAATGTGTGTTGATAAGCAGCAGGAAGCTTGAATCCTTGCCGTCCGAAGTTTTATCTGCATAATCCCCGTTAAGGCATATGCCCACGGTCCTGGAATAATATCCGAAGTCGGGATACCATGCTTTTACTCCGTGGAATGAGATATCCGGTACTCCGGTAAATGAGAAATCATTGCCGGAAAGGAAATTGTTGTTTCTGAAAACAGGATGCGATCTGCGCAGTTTGATAAGTTCCATAGTATATTTTCTTATCTCGTTGGCCCTGCCGGTCCTGTTCCAGATAACCCATCCCTGCTCATTGTCACAGCAGTACGGATTATTGTTGCCCTCATGGGTATTTCCGAACTCATCCCCTGCCAGAAGCATAGGTATTCCCTGACTTAAAAACAGTACCGTAAGAGCATTCTTTATCATCCTGTTTCTAAGATCCAGTATCTTACGTTTCTTTGTGGCGCCCTCGGCTCCGCAGTTCCAGCTGAAATTGACTTCCCGGCCGTCGCGGTTGCCTTCACCGTTTTTCTCATTATGGCGTATATCATAACTGTATACATCATTGAGAGTAAAACCGTTATGATCGGCCATATAGTTGATCTTTCCGAAACGTCTGCCGTTATCCTTCATAAGCTCGCATGCGGAAAGCAGCTGGCCTTCATCACCTTTAAGGAACCTTCTCAAAGTATCCTGGAAACCGTCATTTGTAACGTAAAAACGGTTACGGTAATCTTTTTCGCTGAATGTATTTTCATCAAAGGATGATCCTATGATCTTTATATTGCACAGATACGGGTCTTCCGACAACAGCTTCATGGGTACTCTTGAAACATTTAATCTGAAGCCGTCCACATGGTACTCATCCACCCAGAACCTTATATTTTCAAGTATAAAGCTGTCGGAAATGCCATGTGCGTAGTCCATTTCCAAGATAAGCTCCATACCGGCCAGATGGATACGTCTTACCATATCCTTAAACTCGCTGCACACACTCTCCGGTTTCGAAGCATATGCCGATTTGGGCGCAAAATAGAAACTCTGCGCACCGTATCCCCAGAAATTAAGCCTGGATCCGGTATCAAACTGAGCCTGTTCCGGCTTTGCAAAAAGCCTTGAACGCTGCATATCTATCATGGGTGAAGATCCGATATTTATACTGTAATCCATAAGCTCGTTAAATTCATAACAGGGCTGGAGTATAATAGTGGTTATGCCGAGATTCTTAAGATACATAAGCTTCTCGCATAAGCCCTTATATGTACCTCTGTGATTAACCTTGGATGACTCATGGATGGTAAAACCCCTTACATGAAGCTCATATGCTACCATATCGGAAGTCGGGATTTTTACGCACTTGTCTTTTTTCCAGTCAAAAACGTCTTTTTCAACTACGCATACTTTTCCGAGTGTATCTGAAAGTATGCTTCTGTTTTTAAGATTTTTGGCATCGGGTTCAGGACACATTTTCCCGTATCCGTATTGGTACAAAACTTTTAAAGCGTGATCATCCAAAAAGAAACCCTTTTCACTCTCGAAGATGTACTCAAGTCTCTTTTTACCGTCCGCCGGGAACTCACCGGTAAAAATCTGCGGATAAAGGGCATGCGAAGAAAGCTTATGCGATATCCATTCTCCGCCTTCTTCACGGATAAGGATATTGCAGAAGCTGCAACCACGGCCGTATACTGCCGCAGTTATCTTCCCGTTTTTGTATGTAACTCCCAGTGTGATATTTTTCATCCGATCATCTTCCTATTGCTTTACATACTGCATGTATCGCAGGTTTTCTTTTATTTTCAGTCTTCGTCCTCATTGTTTACGCTGAGTACCTGACGACGTCTTGCCATCTCATCGTTCTCAAGATAATCATCGTATGTGGAGATCTTATCTATGAGCTTTCCGTCAGGAGTGATCTCCATGATACGGTTGGCAATGGTCTGTATAAACTGATGGTCAAGTGCAGTAAACAGGCATACGCCCGGGAACTTGATAAGACCGTTGTTGAGTGCTGTAATTGATTCCATGTCAAGATGGTTGGTAGGCTCATCCATGATAAGTACATTGGAGCCTAATATCATCATCTTCGAAAGCATTACTCTTACACGCTCTCCTCCCGAAAGCACGTTAACCTTCTTTACGCCGTCCTCTCCGGCAAAAAGCATTCTGCCTAAGAAACCGCGCACATACTGCTGGTCATCCACAGGTGAGAAAGGCATAAGATGGTCTACTATGGTTTCGGAACCCTTAAACTCCTCGGTGTTATCCTTGGGGAAATATGACCTCTGTGTGGTAACTCCCCATTTATATGAACCGGAGTCGGGCTCCATCTCTTCCATAAGGATCTTGAACAGAGTGGTTGCTGCAAGTGTATTGGATCCGACAAATGCGATCTTGTCGTCATGTCCCATTACAAATGATATGTTATCAAGTACCTTTACACCGTCTATGGTCTTTGAAAGATTGGTGACAGTAAGTACTTCGTTACCGATCTCGCGGTTGGGTCTGAAATCGATGTAAGGATATTTTCTGCTTGAAGGTTTGATATCATCAAGTTCGATCTTTTCAAGTGCTCTCTTACGCGAGGTTGCCTGCTTTGATTTGGAAGCGTTGGCTGAGAATCTCTGGATGAACTCCTGGAGTTCCTTGATCTTCTCTTCCTTCTTCTTATTTGCTTCCTTCATCTGCTTGATCATCAGCTGACTGGATTCATACCAGAAATCATAGTTGCCTGCGTAAAGCTGTATCTTCTGGTAGTCAATATCTGCTATCTGTGTGCAGACCTTGTTTAAGAAGTAACGGTCATGGGATACGACGATGACTGTGTTATTAAAATTGATAAGGAACTCGTCAAGCCATCTGATAGCTTCCAAGTCAAGGTGGTTGGTCGGCTCGTCGAGCAGCAGTATATCGGGATTTCCGAAAAGTGCCTGTGCAAGAAGAACCTTAACCTTTAACGGACCGTTAAGCTCACTCATCTGCTTATAATGATACTCCGTATCAACCCCGAGTCCGTTTAAGAGCTGAGCCGCATCAGATTCCGCTTCCCAGCCGTTCATGGTCGCAAACTCACCTTCAAGTTCACTGGCCCTTATACCGTCCTCATCGGTAAAATCTTCTTTTGCATATATGGCATCCTTTTCCTTCATGATATCATAAAGTCTCTGGTTGCCCATGATAACTGTATCAAGTACTGTATATGCATCATACTGGAAATGGTCCTGCTTTAAGAATGAAAGACGCTGGCCGGGAGTCATTATTACCTCTCCCTTGGTAGGCTCGATCTCACCGGTAAGAACCTTAAGGAAGGTCGATTTTCCGGCTCCGTTTGCACCTATCAGTCCGTAGCAGTTTCCCTCTGTAAACTTTATGTTTACGTCCTCAAACAGGGCTCTTTTTCCTAGTCTTAATGTTACGTTACATGCTTGGATCATTAGTGTTTCCTAAACCTTTCATATGTATATTTTAAAACGACATAAGACGGCTCCCTTGTAAGATCACAAAGGGATCCGTCCTTATTGGTATAACCCGGATGCCGTTTCAGACTTCAAATATCAGCTCACCGTATGTAGGTACGGGCCAGAGTTCCGCATCGACCTGAAGCTCCAATGCATCGATCGATTCTCTTAGTGCCTGCATTGCCTTAACTACATAATCCCTGAAATAATGAGCCTTTTCTTCTTCATTTGCTATTCTGGCGGCTGTATTTACATTATCTGACAGACGCTTTAACGAACGTCTTGCATCTCCGATAAGCTCAAGGCATTCTCCGAGCATTTCTCTCTCGTTATCCGCCTCTGCCTCATCAAGCGCAGCTGATATCGAATTGATAGCTTCTGCTACAGTACCCGCATATTTGATAGCTGCAGGTATAAACTTTCTCGAAGCCATCTCGATCATGGTGTTGGCTTCGATATTGGTGGTCTTTGAATAGAATTCGTAATTTATCTCGGCTCTGGCCTGAAGCTCTGCCTTCGATAATACTCCATGCTTTTCAAATACGCGTACGGTATCGCCGTAGTTCAGTGCTTCTATGGCATCTACGAAAGATATCTTGTTAGGAAGACCTCTTCTTTCAGCCTCTTCCAGCCACTCTTTTGAATATCCGTTCCCGTCGAATATTACACGCTTATGCTCATTGATGGTCCTGCAAATAAGCTTGAGTACCGCATCATTAAAATCATCTGCTTTCTCAAGTTCGTCAGCCATCTGCGAAAGGCTTTCCGCAACTATAGTATTAAGTACCGTATTGGCATCGGCTATGGACATGGAAGATCCGACCATACGGAGCTCAAACTTATTACCCGTAAATGCAAATGTGGATGTACGATTTCTGTCGTTAACATCCTTCTTGATATAAGGCATGGTGCTTACGCCTATCCTTAAAAGCTCACGCTCTTTTGAGCTTGTTGCCTTACCGTTGGCTATAAGCTGTGCCAGGATATCCTCAAGCTGTTCTCCGATAAATATCGATACTATTGTAGGCGGTGCTTCAGCGCCTCCCAATCTGTAATCGTTTCCGGGACATGAGGCGGCAAGCCTTATTAACTCTGCATGCTCGTCGGTAGCCTTGATAACTGCCGCAAGGAATAAAAGGAACTGCATGTTCTCATGAGGCTTTTTGCCCGGTTTCATAAGGTTTTCACCTGTATCGGTAACCAGTGACCAGTTATTATGCTTACCTGAACCGTTAACTCCGGCAAAAGGCTTTTCATGGAGCAGACATGTAAGACCGTGGCGGGCCGCTATCTTCTTCATGCACTCCATTACCAGCTGGTTATGGTCGGTTTCGATATTGACCGTTGAGAAAATGGGAGCAAGCTCATGCTGCGCGGGAGCCGCCTCATTATGCTGTGTCTTAGCATATATACCGAGCTTCCAGAGCTCCTCGTTAAGTTCGTGCATAAAAGAGGATACTCTTTCCTTGATGGTACCGAAGTAATGGTCATCCATCTCCTGACCCTTGGGAGGTCTTGCTCCGAACAGGGTTCTTCCGGTATATACCAGATCGTCACGTTTAAGGTACTTTTCACGGTCGATCAGGAAATACTCCTGTTCTGCTCCGACACATACGTCTACATGCTTAACATCTTTCTTTCCGAAAAGATGAAGCATTCTGACTGCCTGTTTATTTATAGCTTCCATGGATCTGAGTAGAGGTGTTTTCTTATCCAGCGCTTCTCCCGTATATGAGCAGAAAGCTGTAGGTATGCACAGTGTTACACCCGAAGCGTCTTCACGCAAAAATGCAGGTGATGTACAATCCCATGCAGTATAGCCTCTCGCCTCAAATGTGGCTCTGAGTCCGCCCGAAGGGAAGGATGATGCATCAGGCTCACCCTTTATAAGCTCCTTACCGGAGAACTCCATCATCACTCTGCCGTTATCTCCGACTGCAAGGAATGAATCATGTTTTTCGGCAGTTACGCCCGTCATGGGCTGGAACCAATGAGTAAAATGAGTAGCACCTCTTTCGATAGCCCACTGCTTCATGGCATTTGCCACTACGTCAGCTATCTCTCCGCTAAGTTCCTCACCGTTCTCAATGGTCTTTTTTAAAGCCCTGTATACCTGGAGCGGAAGTCTCTCCTTCATTACGTTGTCATTAAACGTATTAACTCCGAAATACTGTGTCAGATCCATCAGTTTAATCTCCTAAATCACTTCATTTTATCAGATATTGGTTTGATAGGTGTTACTTTAACCTTTTTCTTTTTTACCGCAGCCTTCTCTTTTTCAACCTTTTCCTGCTTTAAGGGAACCGGCTTGTATTCAAAGATGCAGACTGAAAGAGGAGGAAGTACCATCTCTATCGAGTTGTTCTGACCGTCCTTTGGCATAGGACGTGTCTTTCTGGCCTTAGAGTTAACTCTGCCCGAACCGCCGTATTTCTCGGCATCACTGTTCAGTATCTCTTTCCAGCTGCCCGCATAAGGCACTGCCTGGATGAAATAACTGTATACAACAGGCGTGAAGTTAAATACAAACAAAAGTGTATTTTCCTTTTTGCCGTCATATCTTATAAAGCTTACGATACTGTGATCGGCATCAAGACAGCTCATCCACTTGAAACCGTTGGGATCGTTATCAAGCTCTGTAAATGCAGGTCTTGTGATATAAAGCTTATTAAGATCGGCATAGAACTTCTGCATCTTCTGATGATCGTCATCATCAAGAAGATCCCAGTCAAGGCTTCTTGCCTCACTCCATTCACGCTCCTGCGCAAATTCCTGACCCATAAAGAGCAGCTTCTTTCCGGGGTGACCCATCATGAAACCGTAAGCAGCTCTTAAGTTCGCGAACTTATCCGTCCTGTATCCCGGCATCTTGTTGAACATCGAACACTTTCCGTGTACTACCTCGTCATGTGAAAGCACCAGTACAAACTTTTCGCTGTATGCGTACATCATACTGAAAGTAAGCATACCGTGGCAGCCTTTTCTGAACAACGGATCCTGTTTCATGTAACCGGTGAAATCATTCATCCAGCCCATATTCCATTTAAGATCGAATCCTAAACCTTCATCCTCAACCTTTCCGGTGATCCTGGGCCATGCGGTGGATTCTTCGGCTATTATGACGGCACCGTCATTGCATTTATGGAAAATAGAATTAAGATGCTTCAAAAGCTCGATTGCTTCAAGGTTTTCGTTACTGCCGTATTTATTTGCTACCCACTGTCCGTTCTGACGTCCGTAGTCAAGATAAAGCATTGATGCCACAGCATCCATACGGATACCGTCCGCATGATATTTCTTTACCCAGAACAGGGCGTTTGCTATAAGGAAATTGGAAACCTCAGGTCTTCCGAAATCGAATATCAGTGTACCCCAGTCGGGATGCTCTCCGAGTCTCGGATCCTTATGCTCGTACAGGCAGCTTCCGTCAAACTTTGCAAGTCCGAAGGCATCCTTAGGGAAATGTGCGGGTACCCAGTCAAGGATGACGCCTATGTTTTCATTATGCATATGGTTCATGAAATACATGAAGTCCTGCGGAGTACCGTATCTGGAAGTGGCTGCATAGTAGCCCGTAACCTGGTAGCCCCATGAACCGTCAAACGGATGCTCCATAACCGGGAGCAGCTCGATATGTGTATAACCCATCTTCTTTACATATCTTGCCAGCTTGACCGCGATCTCTCTGTAATTGTAGAAATCGCTTTCTCCGTCGCCCTTTTTAAGCCATGAACCGAGATGTACCTCATATATGGACATCGGTATCTTGTCGATATTCTGGTTCTTTCTCTTTTCGATCCATGTGGAGTCGCTCCAGTCAAATGCAAGATCCGTGATAATGGCAGCGGTATTGGGTCTCAACTCAAATGCATTGCCGTAAGGGTCGCTCTTTAAGAATGCCAGACCGTTCTTTGCCTTGATCTCGAACTTGTATACCTCTCCTTTTTTAAGGCCCGGTATAAATAATTCGAATACGCCCGAAGCACGCAGTTTTCTCATGGGATGTCTTCTTCCGTCCCACATATTGAAATCGCCGACTACACTGACTCTTTCAGCATCCGGTGCCCAGACAGCAAAGTAGACGCCCTTTATCCCGTTAATCTCCATGACATGGGCACCAAGCTTTTCATATACTTCGTAATGTATTCCTCTGATAAATCTGTCTTCATCCTCAGAATTAAACTGAGGCTCGAAAACATACGGATCATATATTTCCGAAACCACATCATTATCATATGTTACAACAAGCTTATATTCTTTGATCTTTTTATCATGTACAAGTAAAGAGTAATTTCCGCTCTCATCGGTCGCTTCCATCGGAAATGACCCTGTCTTAAACTTTACCGATACGGACTTTGAGGTCGGGAAAAAGGCATTGTAAAGTATGCCGTTCTTTGTCTTATGCGGTCCGAGCCAGCTGTGAGGATCGTCACATTCCGAATACTCGAGTGCTTCCATCATTCCCCAATTTAAAACATCATATAATTCTTTTTCCATATCCCGCCTCCTTACTCTGCATACCAGGCATCAACCTCTGTTTCGGAATTCTCGTTCGGATCGCCTGTGATACGCTTAAATACAGGCTCGATGACAAATGAACGGAGAAGTGCAGAAACAGACGGAACGATTATCGGTATCATAACAAGATAATATGCGATATACTCAAAAAAGTGATAAAAACAATATCCCATGCCGATCCACAGAGCAGCCATTATGATCGTTCTGAAGATGTTTTTAACCGCAAGGACCATACTGTTCTTTATAAGCTCTTTTAACTTCAGTTCAAATCTTGAAAGCAGCGGATACATCCATACCAGGATAAATATCATCACTACACCCATCCCCAGGAAGATACCTCTGATGAAAGGATACATGCTCTCATCAAAAGGCATGGTGGCCGGTGCCCAGATTATATCGAGCAGAAGTATGGCGGTCATAAGACCCACAAGCATGGAGCTTAAGGCACCGATCTTGAAATTGACCTTAAATGCATGGAAGAAACATTTTGTAGCATAGCTTCTGTCACGCCTTACCGACTTGACTACCGCATAATACAGGGCTGCCGAAGCCGGACCTATGGTAATGAAGGCTATCGGGAGCAATACTATAAGCAGCAGCACTATCTGTTGTTCTACAATGAACGTAAACAGTAAAAATAAAAGCGGAAGCGAACATAATGACCATAGAATGCTAAGCCACATCATATCCACTATCTTATTGATCGTACTGAAAAACTTGTTGTCAACACTGAAAAACCTACTCATTTCTTTATTTCCTTATCTGTTTCTTCCTCATTTCCGGAATCTGACCCGGATATATCCTGATCCTCTTCATTGTACAAGGATTCGTTTTCCCTTCGTATCCTCTCCTCGTAGTCATCCTTATAAACCTTTACAGGCTCTTCGTTAGGATCTATGACTACCATTTCATGTTCATCCACACTGTCCAGGTTGTAATAATACCCGGTTTCCGGATGCAGTCCTTTTCGTTTCAGTCTGTATTCCACTATCTCCTTGATGATCATATAGATACATGCCATACCGGGTACACCGAGCAGCATTCCGGGAAGACCAAACATCGCACCGAATACAACACATGCAAACAGCACCCAGAAAGGTGAAAGACCGATCGAATCGCCAACGATATGCGGTGTGAGCAGATTACAGTCAAACTGCTGCAGCACAATGATAAAGATAACGAAATACAACGCCTTTAAAGGATCGAAGCAAAGGATTAAGAATGCACTCGGAATACCTCCTATGTACGGTCCAAAGAAAGGTATAACATTTGTAACCGCCACGATCACGCTTATCAGCACTCTGTACGGGAGATCAAGGATAAACATTCCGATAAAGCACATTACACCGATTATTATCGAATCCACTATCTTGCCGGTTATGGCTCCGGTAAATTTGTAATGGCACTGTCTTGCAACTCTCACTATCACATTTGCTCTTCTTCTCTTAAACAGCGAATAAACGATCTTCTTTGCATGAGCACCGAAAGTGTCCTTTGCCAAAAGGATATAGACCGAAAAGACTATACCGATTATGATATCATATACTATGCCGAACACGCTCCATACACCGCTGGCAACATAACCTACGATATCGGATGTGTAATTAAATACCTTATCGTTTATGAAGTCTTCAATATAAGTGGTGCCCTTTTCAAATGCATCCTTTGCCCAGTATGAAAACTTCGAATCTCCGTTCAGCACACCGTTAAACCATTCTTTCAGGTTCTCACTCTGTGCCGGAAGGATATCTATCAGACCCTCCTCGGTATCCGTACCCATGACCGTATCGGTAAGTTCGGGTACCAGCAGGTAAAGAACAAATGAAAAACCTGCGACCAGTATTACCATCGTGATTATGAGTGCCAGGATCCTGCAAACCTTCTTTGCCCTGGTAATCTTCCTTGCATGTTTGCATATGACACGTGAAAGACCGTTTTCGAAAAAGCTCATAAACGGGTTAAGCAGATAGGCCATAACAATTCCGACTATGACCGGCGACATGGCACCGAACACACCGGAAAGGAAATCTGTAAACTCGTCAAAACGAAGGAAAATAAAAACTAAAAGAACAGCAGCGGCAATAACAAAAAAAGCCACAACCCCAATATGGGCATACTTTTTTGTCTGTCCGTTGATCCTTCTTTCCCGGATGATCTTATCCCCGTCCTCCATTATCTTCCTCCGATTTTAAAATATATAAACCCTAAAGTATCTCTTCTATCTTTATCTTCCTGAGTCTGGTAAGATCGACAAAATCATTCTTAACCTGGATAACGGGCTTAGAAAGCTCGTTGCGGTTGATCATGACTATCCTGCCTATGGTATCATTTGAAAGTCTTACCGTATGATTGATATATACCTCCGTTATCTGTTCGAGAAGAGGTATCAGGAAATTGGCACTGTATTTGTCATTGCCGTCTTCAAGTATCTTAACCACATCAAACGGACAGATCCTCGGTCTGTATACCCTATCCGATGTCATGGCATCATATACATCCGCAATGGCTACGATCATCGCAAACGGCTCTATCTCTTCTCCGGACTTGCTGTAAGGATATCCGGTCCTGTCCGCACGTTCATGATGCTGAAGGGCGATCATCTTGATCCGGTCATCAACTCTTTTGTCCTTCAATATATCATATCCCTTAACGGTATGTGTTTTTACGATCTCATATTCTTCGGCGGTAAGCGCATCGGGTTTTAAAAGTATCTCCCTGGGGATACAGATCTTTCCGATATCGTGCAAAAGACCGCCCAGCGTTATTATCTGTGTATCCTCGGGGCTCATCTCAAGCCACTTGGCAAAGCAGTTGCAGATAAGGGAGACATTTACGCTGTGCACATAAGTCATTTCATCATAGTCCCTGATGCAGTGAAGCATGTTGAATATACGCGAGTTATTGCCCGCATGATCTATGATGTCTTCTATCTCTCCCAACAGCTCTTCACCGTCGATCTCACGGTTTTCCGCAATGACACCGTTGACCGAGTCCTTAAAACTGGCAACCGTCTTATCGTACTTTAATGAGAATTCCCTGAACTCCACACTGGTTTTAAGCTGTTCGGTAAGTGTTTTTTCTCCCTGCTGCTCCTGTTTATACACAGTGATGGTCTCGACGGAATAAAACATTATCTTAGATATCTTCTGTGCATCTAAAATAGACCCCCGTCCCAAGACCATCTGGTCATTACGCGAGTAAATGTCCCTGGCCAGCTCCATCCCCGGAACTGCGCGACTTATAGGTATACGTTCTATCGGCTTATTTACGAAAGTAGGTTCCATAAAAACTCCTCCGTATCACAAAAAGACACAATAAACATCATACACCTTATAGAATACCACATTTCTTCGCAAATGTCCATATATCAGAATTCAAAAACATTAAAACAGAGCGCTGCGGGAATACCTACCGCAACAGCTGCCAGCCCGTAAAAACCGCCCAGCAGCATGCCTATGCTCCAAAATACAAGAAATGCGGATATAAGAAACCTTCTGAATCCCTTTAAAACCTTCTTTAACGATAATGCTTTTTTCATAGTGTACCTCCATTAGCAAAGTTTTCTTAACTCCTTTACCGTAAAGATACACTATCAACTGTCCTATTTTTTGGACTTACCGTAAAAAGATGCGGCATATCTGAAATTATTTTCCAGAGCACGTCCGTGTGCCGACTTTTTAACGCCGTCCGTCATCCTGGTGATATACGAAGAAAGCTTATGCATATACTCTTCTTCCTTTATCTCACCCTCTGCCACGCCCGTAAGTCCTTTTTCCCAGCTCGCGGTAAGCTCAGGATTGAGCAGGCTCTTTATCGTGGCATTTACTACCTCATACACTACCTCTCCTTTGAGGTTCGGTGTGATTATCTGGGTTTTCTTATTTAAAGACAGGTACGAGATACGCACCAGTTTGTTAAGTATCTCCGCACGTGTTGCACTGGTACCGATGCCGCTTCCTTTGATCTGGGCACGCAGATCCTCATCCTCTATAAGCTGGCCTGCATTTTCCATAGCAAGTATGATGGAACCCGAGTTGTATCTCTTGGGCGGTGCAGTCTCGCCCATCTTGATACTGAAGGTCTTTATGTCGAGCATGGTACCTTTTTTAAGCTTTCCTACCGCCTCCAGGATATCTGTTCCGTACTCTTCGCTCTCAGCTTCGGCATCTGCTTCGCCCTCAGCTTTTTCCGGAGAGTTTTCGTCGGTCTGTTTTTCTTCTTTACCGCCTGCAGGCTTAGCTACTTTATACCATCCTTCAGACTCCAAAGCCTTAAAGTTCGCAACAAACTTCTCGCCGTCCTTCTCGACGGTAAGGCTGATCTTTCTGAATACCGCAGCAGGATAGAAAATACTTAAAAACCTACGGCATATCAGTTCATATACTTTGGCATTCAGGGGCTTTAACGAAGCCAGTGCCAAAAAACCCTGTCCTGTAGGTATGATGGCATAGTGATCCGTTATCTGTTTGTCGTTGACATATTTTGTCTTGGCCAGGCCAACAAACTTCTTTTCGTTTAAGATATATTCGGCAAATTCTTTTACCGGAGCAAAGTTCTTAAGTCCCGATATATTCTTGTCGATTTCTTTTGCTACAGCTGTAGAAAGCACTCTCGCATCGGTTCTCGGATAGGTTACAAGCTTCTTCTCATACAGCTCCTGGGTTATATTAAGCGTCTCATTGGGGCTGATCTTAAACAGCTTAGAGCACTCGTTCTGAAGCTCTGCCAAGTTAAAAAGAAGCGGCGGGTTCTTTGATTCCTTTTTCTTTTCAACCGAAAATACAGCAGCCTGAAGCCCTTCCTGACAATCGGTGACGTAACCTGTTACCGGAACATTCTGGGCTGTCTGCTCCGCCTCGCCTTTGGCATCATCATGTGCTATTACCACACTCTGGCTGCCCTTTCCGAATATAGTTGAATATATCACGTCTTCCGGCTTTTCCTTCTTCATGCTGCCGATAAGCTCTTTGGCTGTGTCAAGCTCCTTAAAGCCGTTCTCTTTATACATTGCGGGAGTGTTATAGTACTTCGACCCTTCCACTGCCCTGAACTCACAGGAAAGAGGTGCGGCTCCGGCACCGGGCAGCTTGCAGTCAGCCGTAACCCTGTAAAATGATGTTTTCTTAAAATCTCTTATCTCTCTTTCACGTCTGACCACCATACCGAGTACGCAGGTCATTACCCTGCCTACGGAGATAGCGCTGCCCTGCTCTTCATGCAGAAACTTTCTTACATCGTAACCGTACTTAAGCGTAAGCACACGTGAAAAATTAATACCCATGAGGTAATCTTCCTTAGCTCGCAAATAAGCTGCATCAGAAAGGTTATCATATGCAGAAAGAGGTTTTGCCTCGCGTATGCCGCGCATTACCTCTTCTTCCGTCTGTGAATCTATCCAGACACGTCTTCTTTCTTTATCGGCAGGTACACCTGCCATGCTGTCGACGAGCCTGTATATATATTCTCCCTCACGTCCCGAGTCGGTACAAACATATATCTTCGATACATCAGCCCTGTTCAGAAGCCCTTTAACAATGTTAAACTGCTTTTTAACGCTGTCTATGACCTCATATTTAAATGTTTCCGGAATAAAAGGGATCGTTTCTAGACTCCATTTTTTAAGAGCAGCATCATAGCTTTCGGGATAACTCATGGTAACAAGATGCCCTACACACCATGTGACAACGCATTCTTCAGATTCTATGTATCCGTCGGATTTTTTAAAGCTCTGTTTGGAATTATGCGATATGGCATCGGCAAACTGCTGTGCCACGCTCGGTTTTTCCGCTATAAACAAAGATTTTCCCATACTTTGGTATTCCTTTTATCTGACTTTCTTACATCACTGTTCTTCAACGTCATCCGCAAAAGATACTCTCATATATACCGGATTGTGATCGGTATTTTTGAAGTTACAATTGATCGTAGCTACAAATTCGCAATCAAGATTAGGCGACAGGATGAAACCGTCCAGACAGAAGACCTGATGGTCCGTAAGTCCGGTAAACGGCTTATCTATCGATCTGCATGTAGGGGCACTAAGATCGTAGCACAGCTTCCAGTCCTCAGGCAGCATTGTCATGTCGATCGTACCGGGACGCCATATATCTCCTTCCAATCTGGGAAATACATCTTCCGCATAGGGGAAACTCTGGTTGAAATCGCCTCCTGCTACCACATAATTGCCTTTAGCATATTCTTCCTGGACAAATTCAGCAACAACCTTTGTCTGCTCTGTCTTGGTCTTATCGTCATCATAGGCCTCAAGATGGAAATTAACCAGTACCAGCTGCTTATCCGTACCTTCCAACGGTATCCTGTTCACCAGCATACAACGTTTAAGCATGAACATTGACTTCGGCCAGCTCTGGAAATTCGGCAGGCTTATCCTCTCTGCCGAAGCCATTTTGTGCGTAGAAAGTGTCATTATGCCGCTGTCCACGCTTCCTATCATGTGTGCTATAGGGTACGGTACCCACTTACATACATAGTTCTGTGCATAAGCTCTTGACGAATAATCTTTCTGAAGATATGCGGTTTCATCGATATGATAGGATCTGGATGAATCCTTATCAATTTCCTGAAGGAAATAAAAATCAGGATTTACAAGATCAAGCATCTTCTCTATACCGTCAAGATTTTCCTGAACACGTTCCTTAGACTCAGGATTTACGCCTTTTCCTCCGTCCATGAAGAAATCCATCTCTTCACCGAGTCCCGCATATCCCATGTTCAGTGTCATAATATCAAAGCTTCTTTTTTCCATGATATCCAGGGAACTGTCAAACTGAACTTCTTTTCTGTCAGCAGGTCTGTATTCGGTAATTGCCGCAAAAATAAAAAACAGTATTACGAATACAAGTACAGCTGCCACTGCTATCCCAAGGATTTTTTTAACTTTATTTACTATTTTTTTAGTTTTCTTTTTCACTTTTATAGTCCTCCGAAAAAAATCAAAGCCTAAGGACTATTATATCCCAGGCTTTGAATTTTGTAAAGAAAACAATCAATTAAAACTATTTAATTATTTTTTATTTTTTTCAACTTCAGCCATCTTCATAGCTCTTACCTTAAGTGAAAGTCCGAACAGGTTGATGAAGCCTTCTGCATCATGATGATCGTAAAGCTCACCTGTTGTAAAGGATGCAAGAGACTCACTGTAAAGTGAATAAGGAGATGTGGTACCCTGCTTGATGATATT